>NZ_JACMYO010000103.1 GCF_020889685.1 Bradyrhizobium oropedii
CTAGCCTCTCGCGATACTCAACCCGTCATCCTGAGGTGGCCGCTTCTTCAGCGGCCCTCGAAGGATCGTCGGCCCGGCTGGTGGCCGCGCATCCTTCGAGGCTCGCTCCGCTCGCACCTCCTGCGACAAAGGCGAAGCCTTTGCGCGGGGATGACGGAATGGGGAGCGCGGAGTTGACCGTCAAGCCGCGAGCGCTCGCACCAGCATCAGGCCGCCGAACAGCGCCAGGATCGAGAACGCGACCGCCGCCAACAAATGTACGTTCAAAGTCTCACCCTTCCCGAGCACGACGACGCGTCATCGTGCTCTGTTTTTCTTGGGCATGATCTCTGCGCAAACGCTTCGCGTTTGTCGCTGGGAAAACCGGCGCCCACTTTTCCGGATCATGCCTCGCCACTCGACGATGCCTGTCACAAGCCCAACAACGAAAGTCGCGGCAACCAGCTCGCCCGGCGCGTCGACCAGCAGGGCGACGACACCGACGAGCCAGATCGACCCGACCAGCGACAATGCGATTGAGAGTGAACCAGGAAGACCCGTCATGCTCTGCCCCTTCTCGTTCGCGGGGCGCGGCGGCGGATCGGCAGTGGCGTATGCTCCTACCGACGCTGTCGCGCCCGGTAGGAGTCATCAGCCTTGCGGCGGTTATCGGGGGACTCCATCCCATCAACGTGCTGATGCTACGGTGCACGGGCGAATGCGGGCAAGACGTTTTCCAAGATGTTTTTTCGCGGGCAGCAGCTTGATGGAGCTCCGCCACGTGACGAGTTTCGCGGCTTGCAATCAACCAAAGCGCGAATAGAATGATTGCTGATTGTTAAAGTGGACCGACTTCCCAGATGTTGCGACGGCTCGTTGCTTGTCTTGCTTTGCTCTTTGCTGCCACAGCTCCCATACTCGCCGAGGACCGCGCAGCCTTGCCGGTCACCCCTTCGGTCGCGGCATGGACGCAAGATATTTCCAACCGTCTGCGCCAGGCCCGGCGTTACCCACCGTTGGCGCCTGGGCAGGGAGGCACCGCAAAAGTCGGCTTCAGGATCGATCACGCAGGTCATCTCGTGTCGAGCTGGCTCGTAGAGAACACCGGCATCCCGGCGATAGACGCAGAGGCACTGGCAATCGTTGAGCGCGCCCAACCCTTTGCCGCGCTGCCCAACGACGTGAAGGACGATACCGCCGTCCTGACCGTGCCATTCATTTTTGGGAGGGCGTCGGCATCCTTCAATCCCGTCGCGCCGTGGGATAGTCCCGCCCTCATGGCAAAGCTGAATTCGGTCTGCCGGGGATGCTGAGCGGCCGCATAGCGTGGCCACTATCCATTATACGCTCGTCGACAACATCGCGTTGAGCTCGACGGCTGTCTTCAACTGTTCGATACGCGCCATGATCTGTTCGCGCGCGACGCCACGCGGCAGCCTAGCGAGCTGGCCCTCGAGCCGCACCCGATGTTCCTCGAGGCGCTGCTCGAACGTATGGGGCTCAGACCGTTTCCGCTTCTGAATCGTCTTCTGCATCATACACCTTCGGTGGTTGCAGACCGGGGCTGTTGGCCCACCGGTCCAGTTGATCGATGACCCGAGCGTGGCTCGCGCGCCGCGGTTCCGGCGCTCTCGGCTCCTCGGATAGTTTGCGGGGCAGCTTGACCTGGTTAGCCATTGCATCTCTCCCACAACATAACCAAACAGGCGGCCCGGCGCTCCTCGATTTTCCAATTAAGTTATTGATTTTGCTTGATAATTATACTCATTCGAGGTCTTTGTCGCAAGCATAGGAACCCAAGGGGAGTTTGTCCGTTTAGCAAATTACTCATTCAGCTAAGTCTGGGTATTTTCCGATGAACGAGCTGCGCGCCGAGCGACTGCAAGTCATGCTGTCGCCAGAGGAATTGTCTTCCCTCGACGATTTCCGCTTCAAGCACCGCATGCCGACCCGCGCCGCGGCGGTTCGCGAGCTGCTCAAGCTCGGTCTTGCCGGCGTCGCCACCGACGCTGCGGCCGGGGTGAAGTCCAGCGATTACGGGGTGTTCAATCGCGGGCCTGAAGGGCACACGCAGGGGGACGCGCCGGAGGTCAAGTGACGGCGTGCTGGCGCTGGTGTGGCGGCTCAGCCGCCGACGAAGAGGTCCACAACCGCCTTCAGGGTGCAGACCACGAGCGCCGACGTAAACATCGCCGTGCCGAGATCTGCGAGATAAAGCAGCTGCGCCTTCTGCTCCGCATCAAGCCGCGCGATCGCCTTGCGCATGGCCAAGCTCCCTTTACAGGAGAACGCGTCTTGCGAATGTCGGTTCCGCCGGTCGTCGGCTCAGGCCCGCTGGAGCGCCAGGGTCACGCCGCCGAGCGTCAGTGCCATGGCACCGATCTCGCGCAGCCCCAGCGGCTCGCCGAGGATGATCGCAGCCGACACCACGCCGATGACCGGCACCAGCAGCATCCCCGTCGACGCCGATGTCGGCGGCAGGCGGCGCAGCGTCTCGAACCAGGTGAGATAGCAGATGCCCATCGGCATCAGCGTCATGTAGGCGAAGCAGCCGAGGCCGAACGGCGTGATCGCGGCATAGTCCGGATGTTCGAATGAAATTCCGAGCAGCAGCATCACGAGACAGCCGATGCCGACCTGCCAGGCGACCACCGCGAGCGGCGGCATCGGCAGCGGCTTGCGGTTCAGCACATTGCCGAGCGCGAACAGGATGGCGCAGGCGAGCGCGAGCGCAATGCCGGTGAGCTTGTCGGCGCTGAACGCAAAGCCGTTACCGCCGAGCAGCAACGCAACGCCGGCGACGCCGAGCACCAGCGCCGCCAGATCCCGCAGCGTCGGGCGGCTGTGCAGCACCGGCCAGGCGAACAGCATCGCCCAGATCGGCATCGTGTAGGCCAGCAGCGCGCCCTCGCCGACCATGACGAATTTCATCGCGATGGTGCCGAAGCCCATCCAGGCAAAGACATTGGTGAAGGAGGCGAACAACAGCCGCGGCATCGCCTCGCGCGGCACGGCGAGCGATTGGCCGCGGGCCAGCGCCAGCGTGCCCAGGATCGCCGCCGCGCAGGTCCCCGCCAGGCCGCGGGCGAACAGCGGCGGCCATTGCTGCAGCAACAGCTTCATCAGCGGCCAGTTCAGGGCCCAGCCGAAGGCCGTCACCACCAGGCAGAGAAAGCCGATTGTTCGATCGCGCTGCGTCGTATCCATCGGCCGCGCTTAGCAGGCGGCGGCACGCGATTCCACATCGCATCGCGCATGCCGCATCGCCCTGTCAGGCAAAGGTGCCGGTCGTGATCTTTGGCCAGCCCTCGCTCTTCCGTGCGACGGCAAGCCTGCTCGTCCAGGCATCGATCAGGCTTGCGATCAGGAGTCGGCCGGTGCCGCGCATGTCGGGCAGCTTCATGGTGGGCGTTCCGAGCGTCAGCGCGACCACGCCATGGATTGCTGCAAGCAATGCGGTCGCAAGCCGTTGCGGCAGGCCCGGCGCCGGCTCGGCGCCATGTGCCGCGAGATATTCCCGCACCGAGACCACGAACAGCTCGTAGCTGCGGCGCGCGATCTCGGTCTCGCCGAAATAGACGCCGTCGGGAAACCGGCGGTCCTCGACCGTACCGGACATCGAGAACAGCGAACGGAAGTGATCGGGATTGTCCGCCCAGTAATCGAGATAGGTTTCCATCACCCGCCGCAGCCGCAGATCGCTGTCGGTTGTCTGCGCGCGGACCCGCTCGAGCTGTGTAGCGACCACCTCTAGGTTCTGCTGCTTCACCGCGAGCAGCAGCAGCAGCTTGGTCGGGTAATATTTGAGGACGGTGCCCTTCGAGTAGCCGATCGCGTCGGCGATCTTCTGGATCGAAACCGTCTCGAGCGTGCCGGCAGCGAACTCCTTGCGCGCGGTCTCGAGGATCAGCGCCTTCAGCACCTCCTTGTCGGCCTCCTGGCGCGCCCTGCGCTGAAAGCGCCGCGTGCCCTTGGCTCGCTCCTCGATCGACATTGCCATCTCCCTGGCGCCTCCATGCCGCTTGTTCGCACGGATGGCAACCTGAGCCCCCTTGCCACCCCGATATTAATTGACTATGGTCAATTAACTAATCATAGAACGGGAGGGTCCCAATGAGCACGATGGCCGGCGAGGTTATCCGCAGCGATTTCGATCCGTTCAGTCCGGCGACGCGGGCCGATCCCTACGGCACCTATGCGGAGCTGCGCGCCGCGGGGCCGGCCATTCGGCTGACCAAGTACGATATCTGGGCGGTGCCGCGCTTTGCCGAGGTCAAGACGATCTTCGGCGACCACGTCAATTTCAGTAACGCCGGCGGTGCGGGGCTTGCGAACCACTTCAAGGAAAAGCCGTGGCGGCCGCCGAGCATCGTGCTGGAAGCCGATCCGCCGCTGCACACGCGGACCCGCGCGGTTCTGGCGCGGGTGCTGTCGCCCGGCGCGATGCGCAAGCTTGCCGATGACTTCAAGGCGACGGCTGTCCGGCTGATCGACGGGCTGGTCGAACGCGGATCGTTCGACGCCATCAAGGACATCGCTGAGGTGTTTCCGGTCAGCGTGTTTCCCGACGCGCTCGGCATCGACCAGGAAGGCCGCGAGAACTTTCTGACCTATGGCGCGATGGTGTTCGCCGGCTTCGGGCCCGAGAACGACTATTTCCGCGAGTTGATGAAAGAGGCGCCGCGCGTGCTGCCCTGGGTCGCGGCACGCTGTCAGCGCGAGGCGCTGCGCCCGGGCAGCTTTGGCGCACAGGTCTACGAGGCGGCCGACGCGGGCGAGATCAGCGCGGAGGAGGCTCCGCTGCTGGTGCGCTCGCTGCTCTCGGCCGGGCTCGACACCACGATCAGCGCGATCGGCATGGCGCTGTACACGCTGGCGCGCCATCCCGAGCAATGGGCATTGCTTGCCGCCGACCCGTCGCTGGCGCGCGCGGCGTTCGACGAGACGCTGCGCCTCGATTCACCGGCGCCGTTCGTGTTCCGCACCACGCCGCATGACACCGAGATCGCCGGTGTCAGGATCGGCAAGCACGAGAAGGTGCTGCTGCTGCTCGCTTCCGCCAACCGCGACGAGACGCGCTGGGAGCATCCCGACCAGTTCGACGTCAGGCGGCGGCTGTCCGGACACATGGGCTTCGGCGTCGGCATCCACGGCTGCGTCGGGCAGATGGTGGCGCGGCTGGAGGCGGAGGCGGTGATTACAGCGCTGGCGAGCCGCGTGAAGCAATTCGACATTGCAGGCCCCACAGCCTTCCGCGACAGCTCGGGGCTGCGGGCGCTCAGCACGCTGCCGGTCCGCGTCACACTGAAGTAGCTTCGAAATACTCCAAGAAAAAACCGGCGTACCTCTCGGTACGCCGGCCGGACTTTGCCCTCTTGCGTAAACTCAGGTCATGCCGACGCGGCACGCGGCGTGCGGTTGCGCGAGTTGCGCTGGAAGAACAGCGCCTGGCTCGCCACCGCCGACACCATCGCCGGCTGGAATGGCTTTGAGATCAGGAACGCCGGCTCCGGCCGCTCACCGGTCAGGAAGCGTTCGGGATAAGCGGTGATGAACACCACCGGCACCTCGAAGGTCCGCAGCAGCTCGTTCACCGCATCGAGTCCCGACGAGCCGTCGGCGAGCTGGATGTCGGCGAGGATCAGGCCGGGCTTCTTGTTCTTGGCAAGCGCCACCGCATCGGAATGCGTGCGCGCAACGCCGATGACGTTGTGGCCGAGATTCTTCACCAGGCTCTCGAGGTCCATCGCGATGAACGTCTCGTCCTCGATGATCAGGACGTCGGTCGCGATCTCGGCGGCCATCTCGCGGCCGGCGGCATCGGTCAGCTTGCGCGTCTCGGCGACGTCGGTGCCGAGAATGTAGCCGACCTCCTCCTCCGAAAAGCCTTCCAGCGAAAGCAGCAGGAAAGCCTGGCGGGGCAGCGGCGTGATGTTGGAGAGCCTGCGCTCCGGCGGCAGCGACAGCGTCGCCACGTCTTCATTGTCGTTGTTGTTCACCGACACCGAATTCCAGATCTTGGTGAACAGTCGAAACAGGCCGGCGCGCGGGCCGTGCGTCTGGTCCAGCAACGCTCCGTCCTGCAACAGGGCCTCGAGCATGGCCCCGACATAGGCGTCCCCCGACGCCTGGTTTCCGGTCAGTGCGCGAGCATAACGGCGCAACAGCGGAAGGTGTTCGGCAACGATCTGCGATCGGGACATTCCCACTCCATCCTTGTTCGTGAGGCCTTCCGGCCTGAAGCCCGTTGTCTGGGGTCGACAGAATCCAGTTTACAGAATCCAGTTCTGGGGCGACCCAAGTTCCCCTGCATGCCCGACTACGCGCGAAGGACGGAAAAGTTCCACGAAATAGTTCCAGCCTTCCGGAACTTTATGCGCAACTTCGCATTAGCTCCTGATCGACGAGGCAACGCGGCCAGCCTCTTTTTTCGAGGAAACATCTTGGAAATCAGAGACTTAACTCCCGGGGAAGCGTGGATCACATCATGAAGGAAGTAAAGAAGCAGGGCGGTCTCAACGCCGAGATTCAATCGAGAATCGGCCACCAGCTTCGCGCCATGTACGATGACGTGGTGCGGCAGGGGGTGCCCGACCGCTTTGCGGAACTGATCCGCAAGCTCGACGGACCCGAGGCCGCCGCGGCGGCCGTGGCCGGGGGCGATACCGACAAGAACAATGGAGGGGACTAATGCCTCTCACGAATGAACTTCGCGACGACATCCTGGCGTCGGTCCCGAGCCTGCGCGCGTTCGCGATCTCGCTGTCCGGCAATGGTGATCGCGCCGACGATCTGGTGCAGGAGACCCTGCTGCGCGCGATCGCCAATATCGACTCGTTCCAGCCCGGCTCGAACCTGCCCGCGTGGCTGTTCACCATCCTGCGCAACCTGTTTCGCTCCGACTACCGGAAGCGGCGGCGCGAGGTGGAGGACGCCGAGGGCAATTACGCCAAGACGCTGAAGAGCCAGCCGTCGCAGGCAGCGCATCTGGAGTTCGAGGAATTCCGCGCGGCGCTCGAAAAGCTGCCGCAGGACCAGCGTGAAGCGCTGATCCTGGTTGGCGCCTCCGGCTTCTCCTACGAGGATGCCGCGGCGATCTGCGGCTGCGCGGTCGGCACCATCAAGAGCCGCGTCAACCGTGCGCGATCGAAGCTCTCCGCGCTGCTCTATGTCGATAGCGCCGAGGATTTCGGCCCCGACAACACCGTGCGCGCCGTGATCGGCGGCAATGGCGGATAGATCAACGCGATGCTGGAATGGAAAGGCGGCCCGATCGGGCCGCCTTTCCTTTTGCAGGGGATATTGCAGGCAAGCATGTCGCGCGTCGTGCGGCGATCCGCTTTGGCATGCGGGGTTATCGAATGAAGGCTAGCGCGGCGCCCGCGGCGGCGTGACAAACGACCGACGCATTACCGGCGCGGCTGCCTCGGCAGTGCTAGCCCGCCATCGCCTTCTTGACGGCGGGCGGCTTGAAGCCGTTTCTCAATTCGAGAATCTTGGCTGCGATTTCGGTCACCGGGACCGGATGACTCAACAGGAAGCCCTGGACCTCGTTGCAGCCTTCGGCGCGCATGTGATCGAGCTGCTCGACGGTCTCGATACCCTCCGCGATCGTCGTCATGCCAAGGCTTCTGCCGAGACTGATGACGGCGCGGACGATCGATTTCGATCCATTGGTTGCGGTCGCGTCGCGCACGAAGGACTTGTCGATCTTGAGCTTGTCGAACGGGAAGCTTCGCAAATAGCTCAGCGAGGAATAGCCGGTGCCGAAATCGTCCAGCGCGATGCGCAATCCCTGCGCCTTCAGCTTGTGCAATGTTGCAAGCGTCTCGTTGCTGTTCGCGAGGAAGACGGATTCGGTGATTTCGAGCTCCAGCCGGCGCGGCGACAGCTTTGACGCCTCGAGCGCGTCGACGACGACGTCGATGAAGTCGGGATCGCGAAACTGGACCGCGGAGACGTTGACCGCGAGCTTCATCTCGCTCGGCCAGCCGACGGCCTGCTCGCAGGCGCGATGGAGCACCCATTCTCCCAGCGGGCCGATCAGGCCGATCTCTTCGGCGATCGGGATGAACTGGTCCGGCGGCACCAGCCCGCGCTTGGGATGATGCCAGCGCAGCAGCGCCTCGAAACCGCAGATGCGATCGAGATGGAGGTCGTAAAGCGGCTGGTAGAACAACGAGAACTCGTCCTTGGACATCGCCTCGCGAAGGTCGAGCTCGATCGCCCGGCGCCGCTGCAGGCTGGCATCCATCGCAGGCTCGAAGAAGCGCCAGGTGCCCCGGCCCTCCATCTTGGCGCGGTACAAGGCGACGTCGGCGTTCTTCAGGAGCTTCTCGCCAGTGGTGCCGTCGCCCGGCGACATCGAAATGCCGACGCTGCATCCGACGACCACGCGATGCCCATTCAATTCATACGGAGCGCCGACGCATTCCACGATGCGGCGCGCGAGGCGTTCGGCCTCGTCTGCGCCCTGGACGCCACACTGGATGACCGCGAACTCGTCGCCGCCCAGACGCGCGACGGTGTCGACCTCACGAACGCAGGCGTTGAGCCGATCGGCGACCGCGCACAGCAGCTCGTCGCCGACCGGATGGCCAAGCGTATCGTTCACCTGCTTGAAATTATCGAGATCGAGGCAGAATACCGCAAAGCCGGATCCGCGGCCGACCTGAGCGACCGCCAGCTCGATCCGTTCGGCCAGCAACGTCCGGTTCGGCAGCCTGGTCAAGGCATCATGCCGGGCCATGAACGCGATCTGCGACTCGGCCCGTTGCTGCTCGGTGACGTCCTCGCAAGTGACAAGCCAGCCGTCGTCGGATGTCGGCCGTTGCGCAATGGCAATGATCCGCCCATCGCTGAGATGCTGCAGGTAGTTGCCGCCCTCCTGCTGGGCCATCGATCGCTCGCGCTCCGCCAGCAGGTCGGCGACGGTCCAGTCGCCATGATTGCCGGCAGCGACGCTGAGGCCGAGCACGTCCTCCATGGTCATTCCGGGAACCACGAGCTCCGGCGAGATATCGAAGATCTCGCAGAACCGGCGGTTGGCGACCTGGAGACGCGCCTCGCTGTTGTAAAGGCACAAGCCTTGCGACATGTGCGTGAGCGCAGCATCGAGCCGCAAATTGGTCTCATGCAGCTCCGCCTTCTGCTGCTTCAGCGCGGAGATGTCGCTGTAGACGAGGACGACGCCGCCCTCCTGCGTCTCGCTCCGGCTGACGCGCAGCCAGCGTCCGTCCGAAAGCCGCGCCTCGCTCGCGAAGCCATCGATGTCACCGTCGGCCGGCGCCAGCCGGGCGGCATCGAGCCGATCCGACTGCAGAAGCTGCGGCGAGAGGCGGATGAACTCGCCCGCGCGCGAATTGGCCAGGGCAATCTGACCGTCCGCGTCGAGGAGCACGACGCCTTCGCGCGACGTTTCAAGCGCATCCGAAAGCCGCGCCTGCGCGGAGCGACGTTGCGAGACCTCCTGATCCACCATCCGCCTGATGTTGTCGCGCATGGTTTCCATGGCGGTCAGGAGCGTCCCCAATTCGTCGGTGCCGCCCTTGGGGACGGTCGCATCGAGGTCGCCGCCGGCGATGCTGCGCGCGGCCCGGGATGCGATGGCGACGGGCCCGATAATCCGGCGCGCCAACAGCCACGAAAACAGGGCCGACAGGAACAGCGCGACGGTCAGCCCGGCGACGTTGAGCTGCAGGTCCCGCTTGATCGTCGAGAGCGCCTTTTGCCGGAACAGAAAGCCGTCGCCGGCGGTGTAGTTGACCAGCAGCTCGACCTGCTGGCTGACGATTTTGGAGTAGCGATCGACATCGCCGACCGTCGTCCCCGATGCATGGGGATCAGCCGCCGAATTCCCCTCGAGCGACGATCCGATCGCCCGGCGATGCAGCGCCATCCAGGCGTCGGCGGCTTCCTGAACCTTTGCCGCGGCTTGCGCGGCGCGCGAGGACTGCGAGCGGTCGGCGGCGATCGTCAGGTCTTCCGAGAGCGTCTTGGCGAGCTTTTCAATCTGGCTGTCGAGGCTGGCGCGAATTTCCGGATCCGTGGTCAGCAGACGCTGCGACGACGCGACCCGCATTGTGGCGAAGTCCGCACCGGCCGCGCGGGCGTAATTGATCGACATCAGGGATTCGTCGAACGTCTTGGCCACCAGATCGCCGGCATGGCGGATGCCAAGGATGGAGTATCCGCCGAGCGCGACGGCAACGGCGCTCATCGCGAGGCAAAAAATCAGAATCTGGGTGCGGATCGAACCCGTAGTCAGGGCAAGACGCGACAGGCCTCCGGTCGCGAACCGGAAGGCCGCACTGCCCTTTACCTTGAGGTTGCCTAATAGGCTATCCATGCCCGCGTTTCGCCGTAGTGCTCGATGTTCAAGCTACGCAGAAACGCGCAGCGCTTGCGGAAAAATGACTGTCTGCTCAAAATTGGTTTAGTAGTGACTGCAACTCATGCTGAAATCGTTAAGATCAGCTGGCGATAATCGCCGTTACAGGTAATCCGGGAGGCACGACTTGCGCCCTGGGGTAGCCGATGTCGGGTGTTCGAGGTTCAACCGGGGGTCCTATGCAGTCAGGCTTGTTGCGCGCCGTGCGCCTCGGCCAGTTCGGCCGCGTGCCGTTTGTGGCCGCGATTGTCATGGGAGCGCTTGCCGGAGCCGCTCTGGGTGCGGCTCCCTATGTCATTTCGCAGAAGGACCGTGAATTCAAGCCCGCAGAAATCTCGATCAAGCGCGGTGAGGTTTTACGGTTCATTAACGATGACGGCGAACTGCTGCATCACGCTTATTTGAGCAGCGATACGTTCAGTTTCGACTCCGGCGACCAGCAGCCGGGCAGCAAGTTCGACGTCACATTTTCCGTGCCCGGCGACTTCACCGTGTTGTGCGGCATTCATCCGAAGATGAAGCTCGCCGTCCACGTCGCCAAATAGCCCCCTCGGGGCAACGACGATCTACAGGACCGACGTCCTGAAGATCGCGGCGTGGCCGAAATAGTAGACGAACAGCGTCAACGACAGCGCGGCACAGAGCGCGACCGGAGCAAGCCACGCGGCACGATGGTCGCGCGGCAACACCTTGTCGTCGGCGACAATCGCAAGCAGGACGGCGATGATCGCCGAGTGTCCGATCGTGTCGATCCTGCCGAATTCGAAGCACGCGCTGATGAACATCCCGGTCAGCACGGCAGCCGCGCAGCGCCGGATCAGCGGCGTCCAGATCAAGGCGAAGGCGAGTACGAATTCCACCATGCCGGCGGCGCGCATGTAGAACTCATTGTCGAAGCCGAGGGTCATTCCGGCATGCTCGATCAGGAGCGGGAAGCTCCACTCCGGATAGGCCCATTTTTCGATCGAGGCCCACATCAACGTCACGGCAGCCGCGTACCGCATCACGTCGATCGGCCGGATTCCAAACAGATCCCTGTTCAGCCCGATCAGCGCAAAATAGGCGGCAACGCCGAGAAAAATCGGGTAATCCGCGAGATGGAAGACACCATAGTCGCGGACGCCGATCCCGAACAGGATCGCCATGCCCACGGCCGACAGCGGCAGCGTGCGCCGCGACAGCATCCCGGCGGCGATGCCAAGCTGCAACGCGCCGACCAGCGCTGACGTCGTCTTCAACTCCGGCGTCAGCAGGATGCCGCCGACCGCCCAGATCGAGATGAAGAAGAACGCGGCGACCGCGCGCATCATCAGTTCGGTGTGCAGCCGCAGTCCCGCGGTGATGCGGTTCAGCACACGAATGGTTGCATCGCCCAGCGACGTCGGCTCGACCAGGCAGCCCGCAAACAGCCAGAAGACGGCAACGCCGAGCAGCAGTTCAAAATCGAGGCAAAGGACATTCTCGAGTCCGCGGGGCTGACCGGCGACATCGTAGGCGCAGAACCATTTGACATGAGCCTCGGCACTGCGCGCGGCTACGACGCAAAACAAAACCGCTGCAAGGCACGTGGCGAAAAAAGAGCGCACAGCCGAACCGGCATCTCGCTCTCGCCCACTAAACATTGAACCAACCGCCCACACACACTTAAGGACTTGTTTAACTTATATCAAATTTTAGGCTTTGCGCCTGCCTTGGACACCCGCTGGTTGCATTGTGGTTAATTGCGGCAGGCAAGCCCCAGCCCGTCCCTCAGTGCAGTCGTTTCCGGCCGGTTCCGTCGAATTTTAGCTAATTCCGGCACGGGGGCTCAATTCAACTGTCGTAGTGAAACCCGGACAAATCGGATCGGGAGGCCGGTTAAATGTTCGGAATGTTGAGCGTCGTCAGTATCGGGGTGGGGTCGGCCCTCGCCTACGTGACAAAATCGTCGCCGTCGCGCACGGCGGCCCTCGAGACCTGCGCGGGTGCGTTCCTGCTCGTCGGGCTTGGCCTGCTGGGCGCCGCGCTGCCGCACCTCGCCTGAAGGCCCCCTGCCCCAAGGCGGTCCCTGTTTCGAATAGCCTTGTTTCAAATAGCCTTGTTTCAAATAGCCCTGCGCCGCGGTCAGCGCGGCAGCTTGGGGACCCCCGCCACCGGCGGCGCCGTCGCGGTCAGGGTTTGCAGGAAGGCAATCAGATCCTTCTTCTCGCCCGCGGTCAGCGACAACGGCTTGATGTCGGGCGACCGGCTCGGCCGTTCGATCCCGCCCTTGTTGTACAGCTCGATGACATCTTCCAGCGTTGCGACCGATCCGTCGTGCATGTAGGGCGCACGGCGCGCGACGTCGCGCAATGTCGGGGTCTTGAACGCATATTTCAGCTTCGCCGAGGTCGGAAAGAAACGGCCGCGCCCGATGTCGTGCCCCTTGGCGGTGCCGATATCCTGAAAGGATCCGTCGGAGAAGGACGGACCGCTGTGGCAGGACGAACAGCGTCCCTTGCCGTTGAAAAGTTCAAAGCCGTGCTGGGCCGAGGCGCTGATGGCGCTTTCGTCGCCCTTGATCCAGCGGTCGAACGGCGCCTCGCCGGCAATGATGGAGCGCTCGAAGGTCGCCAGCGACTGTTCGATCCTCGGCCGTGTGATCGCACCGTCTCCGAAGGCGTGGGCGAACGCATCGACATAGCCGGGGATCGCCGACAGGCGCGCGATCAATTCCGGCTCGGTCATGTTCAGGTTCATCGGGCTGAGGATCGGCCCGAATGCAACGGATTCCAGATCCCTGAACTTGCCGTCCCATCCCAGCGGCTCGAAGAAAGCCACGTCGATCAAGGTCGGTGAGCGGATCGGCAAGCCCTTCGGATCCTCACCGATGGCGCGCGGAAGGCCGTCGGCCCAGGACAGGCTCGGCTTGTGGCAGCTCGCGCAGGAATGCGTCTTCGACCGCGACAGCAGCGGTTCGAAGAACAGCATCTGGCCAAGCGTGGATTTCGCCTCCGAATAGGGATTGCTGCTCGGGAAGGGAACGATTTCGGGCCTGCGATAGCTTGCACGAATGGCCGCAGGGTCGCGCGGCTCCGTCGCCGGAGTCAGGGCAAGCGACAGCCCTACCGGCAAAACTGCCGCGAGCAAGGTCAGGCTGACCCAAAGCCTCATCGGGGTCCTCAAGCGGTATCCTGCTCGGTATATGCCGAAGCATGTTCAACGAAGTTTTAACGCTCGGTTGCGGGATATGACGGATGCCGGGTGTCGGTCCCGGAACGCTGCCGGCGTATTCCCATTAGCGTGAATACGATCAATCCGCGCAGCGATGGAGCCACACAACCTGTGGCGGTCGCGCGCGGCTACTTCTTCACCGGACGCACCGGCGCGGAGATTTGCTCGGTGCGGTCGCGCTCGGTCATGTCGACCACGGTGTCCATCGGCGCGGTCAGCTCGTAGACATAGGAGACGTCGGTGAAGTAGCGCTTCGCGGTGCCGCCGAGCGCTTCGGGCGCGACACGGTCGAGCAGGATCAAGCCGAAGTCGCTGTCGGCGCGACGCGTCGCCTGGCTGGTGTTGAACTCCTCCCAGCGGAAATTGAAGACCGCGTCCGCATCCTCGCCGACGACCTCCCAATTGGCGACGATGTGCGGATGCTTGCCGACCAGCGACAGCCCTTCGTCGGAATGCGAGGCGAGCTCGAAGAACAGCAGCGACAGCGATTGCGCGGCACGAGCGCTGACGGTGATATCGGGACCGTTCACCGCGATCCGGTCGGCATGCGGGATCGCGCGCGATTCGAACAGGCCCTTCAGCTTGACGCCCTGCCACTGGCTCTCGCTGAGCAGCGTAACGACGTTCGACATCGCGTGGATGCGCCCGATCAGGAGCTCGCGCGCGCCGTCGATATCGGCGCCATGCCGCAGCGTGCGGGTCACGATCGACTGGATCACCGCGAGGATGTTCTTGACCCGATGGTTGAGCTCGTCGATCACCGCGGTCAGCCGACGCTCGAAGCCGATCCGGACCTCGATCTCGCGACTGAGACGCAGATTGTTGTAGGCGACATAGCCGAACAGGCCGCAGACGATGCCGGTCAGCGCTAGGCCGATCGCCGCGACGATGGTCGCGGTCTGCTGTGCACGCACCGTGGCGTTGCTCTTGGCGTAATAGTCGAGCGACCAGTCGCGGCCGCCGAACGTCACGGTGCGGACCATCGACGGCAGCGGGCCATCCTGGCGCACCGCACGTGAGGTGACGATGCCCTGCTCGTTGGAGGTGAACTCGTCGTTGGAATCGCGCGGGTCCTTCAGCGCCACCGCGAACAGCGAGGAATCGTCGTTGGTCAGCATCAGCGCCGACAGCTCATAGGAAAAGGTGATGAAGCCGGCCGGCTCGGAGGCCTCTTCCTGGAACACCGGCGCGGCGAGCACGACGCCGACCGGGCCGTTCTGCCGCAGCAGCGGTACCGGGTCCGAGGCCACCGGCTTGGCGTTGGCCATCGCCTTCGCCAGCATCGGGCCGACCACCGAGTGGCGGTCGAAGGCACGGCCCGGGATGCTCAGGGTCTCCGGGTTGCGCGGCTCGACGTCCATCAGCACGTTGATCGGCTTGTCGAGCGCCTTGATGTCGAGCGCCTGGTCGTCGAAATCGCGGATCGAGGGGTTGGTGAAGCCGGCGGCTTTCAGCTCCGCCTCCGCCGCCGTCAGCTCGTTCGGCTTGAGCCGCGCGATCCAGGCGGCGACGACGAAATCGGTCTTGAAGGCATAGATCGCCGAGCGCAGCGGCTGCAGCATGTTGGCCTTCACCATCGACGGCGTCCGAAACAGGCCCGAGGCCACCCGCGCCAGCAGTTCGCGCTCGGTCAGGCGGTCCTGCACCAGGCTGGCATGGACGTCGATCGCCCGCGCCAGCGCGATACCGTCGATGGCGAGTTCCTGATCGTGCACCCGATAGGCGGCAAGACCGGAGAGCAGGACTCCGATCAGCGCAATCAAGGCAACGATGAAGCCCAGTCGAACCACACGCTTACTCGGCAATCAGGGGGTGGCGAAAGGGGACTGAAGGCATCTGGCTTCTGCGGGGGCGGCGACGGATCAGGGTGCGAAGAACGCCAGCCGCACAGGAATATGGAATAGCGATCATCGGTACGCAACAGGAGCCGGTCGGCAACATTAACGACGACGCCACCCGGCGGTCTTTGGCGGCGCCGAAGGTTGCTAATCGTCAAAGTTGGAAATTGTTCCGGCGATTGCGCAGCTTTTTTGCGGCGGCCGGGCGGCCCTCTCGTCGACCGTCACCCTGATGAGCGCGAAGCGCGTCTCGAAGGGTCGACGGCCCAACTGGTGGCCGTGCACCCTTCGAGGCTCGCTACGCTCGCACCTCCAGCGACAAAGGCGATGCCTTTGCGCGGGGGTGACGGACCCAAGTCCGGGCGAAGTGCCACAATGATTAACGACTAGCCCGCCCCGTCAGCCCGCCTTCCCCGCCGCTGGCGGCCGAAGGCCGCCCTTGGTCTCGATGAAGCTGATGATGCGGTCGAGGCCGTCGCTCTTCTTCAGGTTGGTCATCACGAAGGGCCGCTCGCCGCGCATCCTTCTGGCGTCGGTGTCCATCTTCTCAAGCGACGCACCGACATGGGGCGCGAGGTCGATCTTGTTGATCACCAGAAGGTCGGATCGCGTGATGCCGGGGCCGCCCTTGGAGGGGATCTTGTCGCCGGCGGCAACGTCGATGACGTAGATCGTGAGATCCGCCAGCTCCGGCGAGAAGGTCGCCGCCAGATTGTCGCCGCCGGATTCGATCAGGACCAGATCGAGGTTGGGGAATTTCGCCCGCATGTCGGCGACCGCCGCGAGGTTCATCGAGGCGTCCTCGCGGATCGCGGTGTGCGGACAGCCGCCCGTCTCGACGCCGGCGATGCGGTCCGGCGTCAGCGAGCCGGAGCGCACCAGAAACTCGGCGTCCCATTTGGTGTAGATGTCGTTGGTGATTGCCGCGATGTCGTAGCGCTCGCGCATCGACTTGCAGAGCAGGTCCATCAGCGCGGTCTTGCCGGAGCCGACCGGACCGCCGACGCCGACCCGCAGCGGGCCGTGAGAAGTGGGCATGTCAACCAATCCCTCTGTCGTCGTCCCGGCGAACGCCGGGACCCATACCGCGTGATCTCTCAATAAGGTCGGATGGCCAACACCGGCCGTAACAACAAAGCCCTGTGGTTATGGGTCCCTGCTTTCGCAGGGACGACGGGTGGAGAGTGTCGCGCCTCATGACCTGAACAACCTCGTATATTGCGTCTCGTGACGCAGGCTGGCGAGATCCGCCCGAAAGGTCGCACTGCCGAGATCGTCGAGCGAGGCGGCATTGGCCCGCGCTGCGGTCGCGGCAACGACCGGCTCGAGATCGGCCAGCACGCGCTGGCTGTCGGTCTGACCGAGCGGGATCAGCCGGGCGCCTGCGGAAATCCAGTTCGAGAGCACGGCATGCAGGAAGGCGTGCAACGAAGGTGCGAGCCGATTGCCGTGTGCGGCGCTGACAAGGCCGACCGCGACCGGATAGACGATCGGTCCGTCGCAGGCCGCGACCATCGCGTCGAGGCCGGGTGAATTCCAGGCGGCGCGAGCAATCTCGATGAAGGCGCGCCCCTGCGTCGTGGTCTCGAGCTGCCGCTCGCGCGACGGCACGAAGGCGGCGGCGAGCTCGGCGATCGCCTTCAACCCGACAGGATCGGGCTCAGACGCCGCGCGAAAACTATGCGCGAGAAACACGGCGTCGCAAAATCCGCTGCCGTCGGTGAGCATCGCGGCGAGCCAGCCGCGCAACGATGCGGCATCGGTGATGTCGCCGGCCTCGACCGCCCATTCGATACCGCTGGAATAGGCGAACGCGCCTACCGGAAAGGACGGCGACAGCCATGTCATCAGCCGATAGAGCGCGGCTGCCTCGTCCTCCGCCATCCCGCCGCGCAACGCGGCAGGATCAGGCTCATTTGTGGTCATGAGCATGGGAGTGATCGTGATGATGATGGGCGTGCTCGCAATGCTCATCATGATGATGGTGGTGATCGTGGTCATGCCCGTGATCATGGTGATGTCCGTCACCGTGGTGACCATGATCGTGCGCATGGCTATGAGCGTGATCGTGCCCGGCGTGATCATGCGCCTGCTCGTCGACATGCGCATGCTCGGCATAGGCACCGCCCTCGGGATCGAACGGAGCCTCGATCTCGATGACACGGGCCCCTAGCCCCTTCACCATCGCCTCGATCACGTGATCCCTGCGGATGCGCAGGCCCTTCGGCATGATCTGCGTCGGCAGATGGCGGTTACCGAGATGCCAGGCGACCCGGATCAGATGATGCGGATCGCTGCCGCGGATCTCCGCGAGCGGTTCGGGAGCTGCGACCACCTCGACGAGGCGGCCGTCCTCCAGCACCAGCGCATCGCCGCCGCGCAATGCGACGGCGTTCTCGAGATCGAGCAGGAATTCGAGCCCGCGCGTCCCGGTCATCGCCATCCGCCGCCGGTGCCGGTCGTCGAAATCGAGCACGACGGTGTCGGCTGCCGCTTCCTTCCAGCGATGCTGTCCCAGAACCTTGGTTGCGCGGATCATCGATGCCTCAGAGCTTCTGAACCTTGCCGTCGCTGATGATCTCGATCACCGTCGGGCCTGTCTTCATGTCGGCGGAATATTCGCGCCACACCTTCATGTGCGGCGCCTTGCTGTGCGCGGTCAGGTCGTCGCGGGTTTCCCAGCGCTCGACCACCACATACAGGTTGGGATCGTTGACGCTGACATGGCCCTCATAGGAGAGGCAGCCCTTCTCCTTGTGGGTCTCGGCGATGCACGCCTTGTGCCCCTTGATGAAGGCGTCCTTGTTTTCCGGCTTCATCGGAGTGGTGGCGATGACATAGATCATGGTGGTTCTCCCGTTCTTATTCTTGCTTAGCGAACGTCGACCTTCTCGGGCGTGATCACCTCGATCTTCGGCGGCGCCGCCATGCATTTCACCGCGACCCGGCCGAACGTCTTCATGTGCTCGGCGGTGCGATGCGGCACCAAGGCGTCGGCATTTTCCCACTGCTCGACGAACACCATCTTGCTGTGGTCGGTGACGCTCTCATGCAGGTCGTAGGCGATGTTGCCGGGCTCCTTGCGGGTTTCCTTGATGCAGGCTGTCGCCGCAGCGATGAATTCGGCGCGGGTCTCGGGCTTGATGGTCAGCGTGGCAACGACGTAAATCACGGAAACTTCCTCCCGGTTTTCTCTTTTGGCTCAAGTCTTGTTTTGACGCGCTTTTTCCGCGAACCGGAAATCCACTTCGCTCGAAAACGCGCTGGTTACCGGGGTGGGTTTTAGAACATAAAATAGCGCTGTGCCATGGGCAGCACCTCGGCCGGCGCGCAGGTCAGGAGCTCGCCGTCTGCGCGGACCTCATAAGTCTCGGGATCGACCTCGATCTCGGGCGTCGCATCATTGTGGATCATGCTCTTCTTGGAGATTTTTCCGCGGGTGTTCTGCACCGCGTAGAGCTTCTTGCTGATCCCGAGCTTGCGGGCGAGGCCGCCGGTGACCGCGGCCTTCGAGGTGAACACGACAGAGGACGCCGTCAGCGACTTGCCGAAGGCGGCGAACATCGGCTGGTAATGCACCGGCTGCGGCGTCGGGATCGAGGCATTCGGATCGCCCATCGGCGCCGCCACGATCGAGCCGCCCTTGATGATACAGTCCGGCTTGACGCCGAAGAACGCCGGCGACCACAGCACGAGGTCGGCCATCTTGCCCTTCTCGACCGAGCCGATCAGCTTCGACACGCCATGCGCGATCGCGGGGTTGATGGTGTATTTGGCGATGTAGCGCTTGACGCGGAAATTGTCGTTGGCGTTGCCCTTGTCCTGCGGCAGCGCGCCGCGCTGCTTCTTCATCTTGTCGGCGGTCTGCCAGGTGCGGATGATCACCTCACCGAGCCGGCCCATCGCCTGCGAATCCGACGACATCATCGAGAGCGCGCCGAGGTCGTGCAGGATATCCTCGGCCGCGATGGTCTCCTTGCGGATCCGGCTTTCGGCGAAGGCGAGGTCCTCGGCGATCGACGGATCGAGGTGATGGCACACCATCAGCATGTCGAGATGCTCGTCGATGGTGTTGCGGGTGAACGGCCGGGTCGGGTTGGTCGAGGACGGCAGCACGTTCTTCAAGCCGGCGATCTTGATGATATCAGGCGCATGGCCACCGCCGGCGCCTTCGGTGTGGAAGGCATGGATGGTACGGCCCTTGAATGCCTTCACGGTATCCTCGACGAAGCCGGACTCGTTCAGCGTGTCCGAATGCAGCATCACCTGGACGTCGTAGTCGTCGGCCACCGACAGACAGGTGTCGATCGCAGACGGCGTGGTGCCCCAATCCTCATGCAGCTTCAGCGCGCAGGCGCCGGCCTTGATCATCTCGACCAGCGCCGCCGGACGCGACGCATTGCCCTTGCCGGAAATGCCGAGATTGACCGGGAAAGCGTCGAACGACTGGATCATCCGCCCCATGTGCCACGGGCCGGGCGTGCAGGTGGTGGCGAAGGTGCCATGCGACGGGCCAGTGCCGCCGCCCAGCATCGAGGTGACGCCCGCCATCAGCGCGTGCTCGATTTGCTGCGGGCAGATGAAATGGATGTGGCTGTCGAAGCCGCCGGCGGTGAGGATCTTGCCCTCGCCCGCGATCACATCGGTGCCGGGGCCGATGATGATGGTGACGTTGGGCTGGATGTCGGGATTGCCGGCCTTGCCGATCGCAGCGATCATGCCCTCCTTGATCGCGACGTCAGCCTTCACGATACCCCAGTGATCGACGATCAGCGCATTGGTGATCACGGTATCGGCCGCGCCCTGCGCATTCGTCACCTGCGACTGCCCCATGCCGTCGCGGATCACCTTGCCGCCGCCGAACTTCACCTCCTCGCCATAGGTGGTGAGATCCTTCTCGACCTCGATGATCAAATCGGTGTCGGCAAGCCGCACCTTGTCGCCGGTCGTGGGACCGAACATGTCGGCATACACGGAACGCTTGATCTTCACGGACATATCAGCCCCCAGTTTCAGCCAGCACGGCCTTGGCGCGCGCAATGGTGTCATCGAAAATACGGTCAAGCCGCGGATTAATGCCCCGGCAACCGGCAACGACCTTCTCGGCCCAGGCCGCATAGTCGGCGAGATCGTCGCGTTCATCCTTGCTTGGATGCGGCACGATCCGGGCGCCGATGTTGCTGACCTTGTCGGCGGTCTTGATCAGCTTTGCGTCGGGCGATTTGTGCGGAGCGTCCTCGATCTGCCTCTGCCGGCGCACGGCCTTTGGCAGGCTCATGTCGTCGGTGCATTCGACCACCAGCGCGGCAACGCGCGCGCTAAATTTTTGCGCGAGCTCTTCGCGCGTGGTCTCGGTGTCCTCGATGGTGTCGTGGAGCCACCCGGCAGCGACCAGCTCGGCATCCGCACCATCAGTCACCTGCGCGAGCAAGCTCGCGACCTCGGCGAGATGGTTGATATAAGGCTCACTGCCGCGCCCCTTGCGCGCCATTCCGTTGTGACGGTGCGCAGCAAGCTCGGCAGCTTCGGAGACCATGCGCAATCCTGGCAGCATGGCGCTAAAGTTTCCCCTTCACCTCGGCGCGAAAACCGTAGATCACGCGTTTGCCGGCGAGTGCCACCAGCTGGACGTCGCGGGTCTGGCCGGGCTCGAAGCGGACGGCGGTGCCGGCGGCGATGTCGAGGCGCATGCCGCGGGCTTTCTTGCGGTCGAATTTCAGCGCCGGGTTGGTCTCGAAGAAATGATAGTGCGAGCCGACCTGGATCGGCCGGTCGCCGGTGTTGGCGACCGAGAGCGTCACGGTCTTGCGGCCGGCATTGAGCTCGATCTCGCCGTCCTTGATGAAGAGTTCGCCGGGGATCATGTCGCGCTCCTATCGGATCGGCTCGTGGACGGTGACGAGCTTGGTGCCGTCGGGGAATGTCGCCTCGACCTGGATGTCGTGGATCATCTCCGGGATGCCGTCCATCACCTGCGCGCGGGTCAGGACCTTGGCGCCGGCCTGCATCAACTCGGCGACCGTGCGGCCGTCGCGCGCGCCCTCGACGATGAAATCGGTGATCAGCGCAATGGCTTCGGGATGGTTCAGCTTGACGCCACGCTCGAGCCGGCGGCGCGCCACCATGGCGGCCATCGAAACCAAGAGCTTGTCCTTTTCGCGGGGAGACAAATTCATGCGAGCACTCTGATCGTTCTGAAACGTTTAAGTTGGGCATGATCTTATCGGAAAACCGGTATCCACTTTTCCGGATCATGCCTAGTTGAGCCACAGCCGCGGCAGCGGGACGAGGGAGGCGCGGCCGAGCACCGTCATCATGTCGGCGCGCAGCCGGGCCGCATCTTGGGCACAGATGCGCGCCATTGCAAAGCCATTCCAGGCCGAGATGCCGACCTCGCCGCCGAAGCTTTCCGACGCCTCGCGGATGCGCTCGACCAAGGCTTCGTCGCCCGGAACGATCAGCGCCGTGCCGATCGCGCAGCCCCCATTGGCAATCGCGGGCCGCGCCAGCTTCTCACCGATGTCGCCGTCGAGCCTGATCGTTTCGGCAAACACCAGCCTGCCGGCGCGGCGCATCCGCCAGCGGTCGACGAATTCGCCATGGCGCATGGTCTCGCCCATCGCGGCGCGGCCGAACACCACGATCTCGCAGAGCAAGAGCGAGGCGCCTTCGGCAAGGTCGATGTCGAAAGTGCGGTGGATGCGCGCGCGGTCGAACAGGATGGTCTCCTGCGGCAGCCAGGAGAGATGCGCGCCCGCGGCAACGTTCAGCGAGATATCAAGCCGCGCCGCGGCGCCAGGGGCGCGATAGACCTTCTCAGCGGCCGCCGTGGTCAGCGTCAGGCGGGCGCCCTCGCCGGCCGTGATGGCGACCTCGAAGCGGTCGCCCCCGGCAATGCCGCCGGCGGTGTTGACGAACATGGCCGAGAGGCCGTCGTCCTCCGGTGACGGGAAGCGGACACGCAAGGAGCCCGACTCATGCAGGTCGCCGCGGCGGGTGGCGCCGTCTTTGCGATGCACCTCGAACCTGACAGCACCCTCGGCGCGGTTCGCCGCAAACGTCGCCGCTGCCGCGCCTGCGATCCCGGTCCGCATTCCCCCGACGCTCCCTTGCGCACGCCGCGAGAGGCGGCGTGACTTCCTGTTTACAGCGCCATCTGGCGGCTGATCTCCGCGGGATCGAGGTTCGCGCGGTCGCAGGCATATTTCACCGCACCCCGGTCCATCACGGCAAAACTGTCGCCGAGTTCGCAGGCAAAGTCGAGATATTGTTCGACCAGCACGATGGCGATGTTGCCGAGGTTGCGCAGATAGGAAATGGCGCGGCCGATATCCTTGATGATCGAGGGCTGGATGCCCTCGGTCGGCTCGTCGAGCAGCAGGAGCTTCGGCCGCATCACCAGCGCGCGGCCGATCGCAAGCTGCTGCTGCTGGCCACCGGAGAGATCACCGCCGCGGCGGCCCAGCATGGTTTCCAGCACCGGAAACAGCGAGAACACGTCATTGGGAATGTTGCGGTCCTCGCGCTTCAGCGGACCGAAGCCGGTCTTCAAATTCTCTTCCACCGTCAGCAGCGGGAAGATCTCGCGGCCCTGCGGCACGAAGCCGATGCCGCGCCGCGCCCGCTCATAGGGCTTGAGCGCGGTGATGTCCTTGCCGTCGAAATTGATCGCGCCTGAAGCGATCGGATACTGGCCGACCATGGCGCGCAGCAGTGAGGTCTTGCCGACGCCGTTGCGGCCGAGCACGCAGGTCACCTTGCCCGGCTCGGCAGTCAGCGACACGCCGCGCAACGCCTGTGCCGCGCCGTAATAGAGATTGATGTTGTCGATCTTCAGCATCGCCCTAGCGCCCCAGATACACTTCGACCACCCGCTCATTCGACGACACCTGGTCGATCGAGCCCTCGGCGAGCACCGAGCCCTCATGCAGACAGGTCACCTTGACGCCGAGCTCGCGCACGAAGGTCATGTCGTGCTCGACCACCATGATGGTGTGGTTCCTGTTGATCTCCTTGAGGAGCTCCGCCGTCAGATGGGTCTCGACATCGGTCATCCCCGCGACCGGCTCGTCGACCAGCAGCACCTTCGGATCCTGCGCCAGCAGCATGCCGATCTCGAGCCACTGCTTCTGGCCGTGCGACAGGCTGCCGGCAAGGCGGTTGCGCGCGTCGGTCAGGCGGATGGTCTCCAGCACCTTGTCGATGCGCTCGGACTCGGCCTTGCTGCCGCGCCAGAACAGCGTGCCGCGCACGGAATGATCGACGTTGAGCGCGAGCAGCAGGTTGTCCTGCACGGTCTGGCTCTCGAACACCGTCGGCTTCTGGAATTTGCGGCCGATGCCGAGCTCGGCGATGCGGGTCTCGTCGAGCCGGGTCAGGTCGACGGTGCCGTCGAACAGCACGGTGCCCTCATCCGGCTTGGTCTTGCCGGTGATGATGTCCATCATCGTGGTCTTGCCGGCGCCGTTCGGGCCGATGATGGCGCGCATCTCGCCGGGCGCGAGCGTCAGCGACAGATTGTTGATGGCGTGGAAGCCGTCGAACGAGACGTGGACGCCGTCGAGATAGAGCATGGCCGAGGTGGCGCGGGTATCCATGACGTTCATCTGCCTACTCCGCCATCTTCGCTGCGCTGATACCGTCTTCGCGCGCGGCACTTGCCTCATCGGCTGCGATGCCCGTGCTGCGCCGCGGCTCCCACCAGCTGTTGAAGGTGCCGACGATGCCCTTGGGCAACAGCAGCGTGACCAGGATGAACAGCGCGCCCAGCATGAACAGCCAGTACGGCGCGAGCGGCCCGGAGGTAAAGAACGTCTTGGCGTAGTTGACCACGACGGCGCCGAGCGCGGCCCCGATCAGGGTGCCGCGGCCGCCGACCGCCACCCAGATCACCGCCTCGATCGAGTTGGCCGGCGCGAACTCGCTCGGATTGATGATGCCGACCTGCGGCACATAGAGCGCGCCGGCGACGCCGGCCATGCAGGCCGACAGCGTGAACACGAACAGTTTGTAGGATTCGACGCGATAGCCGAGGAAGCGGGTCCGGCTCTCGGCGTCGCGCACCGCGATCAGCACCTTGCCGAGCTTCGAGCTCACGATCGCGCGGCAGATCAGGAACGCGATGATCAGCGCCAGGCAGCTCAGCAGGAACAGCGCGGCACGCGTCCCTTCCGCTTGCACGTTGAAGCCGAGGATGTCCTTGAAGTCGGTCAGGCCGTTATTGCCGCCGAAGCCGAAATCATTGCGGAAGAACGCCAGCAGCAGCGCATAGGTCATCGCCTGCGTGATGATCGACAGATACACGCCGGTGACGCGCGAGCGGAAGGCGAGCCAGCCGAAGCAGAAGGCGAGCAAGCCCGGCACAACGAGCACCATCAGCGCGGCAAAGGCGAACTTGTCGAAGCCGTACCAGTACCAGGGCAGCTTGTCCCAGTTCAGGAACACCATGAAGTCGGGCAGGATCGGATTGCCGTAGACGCCGCGGCTGCCGATCTGGCGCATCAGGTACATACCCATCGCGTAGCCGCCGAGCGCGAAGAACGCGCCATGGCCGAGCGAGAGGATGCCGCAATAGCCCCAGATCAGATCGATCGACAGCGCGAGGATGGCGTAGCAGACATATTTGCCCCACAGCGCCACCAGATAGGTCGGCACCTGGAACATCGAGCCCTGCGGCAACAGCAGGTTCGACAGCGGGATCAGCACGCCGACAGCGGCGACGAGCAGGACGAACGCCGTCGCGGCGCGGTCAAGCGAACGGGTGAGGATGTGCGGCGTCATGCTTCCACCGCCCGGCCCTTGAGCGCGAACAGGCCGCGCGGCCGTTTCTGGATGAACAGGATGATCAGCACCAGGATCGCGATCTTGCCGAGCACCGCCCCCGCTACAGGCTCGAGGAACTTGTTGGCGATGCCGAGCGTGAAGGCGCCGACCAGCGTGCCCCAGAGATTGCCGACGCCGCCGAACACCACGACCATGAAGCTATCGATAATGTAGCTCTGGCCAAGGTTCGGGCTGACATTGTCGATCTGCGACAGCGCCACGCCGGCGATGCCGGCGATCCCCGAGCCGAGGCCGAAGGTCAGCGCGTCGACCCGCGAGGTCGCGATCCCCATCGAGGCCGCCATGCGGCGGTTCTGCGTCACCGCGCGCATCTCGAGCCCGAGCGCGGTGTAGCGCAGCATCGCGAGCAGGATGGCGAACACCGCGAGCGTGAAGCAGAGGATCCAGAGCCGGTTATAGGTGATGGTGATCTGGCCGAGCTCGAACGCGCCGCTCATCCAGGAGGGATTGCCGACCTCCCGGTTGGTCGGGCCGAACGCGGTGCGCACCGCCTGCTGCAACACCAGCGACAGGCCCCAGGTCGCGAGCAGCGTTTCCAGCGGGCGGCCGTAGAGGAAGCGGATGATCGTGCGCTCGATCAACACACCGATGAAGCCGGCGACCAGGAAGGCGAGCGGCACCGCGATGAGAAGCGAATAATCGAACAGCGCGGGATAGCGGGTGCGGATCACCTCCTGCACCACGAAGGTGGTATAGGCCCCGAGCATCACCATCTCGCCATGCGCCATGTTGATGACGCCCATCACGCCGAAGGTGATGGCAAGGCCGATCGCGGCGAGCAGCAGCACCGAGCCGAGCGACAGGCCGTACCAGGCGTTCTGCACCATTGACCACATCGCAAGATTGCTCTGGATCGAGGACACCGCGCTTGCGGCCGCCTTGGTGACCAGCGGCGGCTGGTCGCCAAGCCCGGTGAGCAGCGCCAGCGCCTCCTGATCGCCGCGCGCCTTGACCACGGCGACGGCGTCGAGCTTGTCGCTATCGGATGCATCGACTTGAACAGGATGATGGCGGCGCGCGCCTCGGCGAAGGCCTGCTTGATCGACTTGACGCTCTCCTTGGCGAGCGCGCTCTCCACCGTCGGCAGCAGGTTTTCCTCGTGGCTCTTGAACACCGATTGCGCCGCGGCGAGCCGCTTGGCCGGATCCGGCGACAGCAGCGTCAGGCCGCCGAGCGCGGCCTCCACGGTGCGGCGCAGCCGGTTGTTGAGCCGAACGGCCGCAGCGTTGTCCGGCAGCTTGTCGACCGCGGCGCCGGTGGTGGCGTCGACGATCTTGCCGTCGGTCTGGGTGATGAAGACTTTCTTGCTGTCGGGATCGGCCGACAGCCGGCCGTCCTGCAGCGCGCTGATGATGGGCGACGCCAGCGCATTGCCCGATGCGGCGATCTCGCCGACCGCAGCCTCGGTGTCGGAGAACTCGTCATTGGCGAATTTGGCGACCGAATCCTCGAACGGGCCGGCCAGCGCCGGCACAGCAAGGCAGCTCAGCAGCAGGATCGAGAGAAACAGCGCACGAAAACGATCAATACAATTGGCGAACACGTGAATGACCCCGGCAGGAGTGTGGGGAGAAGGCGGCGCACAATGCCGCCTTCTCCGGTTTTGGAAGGTTGTGTTTTGTCGTTAGGTCAGCAGCGCTCGATTACGAGCCCTGGCCGCCGCACTTGTTGGTCTTGGTGTTGTAGTTGCCGCACTTCTTGCCGACCCAATCGCCGATCAGGTCCTTGGAGCCCTCGAGCTCCTTCGACCAGGCATCGCCGGCCACCAGGCCCGGGGTCTTCCAGACCACGTCGAACTGGCCGTTGCCCTTGATCTCGCCGATGAACACCGGCTTGGTGATGTGGTGGTTCGGCAGCATCTTCGAGGTGCCGCCGGTCAGGTTCTTGGCTTCGATGCCGGGCAGCGCGTCGATCACCTTGTCCGGATCGGTCGACTTCACCTTCTCGACCGCCTTCACCCACATGTCGAAACCGATCACGTGCGCTTCCATCGGATCGTTGGTCACGCGCTTCGGATTCTTGGTGTAGGCCTGCCACGCCTTGATGAACTTCTCGTTCTCGGGCGTTTTGATCGACTCGAAGTAGTTCCAGGCGGCGAGATGGCCGAGCAGCGGCTTGGTGTCGATGCCCGCGAGCTCTTCTTCGCCGACCGAGAACGCGACCACCGGAATGTCGGTCGCCTTGATGCCCTGGTTGCCGAGCTCCTTGTAGAACGGGACGTTGGCGTCGCCGTTGATGGTGGAGACCACGGCGGTCTTCTTGCCGGCCGAGCCGAACTTCTTGATATCGGCCACGATCGTCTGCCAGTCGGAATGACCGAACGGTGTGTAGTTGATCATGATGTCTTCCTGGGCGACGCCCTTCGACTTCAGATACGCCTCCAGGATCTTGTTGGTGGTGCGCGGATAGACGTAGTCGGTGCCGGCCAGCACCCAGCGCTTCACCTTCTCGTCCTTCATCAGATAGTCGACGGCGGGGATCGCCTGCTGGTTCGGTGCCGCGCCCGTGTAGAACACGTTGCGCTCGGACTCCTCGCCCTCATACTGCACCGGATAGAACAGGATGTTGTTCAGCTCCTTGAACACCGGCAGCACGGACTTGCGCGACACCGAGGTCCAGCAGCCGAACACCACCGCAACCTTGTCCTTGGTGATCAGCTCGCGGGCCTTCTCCGCGAACAGCGGCCAGTTCGAGGCGGGATCGACCACGACGGCCTCGAGCTTCTTGCCAAGCACGCCGCCCTTCTTGTTCTGCTCGTCGATCAGGAAAAGGATCGTGTCCTTCAGCGTGGTTTCGCTGATGGCCATGGTGCCCGACAGCGAGTGAAGGATACCAACCTTGATGGTGTCGTCGGCCGCTTGCGCGGGCGCGAAGGGCGAGGACGCAGCCAGACCCAAAACCAGGCCGGCCGTCGCCGCGAGCGCGCGGCGGCGGGTCATCGTCGCTATTCCGTGAGTAAGCTGAGTAAGCATGAAATGTCGTCTCCCTGACGCAGGCGTGAACGCTTGCGAAACGGCCGCATGGCCGCCTGCGGTTAAGGGAATCGCAAGAACTGTGCCACGGTGCGTGGGCACCGTAAGCCGATGAACCGGTTGGATAATTTCACGAGTTCCGGGCAAATACGGAAAGCGACTGCCCAATCGTTGAGCCGGAAACTTGACTGCCGAAAGAGCAATCGGGTTATTTTCTAGGCAAAATCGCCAGCTTGGCTAAATTTCCGGCACCGATTTGTGACAGTTTGCGCGATGGTTCAGCGAACTCCGCGCACCAAAGCCAGCGATATCATCTTGAAACCGCCAAGTTCCTGGTCCATATCCTCGCCATGCCCGCGACATCGCGGTGCCTTCGCGAGCTGCGTGTTCAAGCTGCCCCAAGCGGCTTCTGGCTCGCCTTTCAGCTAACCCAGCTTGACGCCCCAGACACGCGGGTGTCCCCGAATGCCTTCATGCGATTCCGGCCGATACCGGCCGGACGATGACGGCTTTTATGGAAAGAACCATCTTTTGACCTCCTTTCAGGATTTCGGCCTCGCCGATCCCATCGCCCGCGCGCTTCGAGAAGAAAACTATCTCACGCCGACCCCCATCCAAGCCCAGACCATCCCGCTCGCACTTGCCGGCCGCGACGTCGTCGGCATCGCCCAGACCGGAACCGGCAAGACCGCGTCCTTCGCGCTGCCGATCCTGCACCGGCTGCTGGAGAACCGCGTCCGTCCGCAGCCCAAGAGCTGCCGCGTGCTGGTGCTCTCGCCCACCCGCGAACTGTCCGGGCAGATCCTCGACAGCTTCAACACCTATGGCCGCCACATCCGGCTGTCCTCGACGCTCGCCATCGGCGGCGTGCCGATGGGCCGCCAGGTCCGTTCCCTGATGCAGGGCGTCGAAGTGCTGGTCGCCACCCCCGGCCGCCTGCTCGATCTCGTGCAGAGCAACGGACTGAAACTCAACCAGGTCGAGTTCCTGGTGCTCGATGAAGCCGACCGCATGCTCGACATGGGCTTCATCAACGACATCAGGAAGATCGTCGCCAAGCTGCCGATCCGGCGCCAGACGCTGTTCTTCTCGGCCACCATGCCCAAGGACATCGCCGAGCTCGCCGAGGCGATGCTGCGCGACCCCGCCCGCGTGGCGGTGACGCCGGTGGCCTCGACCGTGGATCGCATCGCCCAGCGCGCGATCCAGGTCGATTTCGCAGCCAAACCGACGGTTCTCGCCCAGCTTCTGAAGCAGGAGCCGGTCAATCGCGCCCTGGTCTTCACCCGCACCAAGCACGGTGCCGACAAGGTGGTGAAGAGCCTCGCCAAGGCCGGTATCGAGGCCAATGCGATCCACGGCAACAAGTCGCAGAACCACCGCGAGCGCACGCTGGCGGCGTTCCGTTCCGGCGAGATCCGCACGCTGGTGGCGACCGATATCGCCGCCCGCGGCATCGACGTCGACGGCGTCAGCCACGTCGTGAACTTCGACCTGCCCAACATCCCGGAAACCTATGTCCACCGCATCGGCCGCACCGCGCGCGCCGGCGCCGACGGCATCGCGATCTCGCTGGTCGCCGGCGCCGAGGAGATGGGCTATCTGCGCGATATCGAGCGGCTGATCCGCATTACCGTGCCGCGGGAAGACCGCCGCACGCAGGGTGGCCGCGAGGCTGCA
>NZ_JACMYO010000104.1 GCF_020889685.1 Bradyrhizobium oropedii
CCGAGCCCGGCGGTCGCCAGCGCGCCACCAATGGCGCCAGCGACGGTCGCCAACGCAATCACCGCGGCCATCGCTCCGAACCGGCGGGTGCCGGCCGGCTTGCCTGCGGTCTTGCCGGCCTGTTCGGCGCCCGGCCTGGACGCGCTCGCCTCATGGTCCCAGGTCCGGTCACCGGGCGCCATGATCATCAACTTGCCCGGGAAATGCGGCTCTTCTCGCTTGCCGGTCTCGACCTTGGGCACGTCCATGTTGGTCGGATCGATCTTGGCGTCGAGCTTGGCATCGATCCTGGCCTCGATCATGGGATCAAGCCGGGACGGCTCAACCTTGGGGGCTTCGGCCTTCGACGCGTCGATCCCGGGCGCATCCGCCTTCGGCGAGGTCTCTTCCTGCTCGGGCGCGAGCCGCGGAGCCTCGACACCGGCCACGGCCATCACGGGCTCGCTCTTCGCCGCCATTCCGGCACCGGTTTGACCGTTGACCGGCTCGCTCTGCTGCTCACTCACGTTCAAAGTCTCCAGACTGGGTTGACAATTCGGTAACTTTTATTGCTTGCGAAATGGTTACCCCGCTCCGCCATTACCTAAATTTTAGGGAGTTTTCCGGGCCGGATTTGGGCGATGTTGCCCTGCGGCAATCTGCGTCAGCTCCGTTTGCGCGCGCCGCTTTCCCGATTAACATGCCATCATCTTCCAGCCAGAAGGCAGGGGAGCACCATGACGATCGAGAAATGCATCAATGAATTTGGTGTCGATGACGTCATTTTTGAGGAAGGCTCGACCGGCCGCGAGTTATTTGTCGTGCTCGACGGCAAGGTCGACATCGTCAAGATCGATGGCGGCAGCAAGACGGTCATCGTCAGCCTCGGCAAGGGCGAGTTCTTCGGCGAGATGGCCGTGATCGACGGCTCGGCGCGCTCGGCAACCGCCATTGCCTCGGCACCTGCGACGCGGGTGATGCGGATCAACCACGCCCGCTTCGTCTATCTCGTCAGCCAGCAGCCGGCCTTCGCCCTGATGGTGATGGATGCACTCTCGAAACGCCTGCGCGCGTCCAACGCCGTCACTTACCGAGCGGCAGCCGCACCATGAGCGAACGCAAGCCAAGCCCGTTCAAGACGCTGTTCGACGCCGATGTCGCGACGCTGATCCAGGCTGCCGACGACGTCTACCAGATCCGCTTCAAGAACCGCGCCGCGAACGCCTATCTCGTGCGCGGCAGCAAACGCACCATCATGATCGACGTCGGGCTGTCGAGCAATTATCCATCGCTGGTCGCCTGCCTCAACCATCTCGGCATAACGCCCGATGCGATCGACATGGTGGTGCTGAGCCACGAGCATCTCGATCACATCGGCGCGGCCTATCATTTCCACGGCTCAGCCTATATCGCCGCGCACCGGCTTGCCGCCAACAAGATCATGCTGCGCGACGACTTCTCGATGCTGCGCAAGATGTTCAACGAGCCCAACGTGCCGATCGACATCGACATCTGGCTCGAGGAAGGCAATCTGATCGACCTCGGCAATTTCCGCCTCAACGTCATGTACACGCCGGGCCATACCTCGGCCTGCATCACGCTGTTCGACCAGGACAAGGGCCTGCTGTTCGCCGCCGACACGCTGATGCCTGGCGGCGTGATGGGCGGTGTGTTCGGCTCCGGCTCGATTGCCGACTACATTCAGTCGCTGGAACGGCTGAAGGGGCTCGATTCGAAGATCCTGCTGTCGGGTCATGGCCGGCTGTCCGACACGCCGCACGACGACGTGCGGATCGCGCTGCAACGCTCGCACGCCCTGCTCGAGGACACCGCGCAGCTGTTCGATGCACTCGACGCGCGCTCGAATTTCGAGCCGATCATGCAGTCGGTGCGTGACCTCAACAAGCTCGACGATTGAGGCTCGGCCCAGCCGAAGCCGCCCGTTGTGGCTTGCCAAGGCTTTGCACTAGGATCGGCGCGCAACGATAAGAATCACGGACGCGGCGATGCAGGCCGTTGCCGACAACGGGGAGACGAAGCGAATGCAGGTTGACACGATGGCGCAGATGCGCCGCCGGGTGGTGATCTCCTCCACGATCGGCAATGCGCTGGAATGGTTCGACTTCACCGTGTTTGGCCTGTTCGCCGGCATCCTGAGCAAGCTGTTCTTTCCCGCGGACAACCCGCATTCCTCGCTGCTGCTGACCTTCGCGACATTCGGGATTGCCTTTGCAGCCCGGCCGCTGGGTGGCCTGGTGTTCGGGCTCTATTCCGACAAGCACGGTCGCAAGAAGGCGCTGGTCGTCATGATATCGCTGATGGCCGCCGGCACCGGCCTGCTCGGCGTCCTGCCGACCTATGGCGCGATTGGAATCGCGGCGCCGCTGTTGTTGCTGCTGGCGCGGCTGATCCAGGGCTTTTCCGCCGGCGGCGAGTTCGGCAGCGCCAGCGCGATGCTGATCGAGTTCGCGCCGCCCGGCCGGCGCGGCTTGTACGGCTCGTTCCAGATGGTGTCGCAATCGTTGGCGTTCGGCCTCGGTGCCGCGATGGCGATCGGTCTCAATCTCGGCCTGTCGGCGGACGCCTTCGCGAGCTGGGGTTGGCGCGTGCCGTTCATCCTCGGCATTCTGATCGGACCGACCGGATGGTACCTGCGCCAAAGGTGCGACGAGTCGCCCGAATTCAAGGCGTATCTCGCCGAGAAGGCGGCGACGGCGCAGCCGAGCAGGCAGACCACGCTCGGCCAATTGTTCTCCGAATATCCGCGCGAGTTGATTGCCTCGTTCTGCCTGATCGCAGCCGGTACGGCGATCAACTATGTCAATGCGATCTTTCTGCCGACCTATGCGGTCGCCGAGCTGAAGCTGCCGATCCTGAACGCGCAGCTCGGCCTGCTCGTCGTCAGCCTCGTCAATGCGGTGGTGGCCGTGGCCTGCGGCGCCCTCTCCGACCGGATCGGCCGCCGCGCGGTCCTGGTTCCGGCGCTGATCATCTACAGCTTGCTGTTCTATGTGATCCTGCAACGGCTCGTCGCCGCGCCGACCACGGCGAACCTCTGGCAATTGCAGATCGTCGCGGTCCTGCTCGGAGCCCTGGCCGGGCCGATGCCGGCCTTCATGACCGAGATATTCCCCGTCGGCGTGCGCTCCACCGGAGCATCGCTGATGTACAATCTCGCCGTGATGCTGTTCGGCGGGCTGGCGCCGTTCATCAACACCTGGCTGGTGCAAATAACGGGCGACAAGGCTGCTCCGGTCTACTACATCCTCTTCGCCGCGGCCGTGGGTCTCGTCGGTCTTTCGGTCTATCGCGGGCGGCCGGCCGTGCCGGCAGTCGCCACTCAACCGGCGCAATAAACTCCGTCGGCAAACAGCATGGTGGCCATACGGTCGTCGCGACGACCGTACATGCGGCGCTGCATTTGACAAATCCGCGCGCGGCCTGTTCAACAACGGCAAGAATAACGCTGAAGAACAGGGAGCGAGGACATGAAGCTTTACGACTCGATCGGACCCAATCCGCGCATCGTGCGCATGTTCATGGCGGAGAAGGGCATCGGGATCCCGAAAGAGACCGTCGACCTGCGCAAGGGCGAGAACCGCGAGGACGCGCATCTGAAGCGCAACCCGCACGGCCAGATGCCGGCGCTGGAGCTCGACTGCGGTAACTACCTCTCCGAAATCACGGCGATCTGCGAGTATCTCGAGGAGAAGCACCCCTCTCCCGCGATGATCGGCGCCACGCCGGAAGAGCGCGCGGAATGCCGGATGTGGACGCGCCGAGTCGATCTCAACATTGCCGAGCCGCTCGCCAACGGCTACCGCTTCGGCGAGGCGCTCAAATTCTTCGAGAAGCGCATTCCGGTCGCACCCGAGGCCTCCCCCGGGCTGAAGATGATCGCCGCCAACCGCATCAAGTGGCTCAACGACCAGATGGCTGACGGCCGCGACTACATCTGCGGCCAGCGCTTCACCCTCGCCGACATGCTGCTGTATTGCTGGATCGATTTCGGCAACCAGGTCGGCCAGCCGCTGGACCAGTCGAACGCCAACATCGTTGCCTGGTTCAACCGCGTCGCTGCGCGGCCGTCGGTGAAGGCGTAAGGCTCAAGCACCCTCCCCTGAGAGGCAGGGCTATCGCATATAGCCTGCCTCCGCAGGGGGGCGCACTGCCAAAATATCGAAAACAACCCCATGCAAAGTAGCCGGCGTGCCGGCATTCGACACGGCAACTTGACATGTCGGGCAAATCAGCGGCACAATTCTATTATTCGGAAATCGTACAAGCGCGGTCGGCTCGCATGAAGCGATCGCGGAAATGTGAGACGGGATAAGTGAAGGTCTCTCGTTACGGGCATTGCCCGAATGGAGAGATCACCCCGCTGCGCATTCCGCTTCGCTGCATGCACAGCGACCCAAGAGCGAGCTTCGCTCGTCTCGACCCCTCCGGGGGAGGGTGAAGAGCAGCCCCCTCAAATCACCACCGGCTTGTCCGGTAGCTCATTCGGGCCGCCCTCCGCATGCGGAAAATACTTGGCCAGCTCCAGCGACACCGCGGCGATGCCCTTGATCACGCCCTGCTCGAACCGGCCGGCCCGAAAATCCGTCTCCATCGCGCGGCAGATCGCCTCCCAGCCGGCGCGGCCGACCTTGGCGTCGATGCCGCGGTCGGCGACGATCTCGACATCGCGGTCGGCAAGCAGGAGATAGATCAGAACGCCATTGTTGTGAAGGGTGTCCCAGATCCGCAAGTGCGAGAACACGTCGAGCGCCCGTTCGCGCGCCGGCTGGTCGCGGAACAGCGGCACACCGTCGAGCGCTCCTTCGACGACGAAGCGGATCTGGCCGGAATGGGTCGCCTCGCCGGCCTTGATCGCCTGCTCGATGGCATCGAGCACGCGCGGCGGAAACTCGCGCCGCACGCGCCAGCGGTGTTCGAGCAGATGCTTGCCTATGCGCTTGATACTCATATCCTACCAGCTCCCCGAGGCGCCGCCGCCGCCGAAGCTGCCGCCTCCGCCACTGAAGCCGCCGCTGTCGCTCGAGCTCGAACCACTGCTCCAGCCCCCGCCGCCACCGGACCAGCCCCCGGAATAGCCGCCGCCGCGCCGGTACGGCCCCGAGCCGGCCGCCGGACCGCCGAAATTCAATCCGCCGAAGATCAGCGCCGCAACACCAGCGAACAGCCCGACCACCAGCGCGGTGGCGAGCGAACCGGCCAGCATCCAGGTGAAGACGCCGACGATGCCGCCGGTCGCGGCCGAGCCCAACAGCCGTCCCAGCAGGCCGCGCAGGAAGCCGGCCACGATGATGACGCCGAAGATCACGACCGGATTGGCCAAGTCGACGAGATTGGGCGCCTGCCAATGCTCGGGCTCCGGCGCCGGCAATTGCTCGCCATTGACCAGGCGGATCATCCGGTCGACGCCGGCCGAGATGCCGCCGGCGAAATCACCGGCCTTGAACTTCGGCGTGATGTCCTCGTCGATGATACGGTGCGTGACGACGTCGCTCAGCACGCCTTCGAGGCCGTAGCCGACCTCGATGCGCAGATGCCGATCGTTCTTGGCGACGACGAGCAGCGCACCATCGTCGACCTTCTTGCGTCCGATCTTCCAGGCCTCGGCGACGCGGATCGAGAACTGCTCGATGGTCTCCTCGCCGGTAGTCGGTACGATCAGGACCGCGATCTGGCTGCCCTTGCGGGTCTGCAGATCCTTCAGCCTGTCGGTCAGCGATGCGACGTCGCTCGTCGAGAGCGTCCCGGTCTGATCGACGACGCGGCCGGTGAGCTGAGGCACCGCAAGCTCGGCCCATGCCGGGCAGAGGAAGCCCAGCAGGAAGGCGAGCAGGATGACGCGTGTGGCTGTCATCGCGATCGGCGCCCGCCGGCGCCTATTTCGACGGCGCCGGGGTCGGGTTGAAATCGACCTTCGGCGCGGTCGAAATCTCCTTCTCATTGTCGACCGTGAAGTTGGGCTTCTCCTTGTAGCCGAACACCATCGCGGTCAGATTGTTCGGGAAGGTGCGGATGCCGACGTTATAGTCCTGCACCGACTTGATGTAACGGTTGCGCGCCACCGTGATGCGGTTCTCGGTGCCTTCGAGCTGTGCCATCAGGTCACGGAACAGCGCATCCGATTTCAGCTGCGGATAATTTTCGGTGACGACCAGCAGCCGCGACAGCGCACTGGTCAGCTCGCCCTGCGCCTGCGTGAACTTCTGGAATGCCGCCGGATCGTTCAACACCTCGGGCGTTGCCTGGATGCTGCCGACCTTGGCGCGTGCGTTGGTCACGCCGAGCAGTACGTCCTTTTCCTGCTGCGCAAAGCCCTTCACCGAGTTGACCAGGTTCGGCACCAGATCGGCGCGGCGCTGGTACTGGTTCACCACCTCCGACCAGCTCGACTTGACCTGCTCGTCATTGGTCTGGATCGCATTGTAGCCGCAGTTGGTCAGGCTCAAGGTCGCCAGCGCTGCCAGCACGGTCCAAAGCTTGCGCATGAAGATGGTCCTCCCGGTCGATTCTCGATCAACGTAACAGATTTTCGCCCGACAATCCCGCGTGGCGGGATTCGCGGCGGATTTTGCGGATGATGGCCCTTGCCTATCCCTCCCTGCGCCGTTCATCATGGCGAAAAAATCGATGCTGGGAGGATCCATTGGCGTCTGAACAATTCGAGACGATTGTTGTCGAGCGGCCCGAGCCCGCGATTGCGCGGATCGTGATGAACCGCCCCGAGGCTCGCAACGCCCAGAACCTGCAGATGACCTACGACCTCAACGCTGCCTTCGACCAGGCGGTGCAGGACGATGCGGTCAAGGTCATCATCCTCGCCGGCAACGGACCGCATTTCTCGGCCGGTCACGATCTGCGGCCGGGCGCCAAGAACCAGGCGGGCGTCGATTTCCCGCCCGTCGGAAATTGGGGCGGCTTCGCCGAGCCCAATGCCCATGGCCGCTTCGCGCGCGAGCAGGAGATCTACCTGCAGATCACGCGGCGCTGGCGCAATCTCGCCAAGCCCACGATCGCCGAGGTGCACGGCAAGTGCATCGCCGGCGGGCTGATGCTGGCCTGGGCCTGCGACCTGATCGTCGCGAGCAGTGATGCCGAGTTCTGCGACCCCGTGGTGACGATGGGTGTCTGCGGTGTCGAATGGTTCGTGCATCCCTGGGAGCTCGGCGCGCGCAAGGCCAAGGAGATGCTGTTCACCGCCGATGTCTGGAGCGCCGACGAGGCGCATCGCCTCGGCATGGTCAATCACGTTGTGCCGCGCGGTGATCTCTCGTCCTTCACGCTGGCGCTGGCCCGGCGGATCGCGGCAAAGCCCGCCTTCGCGCTGAAGCTGTCCAAGGAGGCGGTGAACCGCACGATCGACATCATGGGCCAACCCGCCGCGATCGATCAGGCGTTCGCGCTGCATCAGCTCTGCCACGCTCACAACCTGCAGGAATTCGGAATGATCGTGGACCCCGCGGGTCTGCATCCCTCCGTCAAGAAAAACGCCAACGTGAAGTAGACCAGATGGACCTCACTCTCAGCGACGAGCAGCGCCTGCTGCGCGAAAGTGCCGACCGCTTCGTGGCGGAGACCTTCACATCCGATCATCGCAAGAAGACGGCGAACGATCCGCTGGGCTATTCGCCGGCGATCTGGAAACAATTCGCCGAGCTCGGCTGGCTGGCGCTGCCGATCAGCGAAGCCCATGGCGGGCTCGGCGGCGGCGCGATCGAGATCGGACTGTTGATGGAAGCATTCGGCCGTGGCCTCGTATCGGAGCCGTTCTTCTCGACGGTCGTGATCGGCGCCGCGCTGGTTGCCGAATGCGGCACCGAGGCGCAAAAGCAGGCAATCCTCCCCAAGGTCGCCGAGGGCGTGCTCACGCTCGCCTTCGCGCATTCGGAGCGCGCGGCGCGCTTCGACCTCGCTCATGTCGACACCACCGCAACCAAGACCGCCGACGGCTGGCGGCTGAACGGCAGCAAGATCACCGTGCTCGACGGCGCGGCCGCCGGCCAGGTCATCGTCTCCGCCCGCATCGCCAGCGCCAATGGCGCATCCGGCAAGCTCGGCCTGTTCCTGGTGCCGGCTGGTGCGCCCGGCCTCACTCTGCGCGACTACGCGCGGCTCGGCGGCGGGCGCGGCTGCAATCTCGATCTCAGGGATGTGCAATTGCCCGCCGACGCATTGCTCGGCGACGGCCAGGATGCGCTGCCCGCGATCGAAACCGTGGTCGACCGCGCGATGGCCGCGCTCGGCGCCGAAGCGGTCGGCATCATGCAGACGCTGCTCGACACCACGCTCGAATACACCAAAATCCGCAAGCAGTTCGGCCGGCCGCTGTCGGCCAACCAGGTGATCCGCCACCGTCTCGCGGACGTGGCGATGCAGGTCGACGAAGCGCGCTCGATGGCGCTGCGCGCCGCGCTGATGGCGAATGCCGAGCCTGTCGCTCGCGGCCGTGCGGCGTCCGGCGCCAAGGCCAAGATCGGCAGATGCGCGCGCTTCGTCGCCGAGCAAGCGGTGCAGCTGCACGGCGCGATGGGCGTCACCGAGGAGCTCGACATCGGCGCCTATTTCAAGCGGCTGCTTGCCTTCGACACGCTGTTCGGCGGCAGCGCCCATCATTATCGCCGCCACGCCGCGCTGAGCGGCCGCGTCCACGCCTAACGGAGAGCGCACATGGATCTCACCTTCAGTGCCGAGGAACGCGCCTTCGAAAAGGAAGTCCGCGACTACATCGCCGAGAGCCTGACGCCGGAAATGAAGCGCGCCACCGCGCTGACGCCGTCGGTGTTCTCCGACCCCGATATCGGCATGGCCTGGCAACGTGCGTTGCACCGGAAAGGCTGGGGCGCACCGGGCTGGCCGGTGGACCATGGCGGGCCGGACTGGACGCCGGCGCAACGCTGGATCTTCGAGGCGGAATGCGCCCGCGCCGGCGTGCCGAATGTCAACGTGATGGGCGTGAAGATGGTCGGTCCCGTCATCATCGGCTTCGGCTCACCCGAGCAAAAGAATTTCTATCTGCCGCGGATTCTCTCCGGCGAAGACTATTGGTGCCAGGGCTACTCCGAGCCGGGCTCGGGCTCTGACCTCTCCTCGCTGAAGACCCGCGCGGTGCGCGACGGCGACGACTACGTCGTCAACGGCACCAAGATCTGGACCACGCATGCGCACCACGCCAACCGCATGTTCGCGCTGGTGCGGACCAGCGACGGCGAGCGGCAGCAGGACGGCATCAGTTTCATTCTCATCGACATGAAGACGCCCGGCATCACGACGCGGCCAATTCTGACGATCGGCGGCGACCACGAGGTCAACCAGGTGTTCTTCGACGACGTTCGCGTCCCCGTGGCCAACCGCGTCGGCGAGGAAGGCAAGGGCTGGACCCACGGCAAATACCTGCTCGAATTCGAGCGCGGCTCCGGCATCGCATCGGCCAAGCTGCGCGAGGCTCTGAAGTCGATCTCCGATCTCGCAGGTTCCGAGATCACCGGCCGCGCCATCGAGGACCCCGACATCGCGATACGGATGTCGGAGCTCGAGGTCGACATCGACGCACTCGAGATGACCGAACTGCGGGTGCTGTCGGCGCTGCAGACCGGACAGAATCCCGGCGCGGTGTCGTCGCTGATCAAGCTGCGCGTCAGCGAGATCCGCCAGGCGGTGACGCGGCTCGGCGTCGACGTCGTCGGCCAGGACGGGCTTGCCGTCGAGCCGGCGCGACCGCTTTACCGGCTCAACCATGAACCGGTCATCCCGGAGGATTTGCTGCCGGTGGTGCCGGAATATCTCAACAGTCGCGCGTACACGATCTTCGGCGGCTCGTCGGAGATCCAGCGCGATATCATCGCGAAGATGGTGTTGGGGTTGTAACGGCCTGTTCAAGGGCCACGTATGTCGGATTCGAAGTTTCCTTTTCCAACCTCGGGATGAGCTCAATTCTCTAACTCGTGCCGAGACAGCAGTTAGGAGACAAGAGCGAGTGCTTTCACACCTGTAAGACAGCCACGACCGTCTCGACCGACCCCGCCACTAATAGACAAATGACGAATTTTCTGTGTCATTGCAATTGGTTATATTCTGTACGCACAAAGCTATGTGACGGTTGAAAGAAGAGGCCACGCAGGCTAGGCCTCTCGCCTCGGTGAAAGAACTCATTGAAGTCACCTTGCGCATTCCGGTAATTCAACTTGAAATTCATTCCGAATTGGCAGGCGCTACCGTTTCTTCGGATTCATATCGAGGAATTGCTATCAATTTGAAGGGAGACAATTCGAATCCGCTAGCAAGAAGAATGACGATGGCTCACGAACTTGGCCATCTTTTATGGGATCCAGATCAACGACTAAATCGTCTCGTCGTTGACAAGTACGACTCGATCATAAGAGATGCGGTAACGTCAACGTCACCGCTCGATGCTGTTGAGAGGCGTGCGAATGCTTTTGCAATAGAATTCCTAGCACCCGGCGATGCAATACTTAGTCTTTTTGAAGATGCGGGCGGTGGCGCCACCGGACTCAAGAGAATAATTTCGACATTCGGTGTGAGCAGAACAGCGATCGTGAATCACCTGATGAACGCAAGTCACAATAGAATAGACATGCGTCAACATGAGTTCCCACAAATACCGACTGACGAATGGGAAGCTGCTGAATCTCTCGCGGTTCCGTTATTCGACCCTCAGAGTGTTCCCGTCTCGCGCCGAGGGCGATTTTCACAGTATGTGCTAGAGGCTTATGAAAACAAAAGCATTTCAAGTGATACGGCAGCAAGCCTTTATCAGTGCCAACAAAGCGAACTTGAGCGCGCTCTGAACTCGACTCGGAATTACGTTATCACGTAGGTGGTGCAGTAGTTTCCACCTTCGCGTCCTGGATCGCCTGCCAGATCTTCACCGGCGTCAGCGGCGTGTTGAGCTGGGTGATCCCGACCTCGCTCAGCGCATCCATCACGCCGTTGGTGATGCAGGGCGGACCGCCGATCGCGCCCGACTCGCCGCAGCCCTTGGCGCCCAGCGGATTGGTCTTGCAGGGCGCGGAGGGATCGAGCGTCACTGACATCGGCGGAACGTCCGAGGCGCGCGGAATGCAATAGTCCTGATAGCTCGCGGTCAGAAGCTGGCCTTCCTCGCTGTAGGCCACGCCCTCATAAAGCGCCTGGCCGATGCCCTGGACAACGCCACCATGCACCTGCCCGGTCACCAGCATCGGATTGACGGCGACGCCGACGTCGTCGACCGTGGTGTAACGCACCACCCGCGTGACGCCGGTCTCGGGATCGATCTCGACCTCGCAGATATGGGTGCCGTTCGGCCAGCTCGGCCCGTCGACATTGCCCTCGCTCTCGACCGAGAGCTTTGCGCCTTTTTCCTTAGCCGCGATCTCGAACAGACTGATGCGCTTGTCGGTGCCGACCACGGTGAGGAAGCCGTCGCGATACTCGATGTCCTCGACGGAGGCTTCCAGCAGATTGGAGGCCTTGTCGCGCGCCTTGTTGATCATGTCGTTGCTGGAGACGGCAACCGCGGTGCCGCCGACGAACAGAGAGCGCGAGCCGACGCTGCCGAAGCCGGTGGCAAGATCGGTGTCGCCCTGGATCACATCGATCTTGTCCATGGCGATGCCGAGCGTATCGGCGATCATCTGCGTGTAGGTGGTGGCGAGGCCCTGTCCCATCGCCATGGTGCCGGAATGCAGGATGACGCGGCCTTCGGCGGTCGCATGCAGCGAGACGTTCTCGGTGTGGGCGCGGCCGCCGGTCCATTCGATATAGCTGGTCAGGCCGCGGCCGTAGAGCAGGCCCTTCTTCTTCGCCGCCTTCTTGCGCGCGGCAAAGCCGTTCCAGTCGGCCAGATCGGAGGCGCGCTCCAGCATGTGCGCGAAGGCGCCGGAATCGTACACCTGCCCGACCGCGTTGGTGTAGGGCAGCTGCGCCGGCTTGATGTAATTGGCCTTGCGGATGCTGCGCGGATCCATGCCGATCTGGCGCGCGGCGGCATCGAACAGCCGCTCGACGATGAACACCGCCTCGGGCCTGCCGGCACCGCGATAGGCACCGACCGGCGCCGTGTTGGTCATCACCGACTTCACCTCGAAATGCACCAGCGGCAGATCGTAGACGCCGGTCTGCACGAATGGGCCGAGCACCAGCGGGATGATATTGGCGGTGCCCGACGAGTAGGCGCCGGTGCCACCGATCGAACGCACGCGATAGGCCAGCACGCGGCCCTTGGCGTCGAGCGCGAACTCGCCGGTCGAAGTCAGGTCGCGGCCATGGGTGCCGCCGACGAACTCGTCGGTGCGGTCGCCGCGCCAGCGGATCTTCTCGTTCAGCTTGGTTGCGGCATAGGCGACGATGCCGTCTTCCGGATAGAGGCTGGTCTTCTGGCCGAAGCCGCCGCCGATGTCGCCGACCAGCACGCGCACGCTGTCCTTCGGCCGCTTCAGGATCGATTCCGCGAGGAGATCGCGGGTCGAGCCCGGGGTCTGCGACTGCACGTGGACAATCAGCCGGCCGGTCTTCTTCTCGATCTCGGCGATGGTCGAGCGCGGCTCCATCGCCGACGGCACCAGGCGCTGGCTGACCAGGTCGAGCGACACCTTGTGCGCGGCGCCGGCAAAGGCTTCCTCGACCTTGGCGGCATCGCCATAGCTCATCGCGGCTACGATGTTGTCGGGCGCCTCCGGCCAGACCGCGGGCGCACCCGGCTTGATCGCCTCGACCGGATCGACCACCGAGGGCAGCACCTCGTAATCGATCTCGATCGCCTCGGCCGCGGTCTGCGCCAGCACGCGCGAGGTCGCGACCACAGCCGCGACACCCTCGCCCGCGTAGCGCACCACTTCATGCGCCAGCAGGCGCCGCGGCGGCACGGTCATCGGCGAGCCGTCGGGCCGCTTGAAGATCGCGAGCGTCGGCAGCGTGCCGATATCGTCCTTCACGAGGTCGGCGCCGGTATAGACCGCCTTGACGCCCGGCATCTCCTGCGCCGCCTTGGCATCGATCGACTTGATCCTGGCGTGGGCATGCGGTGAGCGCAGCACGTGCAGCCAGAGCGCCCCGTCCTGCGGCTTGTCGTCGATGAAATGCCCCTTCCCGGTGACCAGCCGCTGGTCTTCCAGACGCTTGACTGGCTGGCCCGCACCAAAACGCATATTGCCGGGAAGAATGTTCATCGAAGGATCCTTGAGTTCGGAAATTTCGGCGGGTTTTAGCGGATTTTCGGCGCGAGACAACACATGGCCGTCATTCCGGGGCGCGCCTTGGCGCGAGCCCGGAATCCATACTCCCGATGGTGGTTATGGATTCCGGGCTCGAGGCTTCGCCTCGCCCCGGAATGACGACATGGTGAGAACGTATGCAACGCGCAAGCCAGTTTCACGCAAGATCGCGCAACGCGGCCTCGACCGCCTTGCGCTGCTCGGCCGTGAGCGGCGCCTGCGGGGGCACGGGATCGCCGACATCGTAGCCTTGGCTCGCGAGCCCGGCCTTGATGCAGGCCGCGAGGTTGAAGCGGGCAAAGGCCTCGTTGATGCGCCAGAGCTTGCGCTGCAGGGCCATCGCCTCGTCCCAGCGGGCGCGGCGGCAGAGATTGTAGAGTTCGACGCTCTGGCGCGGGATGATGCAGGCCGGGCCCGCCATCCAGCCATGGCCGCCGATCAGCATCACCGCGGCCGGAATATGGGCAGACGCCGAGAACACCTTCAGGCTGTCGCCGCAGCGGTTCATGATCGACAGCAGCCGGCCGGTGTTGGTCGAGGCGTCCTTGATGTAGCCGATCCGTGGATGCTCGGCGAGCCGGGCGATGACGTCGAGCGTCAGATCGGAGCGCTGGAAATTCGGGTTGGTGTAGATCACAACCGGAATGTCAACGGCGTCGGCGATGGCACGGAAATAGGATTCCACCTGGGCATCGCTGAGCGGAAAATACGCTTCCAGGATCGCGAGAATGCCGGCCGCGCCGCGCTTCTGGTAGGCCTTGGCCTGCGCCACCGCATCCGCCGTCGAGGTCGAGGCGACGCCGGCCACGACGGGCACGCGACCCTGCGCGGCCTCGATCGTGGTCGCCACCACCTGCATGCGCTGCGCATTGTTGAGATAGGCGAATTCGCCGGTCGAGCCGAGCGGCGTCAGGCCATGGACGCCGGCCTTGATCAGATCGTCGCACAGCCGGCCCAGCACCTCGGTGCGGACGTGGCCGGCGGGATCGACCGGGGACACCAGATACGGAAAGACGCCGTGGAAATCAGCCATTTGCGAGCCTCGTTGACGGCGAGACATAATCGGGATCGTGCGCAAAGGGAAGCGGCTCGCCGCGGCGCAGGGCGCCGAGCACCGCGGCAAAGTCGGTTACCGCGCGGAAACCGAGCAGCCGTTCGGCCTTGCCGGCGTCGTAGATCCGGCCGATCGAGCGCGGCAGGTGCCAGCCGCGCCGTGCAAACAGCGCCGGCGCATCGGGGAAAGTGCGCGCGATCACGCCGGCCGCATCCGTCTTCAGGTCCGCGACGTCGCTGCGCGCAAACGGCGTCGGCGCGCTGATCACGAAGACCTCGAAGCCACGGATCTTCTCCAGCGCGACGACATGGGCCTCGGCGGCGTCCTCGACGGTCAGGCGGCGATACAGCAGCTCGGTTGCTTTCAGGTTCTCGCCGTGGATGTCACGGATGGTGTCGTCGTCCTCGGGGAAGAAGCGGCTGGTGCGCAGCACTGCGCAATTCAGGCCATGCTCGCGGCTGTAGAGCCGGCACAGCCCTTCGGCGGCGAGCTTCGTCACGCCGTAGATGTTGCGCGGCTCCAGCGGCCCCGTCGTCTCGTCGAGCCACACCGCAGCATGGCCTTCCTCGTCGCGGATCGCCTGCGAGATCATCAGCGACGTCGTCGAGGTGAAGACGAAGCGATCATGGCCGGCGGCGGCCGCCGCCTGCAGCAGATTGAGCGTGCCTGACACGTTGACGTCGACAAAGGCCTGCGGCGCGAACCTTGCGATGTCGGGCTTGTGCAGCGCGCCGCCATGGATCACGGCCTCGATGCCGTGATCGGCGAACACACGATCCACCACCGATCGGTCGGCTACCGAGCCTGTGACATCGGTTGCCTCGCCCGGGACGACGTCGAGGCCGACCACGTCATGACCAGCCTGTCGCAGCCGCGGCGCAAGGAAACGGCCGAGCCAGCCGGAGGAGCCGGTCAACAATACGCGCATGACTTCCGCCCGGCCCCTCGCCTTCAGAACACCTTGGCGATCGCGGCCTGCGCGTCGCCCTGGATCTTTTTCAGATGATCCGGCCCGCGGAAGCTCTCGGCGTAGATCTTGTAGACATCCTCGGTGCCGGAGGGACGCGCGGCAAACCAGCCCGCTTCGCTCTCGACCTTGATACCGCCGAACGGCTGATCGTTGCCCGGCGCCTTGGTCCTGACCGCGCGCACGGGATCGCCGGCGAGCTCGGTCATGTTGAGCTGCTCAGGCCCGAGCGCCTTCAGTGCGTTCTTCTGCTTGGGCGTCGCCGCGACGTCGATGCGCTCATAATAGGGCACGCCGAGCTCGGCGGTCAGCTCGTTGAACAATTCGCTGGGATCGCGGCCGGTCTTGGCGATGATCTCCGCCGCGAGCAGGCCGAGGATGATGCCGTCCTTGTCCGTGGTCCAGGCCGAGCCGTCGCGCTTGAGGAACGACGCGCCGGCGCTCTCCTCGCCGGCAAAGCCGAAGCCGCCGCTGCCGAGCCCGTCGACGAACCATTTGAAGCCGACCGGCGTCTCCACCAGCTTGCGGTTAAGCTTCTTCGCCACGCGATCGATGATCGAGCTCGACACGATGGTCTTGCCGATCGCCGCATCCTTGCTCCATTGCGGCCGGTGCGCGAACAGATAGGCGATCGCGGTGGCGAGGAAGTGGTTCGGGTTCATCAACCCGTTCGAGCGGGTGACGATGCCGTGGCGATCGGCATCGGTGTCGTTGGCAAAGGCGACGTCGAACCGATCGCGCATCCCGATCAGGCTCGCCATCGCATAGGGCGACGAGCAGTCCATCCGGATCTTGCCGTCCCAATCCGCGGTCATGAAGCGGAAGGTCGGATCGACGGCATTATTGACGACGGACGCGTTGATGCCGTAGCGCGCGATGATCGGCTGCCAGTAATGCACCGCTGCGCCGCCGAGCGGATCGATGCCGATCTTGACGCCGGCGGATTTGATCAGCGCAAGATCAACCGTGTTGCCGAGATCGGCAACGTAGGGCGTGATGTAGTCATGCAGATGCGTGGTCGCGGCCTTGCGCGCGCGATCGTACGGCATCCGCGCCACGCCCTTGAGGCCGGCCTCGATATAGCGGTTGGCGTTCTTCTCGACCACGGCGGTGACGTCGGTGTCGGCCGGGCCGCCATGCGGCGGATTGTATTTGTAGCCGCCGTCCTCCGGCGGATTGTGTGACGGCGTGATGACGACGCCGTCGGCAAGGCCCGTGCTGCGGCCCTTGTTGTAGCTCAGGATCGCATGCGAGATGACAGGCGTCGGAGTGTAGCCGCCCTGCGCGTCGATCATGATCTCGACGCCGTTAGCCGCGAATACTTCCACCGCGCTGGCCAGCGCCGGCTCGGCGAGCGCATGGGTATCGATGCCGATGAGCAATGGCCCGGTGAGGCCCTTCTCACGCCGGTAATCGCAGATCGCCTGCGTGGTGGCGAGGATATGGTCCTCGTTGAAGGAATTCTTCAGCGAGGAGCCGCGATGGCCCGAGGTGCCGAACGCAACCCGCTGGGTGGGATCGCTGGGGTCGGGCTTGCCGGCGAAATAGGCCGTGACCAGCCGCGGCACATTGGCGAGCGCTGAGGGATCGATGGGTTTGCCGGCGGCAGGATTTGGTGCAGTCACGTGACCTCTCAGATCTGGTATCGCCGACCATCAGCACAACGAGTGATACTCATTGCGTAACATCCTGGCGTGCTACCATGGCGGCTTACGTTCAATCAAGCCGAGGGCTTTTCGTTCCCTGCGAGACGTAGCAATGCTCTACGACACGTCGATCTGTTGCACCTTCTCGCGCAGCTCGTCGACCAGCACCCGCTTGTTTTCGGTATAGTCGATCGGCACCACCACGAGATGCACGCCGCCGCCGGAGAAGGCCCGCTCCAGCGTCGGGACGATCGCCTCCGTGCTCTCGATCCGCGAACCCTTGGCGCCATAGCTTTCGGCATATTTGACGAAATCCGGATTGCCGAAGGTGAGGCCGAAATCCGGGAAGTTGTCGACCGCCTGCTTCCAGCGGATCATGCCGTAGGCAGAATCCTCCAAGATCAGGATCACCAGGTTGAGCTTGAGGCGGACCGCGGTCTCCATTTCCTGCGAATTCATCATGAAGCCGCCGTCGCCGCAGACCGCGAGCACGCGATTCTTCGGATACAGCATCGCCGCCATCATCGCCGACGGCAGGCCGGCGCCCATGGTGGCGAGCGCGTTGTCGAGCAGCAGCGAGTTCGCAAGCAGCGTGCGGTAATTGCGCGCGAACCAGATCTTGTACATGCCGTTATCGAGCGCGACGATGCCGTCTTCGGGAATGACCTGGCGCACATCGTGCACGATGCGCTGCGGCGTCGGCGGCCAGCGGCCCTCGGTGGCGCGATCGGTGATCCTCGCCAGAATTCCTTCGCGCAGGCTGAGCAGCGCGCTGGCAGACGGCAGCTTTCCCGCGACCCGATCAGCCAGCAGTTCGAGGCTCGGCCCGACATCGCCGATCACCTCGCATTGCGGGAAGTAGACCTGCTCGACATTCGCCGCCGTGTAGCTGACATGGATCACCTGCGGCCCCTTCGGGCCCATGATGAAGGGCGGCTTCTCGATCGTGTCGTGACCGATCGCGATGATCAGGTCGGCGCGGTCGATCGCCTCATGCACATAGTCGCGCTCGCTCAGCGCGGCAGTTCCCATGTACTGGTTGGTGCCGCCGGATACCGTGCCCTTGCCCATCTGGGTGGTGAAGAACGGAATCTTGGTCCGCCGCACGAAGTCGCCGATCCCGGCGGTCGAGCGGGGGCGCGATGCCGCCGCGCCGAGCATGATCAGCGGACGCTGCGCCTTCAAAATCATGTCGGCCGCGCGGTCGAGGGCGGCCGCGTGCGCGATCGGAATCTCGATCGGATGCGGCGGCACGATCTCGACCGGCGCTATCTCCTCGCGCGCGATGTCCTCCGGCAGTTCGAGCAGCACCGGCCCCGGCCGCTCCTGGGTCGCGATCCGGAAGGCGTCGCGGACCAGCGTCGGAATGGTGGCGCCGCTGACGATCTGCAATGACAGCTTGCTCAGCGGGCGGAAGGTGTTGACGATGTCGACGATCTGGAACTTGGCCTGCCGGCTGCTCAGGATGCCCTTCTGCCCTGTCAGCATCACCATCGGCATCGCGCCGAGCAGCGCGTAGGCCGCGCCGGTCGTCAGGTTGAGCGCGCCGGGGCCGAGCGTCGTGATGCAGACGCCGGGCTTTCCGGTCAGCCGGCCATAGGTCGCCGCCATGAAGGCCGCGGCCTGCTCGTGGCGCGTCACGATCAGCTTGATCGAGGATTTGCGCAGGCTCTCGACGACGTCGAGATTCTCCTCGCCGGGGACACCGAACACCCGCTCCACGCCCTCATTCTCGAGGGCAGCGACCAGCAAATCGGAACCTTTGACCATATCAGCCTCGCATCGTTGATTGCATGCCGCGCACGGAGCATAGCCGCATCGCGCGCCGCCGGAAACTCCCTCGCGACCTCACGGCTTGTGCGCCCTGATCCAGGCGTCCGCCGCGGGGAGCACGCGCGCCGTGAGATCGGCCGAGATTGCGATCGCTTGCAAGGCTCGCGCCACCATCACCCGTCCGCCGCTGGTCGATTGCGACGGGGCAAATGCAGCCAGCTCTGCCGCATGGGCCTGATCGGTAAAATTGGTCATGAAGTTCGGAACGAACTGGTCGCGGAAGTTCGGCCCCTGCTTCGCCAGCAGCGTGTCGAAATTGGCCTGGACGAAGTCCCAGGCAAGCTGCGGCTGCTCGCCAGCGCCTGCAACCGCGTTGATCATCCCGGTCACGATCGTGTCGGGCAATTCGCTGGTCAGCGTCAGCGCCAGCGTCGCGCGCGCCAGTTCGGCATCGCGGGCGCTGGCCGCGGCGAGATAATAGCGCAGCCGCTCGTTGGTGGCCGTGCTCCTGCGCGCGAGCGCCAGCAGCTGGTCATAGGTTTTCCGATCGGCCGTGATGCCGACGACATGGGTGACCGCATCGCGCAGTGTGGTCGGAAGCGAGCCGGGATCATCGAGGAACGCCGCAAAGCGCCGCTTCGCCTCGGCCACAACGGCCGCGTCACCGAGGTCGCCCAGCGCCGAGATCAGGCTTGCGCGCAGCAGCGCGGTGTCATCGTCACCCGAGCCCCCGCCATCCCATCCGATCCGATCAAACACCGGACGCAGCTTGGCCTGAGCATAGGCCTGGATCACCGGCCGTTCCGCGCGACCGCGCGACAGGCGGTTGAGCGAGGTGAATATCGAGACCACCTGGTCCCACACCGCGCGATGGTCGCCGGCATCGAGCGCGTCGAGCAGCGCGAGATAGGATGGCGGCTCGGCGCGGCCTGCTTGCACCAGCGCCCAGCTGTCGGTCACGACGTTGAGCCGGTCAGCGACCTGCATTTGCGGGAATGCGTTCAGCAGTGCCGCGCGGTTCTTCGGGCCGTATTCGACCCTGAAATAGCCGACGTCGCCGAGATTGACCTTGATCGCATCGCCGCAGGCGCCGGCCGCGATATCGGCACTGCCGTGCAGCAGAAGCTCGTCAAAGGGCTTGCCGTGCGCCGGTCCCACGGCAACCGGGATCTGCCAATCGTGGGCCGGCAGCGGCGGATCGTTGGCCGGCGCGATCACGAAGCGATCCTGCCGCAACGTCAGCCGCTGCGCGGCGCCATCACAGGCCGTCTCGGCGACCACCAGCGGCACGCCATCCTGCTCGGTAAAGGAGGCGGCGACCCCGGTGATCGTCTTGCCGCCGGAGCTTTCAAGCGCCCGCCAGAGATCGGCCGTGGTCGAATTGCTATAGGCATGCGCGGCCATGTATTTGCGGATGCCGTCGCGGAACGGCTGCTCGCCAAGATAGGTCTCGAGCATCCGGATCAGCGCCTGGCCCTTGTTGTAGGTGATGGCATCGAACGCCGTCACCGCCTCGCTGTGATCGGCGATCGGCTGCTGTACCGGATGCGAGGTACGGCGCGCATCGAGCGCCATGGCGAACTGCTTGGCGCCGTAGCCGTTCAGCCAGCTCTGCCATTGCGGATAGAACTGCTCCGAGGCCTTGGTCGCCATCCAGCTGGCAAAGCCTTCGTTGAGCCAGAGATTGTCCCACCACGCCATGGTGACGAGATCGCCGAACCACATATGCGCCATCTCGTGCGCGATGATAGCGAAGATGCCGCGGCGCGCGGTCTCGGCATTGGACGCTGGGTCGAACAGCAGCCGGCTCTCGAAGAAAGTGATGCCGCCCCAATTCTCCATCGCGCCGCCGAAGCCGCCGGGAACCGCGATCAGGTCGAGCTTCGGCAGCGGATATTTTACGCCGAAATAATCGTTGTAATAGGCGAGCAGCTTCACCGCGCTATCGAGCGCAAACCGGCCCTGCCCGCTCTTGCCTTCCGTCGTCACCACGCCGATGGTGACGCCGCCGGCATCCGCCGTGATCCGTTCGAGCTCGCCGACGGTGAGCACGAACAGATAGCTCGACATCTTCGGCGTCGGCGCGAATGCAACCTTCTTGAGGTCGTCGGCGACCGGCTGCTCGCTGGTCACAGGCATGTTGCCGACCGCGAGCAGATTGCGCGGGATCACCACCGTCAGCGCAAAGCTCGCCTTGAACGACGGCTCATCCCAGCAGGGAAAGATCCGCCTGGCATCGGCCGGCTCCAGCTTGCTGGAGATCAGCCGCTTGATTCCGGTCGGGGTCGGATAATCGACCGAGAACAGGCCGGTGCCGAATTTGTTGATCTGAGCCGTGAAGGCGATGCGCAGTCTGTGCTGGCCTGCCGCAAGCGGCTTGGCGAAGGTCACCGTCGCAGTCTGCGCGGCGGCGTCGGTCACGACCTCCGCGCGCTGCGCACCGTCATCGATCGTGGCTTCAGTGAAGGTCGTATTGATCGCGTTCAGCGTGAGTTGCGCGGTGGCCTCGCGCACCTCGATATCGACGGTCTCGACGCCAGGCAGGGTGAGCCCGGCGAAATCCGGCGTCAGTTCGATGGCGTAGCTCAGCGGGATAACCGTCTTCGGCAGCTTTCCCGGCGTGCCGTCGAACGAGAATGTCTGCTCCGCCCGCGCGCCTGCGCTCATCACCAGCAGCAATCCGATCACCGTGGCAAGACGACGCAGCGGCGCGGTTCGGACACGGGTTGCAGGCTTGTTCATCGCGCGCGGCTCACAGGGATTTTGGGATGTCATTCCGGAAGGACCTAGCAGACAATCTAGTAAAGAAAATGTCGCCACAAAACTGACAACTCCGCGACGTTGACATCGCAACGGTTCGCATCAATTGCGCGCACCGCCGCTTCGTTCAGTGGGCCGTTGTTGCTCAACGGCCGGGTCGAAGGTTAACCTCCAGCCGGCATTGCAGCCGCAACGTTCGGCGACGGGAGACAACAATGTTCGGAAGGTTCTCGCGCCGGCAGTTTGCGGGCCTTGCAGGCCTCTCGGCGCTCGGCCTGTCGGCCCCTGCCGAGGCAGCGAACCGCGCCCCACGGCCGGACGGCGCGAACTTTCCGGCGGGCTTCGTCTGGGGCGCTGCGACCTCGTCCTACCAGGTTGAGGGAGCGGTCAATGAGGACGGCCGCGGCCCGTCGATCTGGGACACCTTCACGCATACATCGGGCAAGATCGAGGACGGTTCGACCGGCGATCGCGCCAACGAGCACTACCACCGCTACAAGGAGGACATCCGCCTCATCAAGGAGCTCGGCGCCAAGGCGTATCGGTTTTCGATCGCCTGGCCGCGGGTGTTTCCCGATGGCGCCGGCGCGCCGAATCCGAAGGGCCTCGACTTCTACAATCGCCTGGTCGACGAGCTGCTGGCGAACGGCATCGAGCCCTATGCCACGCTCTATCATTGGGACCTGCCGCAGGCGCTGCAGGACCGCGTCGGCGGCTGGCGCTCGCGCGATACGTCGAAGGCGTTCGGCGACTACGCCGGCTATGTGGCGCAGCGACTGACCGACCGGGTGAAGAACATCTTCACCCTCAACGAGGTCGGACGTTTCCTCCCCTTCGGCTATGCGCTCGGCGTCGACGCGCCGGGGCTGAAGCTGCCGCCGGCCGAAGTGAACCAGGCGCGTCACCACGTCGCGCTGGCACATGGCCTTGCGGTGCAGGCGATCCGCGCCAAGGGCCGCCCCGGCACGCGGGTCGGCCCGGCTGAGAACATCACTGCCTGCGTGCCTGCGATCAACACGCCCGAGAACATCCGCGCCACCGAGATCGCGACGCGTGAGCTCAACGCAGGCTTCCTCGGCGTTCTCCTCGAGGGCAAGTACACCGAGGGTTTCCTGCAATATGCCGGCGCCGACGCGCCCAAATTCACCGCGGAGGAGTTGAAGATCATCTCGCAGCCCAACGATTTCGTCGGGCTGAACATCTACGCGCCACAATGCTACATCCTCGCCACCGACAACGCCCCCGGCTGGAAGCCGCTGCCGATGCCGGCATCGTTCCCGCACATGAATTCGGATTGGCTGCGGATCGCGCCGGAGACGATCTACTGGGCGCCGCGGATTGCCGCCAAGATCTGGAACATCAAGAGCATCTATATCAGCGAGAACGGCACCTCCGGTGAGGACAAGATGCATCCGGACGGACAGATCTACGACCTCGACCGCATCATGTTCCTGCGCAACTACCTCGCCCAGTTGCAGCGCGCGACCGCCGACGGCGTCCCGGTCCACGGCTATTTCCTGTGGAGCCTGATGGACAATTTCGAATGGATCTTCGGCTACGAGAAACGCTTCGGTCTCTACCGGGTGGATTTCGAGACCCAGGCGCGCGTGCCGAAGCTCAGCGCGGCGTTCTATCGCGACGTGATCGCGCGCAACGCGGTCGGGGTGTGATCTATCCGGCCTGCGGCGGCGCGCCGGACCACGCACGCCTCAGCAGGTCGTGGATGCCGCTCTCTTCAATCGGCCGCGGATTCCAGTAGGGATTCCTGGTGGCGAGCGCGGCCGCCTTTGCGATGCCGTCCGCGGGCATACCGATCTCGGCGAGCGAGCGCGGCGCGCCGAGTTTTGCCGACAGATCGAACAGGCCATCGGCCGCGTCGGATGCTCCAAGTGCCCGCGCGGCGCGGCCGATCGCCTCGCGCGCGGCGGGCGTATTGTAGGCGATGGTGTGCGGCAGCAGCACCGCGTGAGTCTCGGCATGCGGCAGGTCGAACAGCGCGCCGACGGTGTGGCAGAGTTTGTGATGCAGCGCCATGCCGACGGTGCCGAGGCAAACCGCGCACAGCCAGGCGCCGTAGAGCGCATCGGAGCGCGCGTCGAGATCATGCGGCCGCGCGATCACGTCCGGCAGCGACGACGCCAGCTTTGCAATCGCCTCCTCCGCCATCAGCGAGGTGATCGGGTTGCCGTCCCGTGCATACAGCGCCTCGGCCGCGTGCGCGATCGCGTTGAGGCCGGAGATCGCCGAGAATTTGGCCGGCATCGAGAGCGTCAGATTGACGTCGTAGATCACGGCCTCGGGCAAGATCTTCGGCGAGGACTGCGTGGTCTTGACGCCGTCGACGGTCTCGCCGAGCACCGGCGTCATCTCGGAGCCGGCATAGCTGGTCGGCACGATCAGCTGCGGCAGGTCGGTGCGCAGCGCAATCGCCTTGCTCAAGCCGGTCGCGGCGCCGGCGCCGATCGCAACCACGCCGTCGGGCTTCAGCTCGCGGACCAGCTGCATCGCGCGCTCGGTGACCGCGACCGGCGTATGCACCACCGCCCCATCGTACGCCCCGGCCATGCGGCCACCGGTCAGCGCGGCGAGATCGCCGAGCTCCGCCTGCTGCCGCCGGCTCGCGAGCACCAGCGCACGGGCGATGCCGAGCCGGTCGAGTTCATCAGCCAGTTGCGCGACCGTGCCGACCCCGAACACGACCCGCATCGAGCTGACTTGATAGATGAACGGCTGTGGCATGACGATTTCCGAATGGTTGATCAGCCGCGGCGCCAGTCGCGCGGCGTGCAGCCGAAGCGATGCCTGAAGCGCCGCGTGAAATGCGAGAGATCCGAGAAGCCCCAATCGAACGCGATGTCGCCGATCGTGCGCCCGGCAATCGCGGGATCCTTCAGGTCGCGCGCGGCACCGTCGAGGCGACGGTCCATCAGATAGCTGGCGAACGTCGTGCCGGCGCGCTCGAACAATTTATGGACGTAGCGTTCGCTGATGCCGATCGCGGCCGCAACGGCGGCAACGCCAAGCCCGGGCTCGCGCAGCCTGCGGTCGACGGCGCGGCGCAGCGCCAGCAAGGTCGCATCCGCAAGGCTCGCGCTCTCGGCGACGCCTTCGCGACGGGTCCGCGACAGGCTGAGCGCGACCAGATCGAGCAGCACGCCGAACAGCCGGGCGCTGTCGGCATCAGAGGCGCGAAGCGCCGACGTGTTCAGCACTTGCGCCGTCTCGGCGATGAGATGACCGACGAACGGATCATCCGACACCCGCGCCGGCGCGACATCCGGCGCCGACGGCAGCCGTTCATCCAGCGCCTCGGCCGGCACCCAGAACGAGGCGACCTGCAGCGCGGGGCCGCGATCATGCAGCAGCGAGAAGCGCTGCCCGCTGTCGAAGATTCCGACCTGTCCCGGCGACAGGCTGATCTCGCGCCCCGCCTGCTGGATGCGGCAGCGGCCGGCGAGCTTGAGATTAAGGTAGTAGCAGCGCCGGCTGGACGCGGCGATGTCGGCGGTCGAGCGCCGCACAATGTGCTCCGGGAAGCTGACCCGGTTGACCGCACCGTCCCCCAGCCCGACGGTCTCGACCCGGGCGAGGAAGCCTGACGTCGCCGGCGGCTCCGGCGTCAGGTTCATGAAGGCCCGGCAGATCGCCTCGCGATAATAGGCGAACTGCTCGCGCGGCCTGGTGTCCGCGGTATTCCAGCTCAGCCTGCGCGAGCGATCCGCGGCGGCGATTTGCTGCATCAGTTCACTCCGAGCCCAGTCCGGTTCGGTTACAGCCAAGCGCGTTCCGCGGGCCCAGGTCAATATCCATCAGGAACTGCCTGAAATTTGCGCGTATCCCGGGCCGTCCCGGATGTCGCGACCGATCTAATCAAACCACACAGGGAGGTAAAACATGTCGACCTATGTTCTCGTCCATGGCGCCTGGCATACCGGCGCCGAGTTTGAACCGGTTGCGGCCATCATCCGCAAAGCCGGCCATGTCGTTCATACGCCGACCATCAAGGGCAACCGGCCCGGCGACAGGAAGGACTCCGGCCTCGCCGAAGCCATCCAGTCGATCGTGGACTATCTCGCCGAGCATGACCTCAAGGACGTCGTGCTGGTCGGCCACAGCTATGGCGGCATGGTCATCACAGGCGTTGCCGATGCCGCAGGCGATCGCATCCGTCGGTTGGTCTATTGGAACGCCTTCGTGCCGAACAACGGCGAATGCCTCAACGACATGGTGCCGCCGCACTACCGCGGCCTGTTCGACGCGATCCACGCCGAGCGCGGCGACGGCTCGGTGGTGCTGCCGTTCCCGATCTGGCGCGAGGCCTTCATCAACGATGCCGACCTCGAGCTCGCGCAACGCGCCTATGACGTGCTCAACCCGCACCCGCTGAAGACCTTCCAGGACAAGATCGCACTGCGCGCCAATCCGGCCGAGATGCCGATCGCGAAATCCTACGTCAACTGCACCGAGGACACCGCGATGCCGCACAGCCTGCCCTGGCATCCGCGGCTGTCGGAGAAGCTCGGGCTGTTCCGCCTGGTCCAGGTGCCGGGCAGCCACGAGCTGTGCTTCTCCGATCCCGCGCGCCTGGCACAGGCCTTCCTCGACGCCGGCCGCGATTAAGCCACCGCCCTGTACGCCGGCGCGGTCGCCAGGAAGCGCGCATAGGCATCCGCGTCCGGCGGCGTGAACTTTTCGACGAGCGGGTTGCGGCGCGACGCCTTGGTGCCGATGTCCGCCAACAGCTCGTCGAAATGCTTGAAGTGGTAGGGCGCGACGCACAGCCCGCCATAGACGCCCGCCGCCGGACGCTCGACGCGCTTGAAGTTCAGCATCATCGCGATGTTGTCGTGCATCTCGGCGGCACTCGGCTGCCGCGCGAGCTGGCCGTCGGCGTAGCGCACCAGCCAGTTGGCGGCGAGGTCGGCGCACAGCACGGTGCAGAAGCTCGAATTGAAGCCGACAAAGCCCATGTCCGGCAGATCGGGATTGGCGATCAGCCGGTAGAGCCGGTACTGCCCGTCGGGCTCGACCAGCTTCTTCTGATACTCCTCGGGGAGGAACGGCACACCGAGCTTGTAGCCGATCGCGAGCACCGCGACGTCGGCCGCGACATGCTGGCCGCCACTCATGACGATGGTCTTGCCCTCATAATGATCGAACGTGCCGAGCACCGCCTTGATCCGGCCGTCGGCCACCATCGGATAGAAGCCGGGGGTTGCGATCGGCACCGAGCAGTTGACGCCGTCCTCGATCCGCTCCTTCGGCACCATGCCGCACTGCTTCAGCTTGAGCTGCATCTTCAGCATGCTCTCGAGCCCGCGCCAGTTCGCCCAGACGAACGGCTTGGCAACGACATGCGCGAGGCGGGCCATCGGCCCGATGCCCCAGCTTGCGAACATCTGCTCCTGCGCGCGGATGTAGAGGATGCGTTTGAAGTTGACGAGGCCGCCGATGAAATAGGGAATCCGCCACACCGGCTCGCGAAACACGATGGTGACTTCGCTGGCGCCGGAGTTGACTGCGTTCACCGCGATGTCGGTCGCCGATTTGGAGCCGCCGAGCACAACGACCTTGCGTCCCTTGGCGAGATCAGGATCGCCATATTGCGACGAGTGCAGGATCTGGCCGCCCTGTGCCTTGAAGCCGTCCTCGCCGGGAAGCGGCAGCGACTGCGGCTCATTGAATTGCCCGGTGCAGACCGCGACGAAGTCGAAATCCTCCTGCCCCGCGGCGCCGTCGGTCGAGCGTAGCGCGAGCGTCCAGCCCGGTCTGCCGTCGGCGCGGCGCTTCATGCCCTCCACCCTGGTGTCGAACCGCATCGCACCGTCGAGCCCATGGCTGCGCGCATAGTCGCGCAGATAAGCATGGACCTGCGGACCCTTCGGCCATTCCGGATAGGCCTCCGGCATCGCCTTGTCGGTGTAGCGATAGAGCTCCTTCGGGCTCTGGGTCTGCACATCGGGATAGGACCGCGCCGGCTCCCAGACCCCGCCGAGATCGCCGCTACGCTCGATGATAGTCACCTTGTGGCCGCGACCGGCAAAGGCCTTGCCCGCGGCGAGCCCGGAAATGCCGGCGCCGATGACGCACACATGCTTCTGCTTGATCATGAAACCGCTCCGCGATGAATGAACAGATCCAATTTCCTAGAGCGCACGCGTCCCCGTCATCGCCGGAGCCAGCTCCGGCGACTGTCGCCTCGCATGCGTATTGTCTGTTGGCCGGTTAGTCGTTGGCTTCCGGCGGCAGGAAATCCACCTCGTGCTCGGCGGAAATACGCACCACTTCGACGGGGTCCTGCAGATTGTCCAGCTTCTCGAACAGCGCCTCGAGCTTCGCCATCGGCGACACCCAGAACAGCGCCCGCGCCGGCTTGTCCGATTTGTTGAAATAGCCGTGCGGAATGCCGCGCGGCATGCGCACGAGGTCGCCGGCCTTGGCCTGCACCCAGACGCCGTCGAGCTTGAGGTCGAGCACGCCTTCCTGCACCAGGATGAACTCGTCCTGGGTCGGGTGGATGTGCACCGGCACGAACTGGCCGGGGTCGCTGTTGGTCTCGAACGCGAAGGTCGAGTCGGTGACCGCCTTCGGATAGTAGACCTGGCCCAGGATATTCCAGGTCTTGCCGCCGTAGCCGGTGCCGGATCGGGTAATGCCTTTTTCGAGCGTGCCCATGTCAGCCTCTCCAGTTTTGATGTGCATTGCGGACACGGAGCCTGTCGCCGGCCGGTGGGGCTGTCTAGCCGATAAACGAATCCTCGCCCGGCACGTTCATGCTGCAATGCGGGAGCGTCTTCTGCCCAAGACCATCGCATCCGCCTGCGCGTCGATCAGGCAGTTTGCGCGACGAAACAGCGTTCCCCTTTTGCGGCTAATGGACTAGGCTGGCCGATATTTTAGACCTCAAACAACTCGGACGGCCGGCGTGACTGCTGTTGGCAACGAGGTTTCGACAAGGACAAATCCTCCGCGGGGAAGGCTGAAGGATTTCGCGCGCGTCGCGACCGCGCGCGTCGATGACGCGGCCGAAGCGATCGGCCGCATCTTCTGTCCGCACGATCTGACGCCGGTCGATCATTCCGAACGCGATTTCTCCGCCCACCACAATTGCGCAGGCTTCGACGGCTTCTCCGTCAACTATGTCGCCTATGGCGGATCGGTCGCGATCAATCCCGGCTGCCTCGACCGGTTCTTCTTGTTGCAGATGCCGCTGTCCGGCTCGGCCTCGGTGCGGACCGCCGCACGCGAGCTCACCACCGGGCCGCAACACTGTGCCTCGCTGCTGTCGCCGACCATTCCGACCGAGATGACCTGGCGCGGCGGCTGCGCCCAGCTCATCGTGCTGCTCGACCGCAAGCTGGTCGAGCATCGCGCCGCAGCGCTTGGCGGCGTGGCGGTGCATCCGGTCGAATTCGATCCGGCCATCGCGTTGAGCGGGCCGCTCGGGCAGGCGCTTTCGGCCAGGATCGAGCATCTCGTGGCGACAGTCGAGCAGCTCGGGCCACGCAAGACCTTGTCCGCGGTAGCGGCGGCCGATTGGCGCGAACAGTTTCTCAATGTCCTGCTCAATGACCAGCGGCACAGCCTGAGTTCTGCGATCGATGTCTTCAACGGCCGCACTGAGGCCCAACCCGCGGCGTTGAAGCGCGTGCGCGCCTATCTGGAGACCCGCGCGACCGAGCCGCTGGATCTCGCCGAGCTTGCGGAGATCGCAGGTACCGGCGTCCGCGCGCTGCAACTCGGCTTCCGCCGTCACTTCGGCACCACCGTCTCCGAGATGCTGCTCGACATCCGCCTCGCCCATCTCAACGCCCGTCTCAAGACGGCGCGGCCGGGCGAACGCATCGTCGATATTGCATTCGACCTCGGCTTTACCCATCTGAGCCGGATGGCGAGCGCCTACCGCGCCAAGTTCGGCGAAAGCCCGAAGGCGACACTGCACCGGCTGAGCTGAGCGTCGCTCCCGAGCGACGCTGCCCGACCCTGCCCATCCGGCCAGTTTCGCCGCCAGCCGCATCATCCCAGATTGAGGGAAGCCAACGGAGTTTCCCATGACCGAACCGAACATCCTTTCGTCGCTGTCATCAGCCCTTGCGGAGACCATCGCGCGCGCTGCGCCCGCGATCGTCTCGGTGCATTCGCATCGCGCGCGCGCATCCGGCTTTGTCTGGAAGGCCGGCCTCATCGTCACCGCCGACGAGGCGCTCGCTGACGAGGGCGAGATCGAAATCCAGTTCGCCGACGGCAGCCGCAGGCAAGCCGCCGTCGTTGGACGCGACCACACCACCGACATCGCCCTGCTGCGCGTCGAAAGCGATGTTGCCCCGATCAAGCTGTCGACCGCGGTCCCTGCGCTGGGGTCGCTCGCGGTGATCGTCGCGGCCGACCGCGCGCGCCGAG
>NZ_JACMYO010000105.1 GCF_020889685.1 Bradyrhizobium oropedii
CCTGTACGGAGAAGCGGCCTCGTCTTGCCCGTCGAATGTCCAAACGGACATGCTCCTTGATGGCCTTGAGCGGTCATGCGACCGCTAAGCGGCCACCTCAGGGTGACGGTCAGATGTTGTGCGCATGCTACTGCGCGACCTTGCTGCTGCCTTGCGTGATCAGCCGTGCGGCGCGCTGGTCGCGGGTGTGGATCCAGAGCCAGTTCATCGCCACGGCAATCCGGTGGCGCACGCCGATCAGGAAGTAGATGTGGGCGAGACCCCAGATCCACCATGCCAGCGAACCGCGCAGCTTGAGCCAGCCGAAATCGATGACCGCCTTCTTCTTGCCGATCTGGGCGAGGCTGCCGGCATGCTTGTAGCGGAACGGCGGCAGGGTCTTGCCGTCGAGCCTGGCCTTGATCAATGCGGCGACGTAACGCCCTTCCTGCTTGGCGGCCGGCGCGATGCCGGGCACCGGATTGCCGTCGGGGCCCTTGATCGTGATGGTGTCGCCGACGGCGAACACATCGGGATGGCCCGGCACGGTGAGATCAGGTTCGACCTGCAGCCGATGGGCGCGATCCGCCGGCGCATTCAGCCACTCGGCGGCGCGCGACGCGCGCACGCCGGCGGCCCAGACGATGGTCCGGGCCTCCAGCCGCTTGCCGCCGAACACCACGCCATCGGCCGAGCATTCGGTGACCGGCTCGCCCAGCATCACCTCGACGCCGATTTTCTCCAGCGACGCTTGCGCATAGGCCGAGAGATCGTCGGGGAAGCCGGCCAGCACGCGCGGCCCGGCCTCGATCAGCACCACGCGGGCCTTGCGCGTGTCGATGTGACGGAAGTCCGGAGCCAGCGTATCCTTTGCGAGGTCGGCGATGGTGCCGGCCATCTCGACGCCGGTCGGCCCGGCGCCGATGATGACGAAGGTCAGCAGCGCGGCGCGCTTGTCCGGATCGGTCTCGCGCTCGGCGCGCTCGAAGGCGACCAGGATGCGCCGCCGCAATGTGGTGGCGTCTTCCAGCGTCTTCAGGCCGGGTGCGAACGGCTCCCATTCGTCATGGCCGAAATAGGCGTGGCGTGCGCCGGTGGCGAGGATCAGCGTGTCGTAGGGAATGCTGCCGCCGTCGTCGAGCTGCACCTGCTTCGCCGCGGCGTCGACGCCACAGACATTGGCGAACAGCGTCGTCACCTCGGGCCGGTCGCGCAAGAGATAGCGGATCGGCCAGGCGATCTCGCTGGTCGCAAGCGAAGCGGTCGCGACCTGGTAGAGCAGCGGCTGGAACAGATGGTGATTGCGGCGGTCGATCAGCGTGATCTCGACCGGCGCGCCCGCGAGACCGAAGGCGGCTTCCAACCCGCCGAAGCCGGCGCCGACGATCACCACGCGATGAGGTTTGGCCGGCGCTTGCGTCATCTGATGTCGCCCTCGGTTTCGAACGGCTTCGTCGTCTGATTATGTAGTCATTCGCGGCCTCATTCCAACACGAAATGCCCGATCGCCCGATAGCAAAAGCCAATCGCCGCGCGTCTCACGCATCCTGCGGCGCAGCCGCCGCGACCACCCGTCGTCGCATCGGCAGGAACAGTCCCGCGACCGCGCCGGCGAACGACAGCGTTGCCGCAAGGCTCATCGCCGCAGCGAAGCCGTTGGCGAAATGTCCGGATGAATCGGCGGCACCGTTGGCAGCGAAGCTCGCCACCAATGACGCGATGCCGAACATGCCGCCGAGGAAGCGGCCCATGTTGAAGATACCAGACGCCTTGCCCATCTCGCTGACGGCAACCGCGCCGAGCACCGCGTTCTGTGCCGCAGGCATCGCCATCGAGACGCCAACGCCGGCGAGCACCAGCGGCGCGACCAGCGCGGAGTAGGGCACTGTCGGGCTCACGATCTCGCTGATCCAGCCGAGACCGATCGCCTGCATCAGGAGGCCGGTCACGACAAGCGTGCGCTCGCCGAAGCGGTTGACGACGGCGCCGGCGATCGGCGCGGTGACGAACAGCGTCGCGGTCCACGGGATCAGGCGCAGCCCGGCGCCGAAGGCGTCGAAGCCGAGCGCGATCTGCAGGAACTGCGGCAGCAGGAACAGCACGCCATACATCGCGGCATAGAACAGCACGCTCGCAGCCATGCCCGATGCAAACGGCCTTGCCGCGAACAGCCGCATCGGCACCATCGGGCTTGTCGCGTGCAGCTCCCACAGCACGAAGATCACCGCCAGCGCGACGCCTGTTATCAGCGTGCCGGCCACCTCGGGGCTGGCCCATCCGACACTGTTGCCGCGCAGCAGGCCCCAGACCAGGGCCAGTGCCGCGAGCGCGACCAGCGTCAGTCCGATGATGTCGAGCGGTGCCGTCGGTCCGAAACTCTCGCGCAAGCGCGTGAGCACGAGGGCCATCGCGATCAGGCCGATCGGCAAATTGATCCAGAAGATCCAGCGCCAGCCGAGATGCTCGGTGATGAAGCCGCCGATCGCGGGGCCGATGATCAGCGCGCATCCGGTGATGCCGCTGAAAATGCCAAGCGCGCGGGCGCGCTCCTCGCGGCCGAAGGCGCCGCTCAGGATCGCCATCGCCAGCGGCATCACCAGTGCCGCACCTGCGCCTTGCAGGGCGCGGGCGGCGATCAATGCCACCGCGTCCCCGGCCAGCGCGCAGGCCGCCGATGCCACGACGAACAGGCCAATTCCGGCCGCGAACATCCTGCGCCGCCCGAAGCGGTCGCCGAGCGCCGCACCGGTCAGCAGCAGCACCGCGAAGGTCAGATTGAAGGCGTTGACGGTCCATTGCAGCGTCTCCACCCGGCTACCGAAATCGGCGCGGATGGTGGCGAAGGCCGTGGTCATGATCATGGCGTCCAGCGCCATCATGAAGGATGCCAGCGCGGTGAGGCCGAGCACCCAGCGCTGCTCGGCGCGCTGTTCGGGGGTCTGCATGGTCGTTCTCCGTTGACGTGCCGCGGGCTTGCGGCGCGCTTCGCCGGCAAGACGAACCGGAACGGGCAAAGGATGCGGGCTCAAATTATTTTTGCCGGACCGCACCCTTTGGCCGTCCGCAAACGTCCTTGAATCTGACGCGGCCGGTCCCGGCCGCAGTTAAGGAGGTTGCGATGAGACGGACCCTGATCAGGTACAAGGCCAAGCCGGAGATGGCGGAGAAGAATGCCGCGCTGGTTGCGGCCGTGTTTGCCGAGTTGAAGGCGGCAAGCCCGGATGGCGTGCGTTATCTGACGCTGCGGCTGGAGGACGACACTTTCATCCACATGGTCGAGACCGCGGCCGAAGATGGCTCGAGCCCGATCCCGAAGCTGGCCGCGTTCCAGGCCTTCCAGGACGGCATCCGCGACCGCTGCGCCGAGCCGCCGCTGGTTCGCAGTGCTGTGATTGTCGGCAATTATCGTATGCTGGATGAGCCGTGAACCGAGTGAACCGATCTGGCGGAGCCATCATGACGTCATCACCCCAAGCGCCGGCCGCGGCCGAGGTCGACGCACTGCTGGCGGCAATGCGGCCAAGGCTGCATCGCTACTGCGCCCGCATGGTCGGATCTGTGATCGACGGCGAGGATGTGCTGCAGGACGCGTTGATCAAGGCGATGGAAGCCTTCGCGTCCGCTGCCCCGATCCAGCACCCGGAAGCCTGGTTGTTCCGGATCGCGCACAACACCGCGCTCGATTTCCTCAGGCGGCGCAACCGCCAGGACGCGCTCCACTCTTCGGAGGAGGTGGACATGATGGCCGGAGAGCTCGATGACGTCGGCCGCCGCGAGATCGCGGCAAGCAGCCTGCGCACCTTCATGCGCCTGCCGGTGGCGCAGCGCTCCAGCGTGATCCTGATGGATGTGCTCGGCTGCTCGTTGCAGGAGGTCTGCGGCATCATGGATTTTAGCCTGCCTGCGGTGAAGGCCGCGCTGCACCGCGGGCGTACGCAATTGCGCGCGTTCGCCAGCGAACCCGACGATGCGCCGCGGCCCGGCCTGTCGCCGGCAGATCGCAACAGGCTGAACGCCTATGTCAGCCGCTTCAACGCCCGCGACTTCGATGCCATCCGCGCCATGATCGCCGATGACATCAGGCTGGAGCTCGTCAACAGGCTGAGGCTTAACGGTAAGGCCGAGGTGTCACGCTACTTCGGCAATTATGCGAAGATCGACGACTGGCATTTGGTGACCGGGCAGGTCGAGGGACGTCCCGCGATCCTGGTGTTCGACCCGGACGCACCAGACGCGCCGCCGAGATCGTTCATGCTGCTCGACTGGTCGGCCGACAAGGTCGCGACGATCAGGGATTTTCGTCACGCTGCCTACGCGATCGACGGGGCTGAGTGGGCGGTGGATCAGGGGTAGACGGCGGTCGCTGCCGTAGCCCGTGACTCAGCGGTCGTGCCACAAACTCCGTGTCGTCCCGGACAAGCGAAGCGCGATCCGGGACCACAACCACGAATGGCAATTGGTTTGCGATGCTGGGGCTCCAACCCGCTTCAACAATCTAATCCGGTGGTTATGGGTCCCTGCTTTCGCAGGGACGACGATGCTGAAATAGCTCGTCTACTGCGTCTTGCCGCCGAATTCGCCGCTGGCAATCCGCGCCATGCGGCTGCCGGCTGCGGCCGATGAGCTGTTTCGTTCAAACATGCCATCGCCGCCGCTCTCGCGCGGCAATGGCGACGCTTCATCGACACGGCCGCGGCCCGGCCAGAACATCAGGACCAGGTTCATCACGCCGTTGACGGCCGTGCCGACCACCGTTGTGGTGTGCTGATAGGTCAGCGCATATTCGGGAAATCGTCCGGCAATGGCCCTGTCGAGCACCATGAGGGCGATCCATGCCGCCATCACGCAGACCGGATCCCATCCGATGTCGCGCACCCGCATCGACTGCAGCATGAAGCAGATGACGAGCATGCCATAGAAGGCAAAGATCAACGCCGGGCTGCTCGATGCCTGCGCCAGCAGCACGTCCGTCCTGCCGCTTGCCGGCGCGTTGCCGGTGATGCCGTAGACCAGCATCATAAAGCCGACGCCTGTCACGAAGGTGCAGAAGAAGAAAGCCAACCGGCCCATCCGGGCATTGAAGCCGAAGATGTAATTCAGCATGTGACGCACCCCTTTGGCTGCAACCTCGCCCGGCGATGCTTTCCGGACCGTGAAGCCCGCCAGCACGTGCCGGCCTGTGGTTTCCGCCTGCTTTACCGGATCGTTAAAGCCTGCTGCAGTGCAGGCGCGGGTCGTCGGAGGGGAGCGGGCCTGCGACAATCGTTGCCCGCGCAACCGGCATTATATTTCTTGCCATGGTCAATTTGGACGAATTATGATGCAAGGTGCTGAGGTATGCGCCGAAGGTTCTAATCGAGGGCCGTCGGTTCGTGCTTGCTGCACACTTGGGATATCGCGCACAAAACACGTCACAGAACGACGCGCGCAAAGCGTGGCCCCGGGCCTCGATTAGGCCTGGTGGGATCTTTGGTTGAGGAGGGGAGTGAATATGAAAAAGGCATTTTGGCTGGCAGGCGCCATGGCTCTGGCGCTCGCGCAGCCCGCGACGGCGGCTGACAGCGTCAAGATCGGATTTGTCTCGACCTTCAGCGGTCCGACCGCCGTGATCGGCAACGACATGCGCAATTCGTTCGAGCTCGCGCTCGACCATCTCGGCCGCAAGATCGACGGCAAGCCGGTCGAGGTGATCTACGAGGACGACCAGCAGAAGCCCGACGTCGGCAAGCAGAAGACCGAGAAGCTGGTGCAGTCCGACAAGGTCGACTTCATCGTTGGCTACATCTGGTCGAACGTGCTGCTGGCGTCGCTGAAGACCGCGGTCGATTCGAAGACCTTCCTGATCTCGGCCAATGCCGGTCCGTCGCAGCTCGCCGGCGAGCTGTGCTCGCCTTACGTGTTCTCGACCTCCTGGCAGAACGACCAGACGCCCGCCGCGATGGGCCTCTACATGAACCAGAAGGGCGTCAAGTCGGTATTCCTGATCGGACCGAACTACGCCGCCGGCAAGGACATGCTGGCCGGTGTGAAGAGCACCTTCAAGGGCGAGGTGGTCGGCGAGGAATATACGGTGTGGCCGAGCCAGCTCGACTTCTCCGCCGAACTGACCAAGGCGCGCAACTCCAGGGCGGAGTCGATCTTCGTGTTCTATCCCGGCGCCGCCGGCGTCCAGTTCCTGAACCAGTACGCCCAGGCCGGCATCAAGGCGCAGATCCCGCTCTACACCGCCTTCACCGTCGACGAATTGTCACTGCCGCTGCAGAAGGACAACGCGATCGGCATTCCCGGCGCGCAGGAATGGGTCAACGACCTGCCGAACGCCGAGAACAAGAAGTTCGTCGAGGACTACCGCAAGAAGTATCCCGGCCTGCGTCCGACCTATTACGGCGCCCAGGCCTATGACGCTGCTCAGCTGATCAACAGCGCCGTCGTCGCGGTGAAGGGCGACCTCACCAAGAAGGACGCGATGAAGGCGGAGATGGAGAAGGCCAACTTCAAGTCGCTGCGCGGTCCGTTCAAGTATGGCAACAACCACATTCCGATCCAGAACTTCTATCTGCAGGACGTGGTCAAGGACACCGACGGCCAGCTCTCGCTGAAGACGGTCGCGACCATCGTCAAGGACGACCAGGACAAATTCCACGACAAGTGTTCGATGAAGTGATCGTCGGGCAATTCTGGCCTGTGGCTTGCTTTCTGTTCACCTCGCCCCGCTTGCGGGGAGAGGTCGATCGCGAAGCGATCGGGTGAGGGGGACTCAACGCGAATCCGCTCGTGGAGATAGCCCCTCACCCCAACCCTCTCCCCGCAACAGTGGGGCGAGGGAGAACACGCAGCGTGCAATGCGTCGGCGTGCGCCCATCCCCGCTTCGCTCAAGGTGACGTAGCCTCACGATGTATCTCGTCGTCGAACAACTGCTGAACGGCCTGCAATTCGGCCTGTTGCTGTTTCTGCTGGCGGCCGGACTGACCCTGGTGTTCGGCATCATGGATTTCGTCAATCTGGCGCACGGCTCGCTCTACATGATGGGCGCCTATTTCGCCGCGACCTTCGTCGCCTGGACCGGCAGTTTTGTTCTGGGCGCGCTGATGGCGCTCGGCGCCACGTTGCTGCTCGGCATTGCGCTCGAATATGTCGCGCTCAGGCATCTCTACGGCCGCGACCATCTCGACCAGGTGCTGGCGACCTTCGGCCTGATCCTGTTCTTCAACGACGCTGTGCGCCTGATCTGGGGCCCGGCCGGCCTCGCGCTGCCGTTGCCGACCTGGCTCACGGTACCGGTGCAGATCATTCCCGGTGTTTATTATCCGGCGTACCGGCTGATGATCATCGCGGTCGCACTGGCGGTCGCCGCGATGCTCTATCTGGTCGTGATGCGCACCCGCGTCGGCATGCTGATCCGCGCCGGCGCCTCCAACCGCGAGATGATCGGAGCGCTCGGCATCAACATCAAGCTGCTGTTCACGCTGGTGTTCGGCCTCGGCGCCGCGCTCGCCGGCCTCGCCGGGCTGATGCAGGCGCCGATCCTCACGGTGCAGATCGGCATGGGCGAGAACATCCTGATCCTGGCCTTCGTCATCATCGTGATCGGCGGCATCGGCTCGATCCGCGGCGCCTTCATGGCCGCGATCTTCGTCGGCATCATCGACACCATGGGGCGCGCCTTCCTGCCCGACCTGTTGCGCAAGGTCTTGAGCGGGGCGGCGGCCTCGACCGCGGCACCGGCGCTGTCCTCGATGCTGATCTATCTCTTGATGGCCATCATCCTTGTGCTGCGGCCCGAGGGGCTGTTCCCGGCGGCCAAACGATGATGCCGAAGCTTAACGCCTCCAATGCGGTCGCGGCGCTGATGTGCGCTGCGCTCATCCTGCTGCCGGTCTATTCGGCGGCCACGGGCAACATCTTCATCCTCACGCTGTTCACCCGCATCACGATCTATGCGCTCGCCGCCGCGAGCCTCAATCTGATCATGGGCTATGGCGGCATGATGAGCTTCGGCCATGCCGCCTATCTCGGCATCGGTGGCTATGCCGTCGGCATCCTCGCCGCCGAGGGCATCGGCTCCGGCTTCATCCAGTGGCCGGTGGCGCTCGTGGTATCGGCGCTGTTTGCGCTGCTGATCGGTGCGCTCTCACTGCGCACCCGCGGCGTCTATTTCATCATGATCACGCTGGCCTTTGCGCAGATGGCCTATTACGTCGCCTCCGCCCTGTCGCGCTACGGCGGCGACGACGGCCTCACCGTTTACAAGCGCAGCGATTTTGCCGGTCTGATCAACCTGTCCGATCGCAACCAGTTCTATTATCTTTGCCTGGCCTGCCTGTTCGGCGGCCTCTATCTGATCTGGCGCATCGTCAATTCGCGCTTCGGTCTGGTGGTGCAGGGCGTCCGCTCCAACGAGCAGCGCATGCAGGCGATCGGCTTCCATGCCAACCGCTATCGCCTGGTCTGTTTCGTCATCTCAGGCACGATCTGCGGGCTGGCCGGCGCGCTGCTTGCCAACAACACCGACTTCGTCAGCCCCGCGGTGATGTACTGGACCCGCTCCGGCGACCTGATGGTGATGGTGATCCTGGGCGGCATGGGATCGCTGTTCGGACCTGTCGTCGGCGCCATCGTCTATCTGCTGCTCGAGGAGCTGCTGTCGCAGTTCACCGAGTTCTCGGGACTGATCCTCGGCCCGGTGCTGCTGTTGATCGTGCTGTTCGCGCGCGGCGGCATCATGGGCCTGCTCGGGAGGATGCGCCGTGGCTGATTCCTTGGCTGAGCCCTTGCTGCGCGTCGACAGTCTGGTCCGTCGCTATGGCGGCATCACCGCGACCGACAACCTCTCGATGGAGGTCATACCAGGCGAGCTGCACGCCATCATCGGCCCCAACGGCGCCGGCAAGACCACGCTGATCAGCCAGCTTACCGGGCAGGTGATGCCGAATTCCGGCACCATCTACTTCGCCGGCCGCGACGTCACGAGCCTGCCGTCCTACACGCGCTCTAGGCTCGGGCTGGCGCGCTCGTTCCAGATCACCTCGCTGCTCAAGGACTTTTCCGCGATCGACAATGTGGCGCTGGCTGCGCAGGCCCATGACGGCCACTCCTTCCGCTTCTGGGGCAATGCGCGCAAGGAGCGGCATCTGCGCGACACCGCGCGGGCGGCGCTGGAGCGCGTCGGCCTCGGCCAGCGCGCCGATATCGTGGTCTCGCAGTTGAGCCATGGCGAGCAGCGCGAGCTCGAGCTCGCGGTCGCCCTCGCCACCAAGCCGCAGCTCCTGTTGCTGGACGAGCCGATGGCCGGGCTCGGCGTCACCGAGTCGGCGCGGATGGTCGCGCTGCTGAAGGAGCTGCGCAAGGAAGTCACCATCGTGCTGGTCGAGCACGACATGGAGGCGGTGTTCGCGCTGGCTGACCGCATCACGGTGCTGGTCTATGGCCGCGTCATCGCCTGCGACGTGCCCGACGCGATCCGCAAGCACGAAGAGGTCAAGCGCGCCTATCTCGGCGAGCAGCATGCGGTGACGCGCCATGACTGAATCAAAAGCCGCTGAAACGTTGCTCGAAGTCGATGGGATCGAGACCTGCTACGGGTTGAGCCAGGTGCTGTTCGGCCTGTCGCTCAAGATCAAGTCGGGTGAGATGGTCGCGCTGATGGGTCGCAACGGCATGGGCAAGACCACCACCATCCGTTCGATCATGGGCCTGACCCCGGCGCGCGCGGGCGCCATTCGTTTCGCCGGCGAGGCAGTGCGCGGCCTGCCGTCGTACAGAATCGCAAAACTCGGCATCGGCCTGGTGCCGGAGGGCCGCCAGATCTTCCCGAACCTCACGGTGCGCGAAAACCTCGTTGCCGCCTCAGGAAATCGGCTCGGCGCTTCCGATCCGTGGACGATCGACAAGATCCACGCGCTGTTTCCGCGGCTAGCCGAACGCACCAGCAATATGGGCGTCACGCTGTCCGGCGGCGAGCAGCAGATGCTCGCGATCGGCCGCGCGCTGATGACCAACCCGAAGCTCCTGATCCTCGATGAGGCCACCGAAGGCCTGGCACCCTTGATCCGCGACGAGATCTGGAGCTGCCTGTCGATGCTGAAGGGACGCGGGCAGTCGGTGCTGGTGATCGACAAGAACGTCGGCAACCTCGCCCGCATCGCCGACCGTCACTACATCATCGAGCGCGGCAAGACAGTGTGGAGCGGCACCAGCGAGCAGCTGATCGCCGAGCCGGATCTGCAGCACAAGTATCTGGGGATTTAGCGCCGGACCAACGCGACGCTCTCAGCTCCGTCGCCCTGAGGAGCGCGTAGCGCGTCTCGAAGGGTCGACGGCCCGGCTGGTGGCCGTGCATCCTTCGAGGCTCGCAAGCGCTCGCACCTCAGGATGACGGATGACGGGATCAAAACATCTCGAAATATTCGCGCTGCTCCCAGTCCGACACCTCGGCCTGGAAGCGTTCGATCTCTGCGTTCTTGATGAAGACGTAATAGTCGACGAACTCAGGCCCCATCGCTCCGCGGAAGAACGGATCGTCGTTGAGCGCGAACACGGCTTCGCGCAGCGATTTCGGCAGCAGCGCGGCCTTGGTCTCGTAGGGCGTGTCGGCGGACGGGCCGGGATCGAGCTTGCGATCGACGCCGTCGAGGCCGGAGAGAATTTGCGAAGCCATGTAGAGATAGGGATTGGCGGCGGGCTCGCCGATCCGGTTCTCCAGCCGCGTCGCCGGATCATTCGTGCCGCCGAGCACGCGGATCATCACGCCGCGGTTGTCGCGGCCCCAGATCGCGCGGTCCGGCGCCAACGAATAGGAACGGTAGCGCTTGTAGCCGTTGATGGTCGGCGTCGTGAACACAGTCGAGGCCCGCGCATGCTCGATCAGGCCGGCGAGCCAGGCGCGTCCGAGCGCGCTCAGCGGCTCGCCGGTCTCCTTCGCCATGAAGGCGTTCTCTCCGTCGGCGCGCGACACCAGCGACTGATGCAGGTGCCAGCCCGAGGCAAAGATGTTCGGCAGCTTCGGCCGGCACATGAAGGTCGCGTGATAGCCGTGGCGGCGCGCGATCTGCTTCACCGCCGAACGGAACAGCACCATGATGTCGGCCGGCGCAAGCCCTGTGGTCGGTGCGAAGGTGAACTCGCACTGGCTCGGGCCGAACTCGACCTCGACCGTGCGCAAGGGAAGGTCGAGCGCGATGATGTCGCGGCGGATGATCTCGAGCGCCGGCTCCATCAGATCGTAGCGCTGTTCGGTGAGGTACTGGTAGCCGTGCGACAGCAGGCTGACCGACGGCGGCCGTCCGGGCTGGCCGGCATCCTCCGGCGCCATATGCGCGTCGTCGAGCTTGAACAGATGGAATTCAACCTCGAGGCCGGCGACAAAATCGTAGCCGCGGCTTCCGAGTTGATCGAGCACCTTGCGATAGAGGTTGCGGGTCGCGAACGGCACGGGTCGGCCGTCGCTGAAATAAAGATCGCACAGCAGCCAGCCGGTGTTCGGCGCCCAGGGCAGCACGCGGAACGTGGTGGGGTCGGCGACCATCAGCACGTCGGCCGCGCCCTCCATCTCCTTCATGCCGAAGCCGCCACCTGATGTGAACACCGGAAACACCGTCTTGTGCGAGGTGTCCTTGGCGAGCATCGTCGTGGTGATCGAGCAGCCGCCCTCCAGCGAGCGCACCGCTTCGCCGGCGATCAGCGTCTTGCCGCGCAGGATGCCGTGCTGGTCGGGAAACGACAGGCGGATGACCTCGAGTTTCTTCTCCTCGACGATGCGGCGGAGGCGCTGCGCAGCCTCCTTCTGCTCGGCCGACCACAGGCCATGACGCTCGACGAAGCTCACCGCGTTACTCCTTCAGAGGCGTCATTGCGAGCGAAGCGAAGCAATCCATCTTTCGGCATGCGCTGAAGCATGGATTGCTTCGTCGCTTCGCTCCTCGCAATGACGACAAGTGTTAGACGCATGGCTACTCCGCCGCCGTCAGATGCTGCACCTTGCCCGCGATCTCGCGCGGCACCGGGGCGGCCCACGGCGCGCCGCGGCGGCGCTTGACGTCGACTTCCATCCAGTAGAGCTCCCAACCTGGTGTCGGCCCGATGCCGTCCATCGTCGCCGGGCCCTGGATGCTGCGCGCGGAGGCGTCGTCGAGGAACAGCATCGGCTTCTCGCCACCGCTGACCTTCTCGATCTCCTGCCGCAGCAGACGGCGATACTGCACGATCGCCTTGTCGCTCTGGCCGAGATGCTCGTTGGTGCGGTCCTGGATCGCCCCCATCGATTCCACCGCCCATTGGTCGTGGACGTTGATGTCGGTGCCCATGCCGGTATAGGTCTCGGTCGCCTGCTCGTGCGGATCGAAGCCGTAATCGTTGCTGCGGTTCTTGCGCGACTTGTAGTCCGGCAGCGTATAGAGCTCGAGCCGTTGGTCGCGCATCTTCTGCTTGTCGACCGGCGCGGCGTAGCTGGTGAAGATCGCGTACCAGTAGCAGTTCTCGTCATCGACCGGCACGTGCCACTGCGTGATCGTCATCTCGGTCGACATCGGAATCACGAAGCCGTGCGGGAACAGCTGGTTGGTGACGCGCACATGGGTGCGCTCATCGTCGAGCTCGCGCAGTGCGATCAGCCGCAGGCCGTATTCGGTGTGCTCGACATTGATGATCGGGCGATCATATTCGCGCAGGATTTTCGTCATCGGCATGTCGCTGCCGGCGGAGGCACCGCGGAATTGCTTGCCGTAAGCGGCCGAGGTGTCCTCGTCCTCGAAGAAGCGATGCAGGAAGGAGGCGTGCGCCGGATCGATGCCGACTTCGAGCGCCTGCAGCCAGTTGCAGTTCATGTGGCCCTTGAACGCAAACGTATGGCTGTCGGGCGCGACGAAGCAGTCGAGCTCCGGAAATGCCGGCGGTTCGCACTCGCCGAGCCAGGCCCACAGGATGCCGCTCTTCTCGACCACCGGATAAGAGCGCTGCTTGATGCCCTTGCAGAGCTGCGAACCGGCAGGCTCCGCCGGCGTCTCGATGCACTGGCCTGATGTGTCGAACAGCCAGCCATGGAAGGCACAGCGCAGTCCGCCATTTTCGAGCCGGCCGAAGGTGAGGTCGGCGCCGCGATGCGCGCAGTGGCGATCGATCAGGCCGTAACTCCCGTCCTCGCCGCGGAACAGCACCAGGTTTTCGCCGAGTAGACGCACCGGCCGCACCGGGCGCGGTCCTTCGAGTTCGTCGACCAGCGCCGCCGGCTGCCAGTACATCCGCATCAGTCTGCCGCAAGGGTCCTTGCGGTTGGTGCGGGTGATCAGATCGTTCGCTTCCTGGCTCATCATGGCGCCGTCTCCCGAATTTGGATTTGTTCGCCTATTGAACGAATGTGCGAATTATGCCATGTCTGGTTTGGACAGCAAGCGCAATTTTTGAACCGTTCAAAGCCGAGCTCATATGCCCAAGCTGAAACGGACCGATCAGGACGAGCGCGCCACCGATTTCGTCGAGGCGCTCGATCGCGGCCTGCGCCTGTTGCAGGTGTTCGGCACCGTCACGGGTCCCGCAACGCTGAGCGACCTCGCGCGCGCCGCCGATCTGCCGCGCGCCACCGCGCGCCGCATCCTGTTCACGCTCGCGCATGGTGGCTTCGTCGCGACCGACGGCAAGCTGTTCACGCTGACGCCGCATGTGTTGACGCTCGCGGGCTCGTTCCTGCAATCCAACCAGGTTGTGACCGTGTTGCAGCCGGTGCTCGATCGCATCGCGACCGCGGCACAGGAGATTGCATCGCTTGCGCTGCTCGATGGAGACGACGTCGTGTTCGTCGCGCGTTCGAGCCCGACGCGGGTGTTCTCCGCCGGTCTCGACATCGGTTACCGGCTGCCGGCGTTCTGCACCTCGGTCGGCCGCGCGATGCTCGGCCGGCTCGATGATGCCGAGCTCGCGGTGCGACTCAAGGCGATGCGCCGCGATCCGGTGACGCCGCAGACCACGACCGACCCGAAGAAGCTGCTCGCCACCATCATCGCCGACCGCGCGCAGGGCTACTCACTGGTCGACCGCGAAGCCGAGCCGCATTTCCGCTCGATCTCGGTGCCGGTGCACCGCTACGACGGCACCATCGTCGCCGCCATCAACATGGGCGCGCATGTCGATCGCGTGCCGGCCAAGGAATTGATCGATCGCTTCCTGCCGTTGCTGCGCGAAGGGGCCGATGATGTGAAGAGCCGGTTGCTGTGAAGGCTCCCACGTCGTCATTGCGAGGAGCTCGCGACAAAATTGCAAAGCAATTTTTGCGCTGAAGCGACGAAGCAATCCATGCATCGGCACACGCGGAAAGATGGATTGCTTCGCTTCGCAAGCAATGACGGGAGAAGTAAGTCGATTGTTCTGTAAGATTAAAGCGCCACGCTGCGCAGCCCGAAACTCCGTGCCTCGTTCTGCAGCACCGGCCGCACGGAATCGATCAGCCGCGCGGCAGCGGCATCGACCGAGAGTCCTGCGGTGTCGACCACCGCCGATGCGCGGGCGTAGAGCGGCTCGCGGCTGACCAGGATGTTGCGCAATTCGGCCATCGCCGAGCGGTCGTCGGCCATCGGCCGCAGGTCGCCCTGGCGGCGGACGCGGGCCATGTGCTCTTCCGGCTCGGCTTTCAGCCAGATCGTGTAGAACGACGACAGGATCAGGTCGAAGGTCAGCGCCTCGGAGACGATGCCGCCGCCGGTCGCCAGCACCATCAATTCCTTGCGCGCCAACAGCTGCGTCAGCGCGGCCTGCTCCATGCGGCGAAAGCCTTCCTGGCCGTACAGCGCGATGATCTCGGCAACCGAGAGGCCGTTCTGCGCCTCGATCTCCTTGTTGAGCTCGACGAAGCTCCAGCCGATCTTCTTCGCCAGCATTCGCCCGAGCGTGGTCTTGCCGGCGCCGCGCAGGCCGATCAGCGCAATGCCCGAGAACGAGGCGCGGCGTGGCGCCAGCGGGCTGCTGCCGGCGAGCATGTCCTTGGCCTGTGCGATCTGGTTCGGCGAAGCCTTGCGGAGCAGATCGCGGATCACGGCCCAGTCCGGCACGGGCTCGTTCGAGGGGATCAGGTCTTCGAGATGCGCGCCCATCGCGCCTGCGACACGGCGCAGCAGCACGATCGAGACATTGCCTTTGCCGCTTTCGAGCTGGGCGATGTAGCGTTCGGAAATGCCGGAGACCTTGGCGAGCACCTTGCGCGACATGCCACGCAGCGCGCGCATGGTGCGCACGCGCTGGCCGAGCTGTTCGAGGAAGTCGGTTTCCGGATCGTTGGCTGCGGTCATGATCCCTGTGCGACGCGGTCCTGGCTGAATCAGACCGTTAGTCTAGGAAACATAATGCCGATAAGGATTGACAGCAAGCCAACGTGGTGGCTTTGTATGAATTATAATTCTTAAATTCACAGGAGAGGGACACGTGGCGCGTCTGGGTCCGAGGAGCGGGGCATGACTTATAACGCAGTCTCCTGGCTGCTCGACCGCAACGTCGATCAAGGCCGCGGCGGCAAGGTCGTGTTCGACGACATGGTGTCGCAAATCACCTATGGCCAGTTGCAGCAGCAGACCCGGCGCCTCGGCAACATGCTGCGCCGGCTCGGCGTCCGCCGCGAGGAGCGGGTCGCCATGATCATGCTGGACACGGTCGACTTCCCGATCGTGTTCCTGGGCGCGATCCGCGCCGGCGTGGTGCCGGTGCCGCTCAACACGCTGCTGACATCAGAGCAATACGCCTACATCCTCGGTGATTGCCGTGCGCGGGTGCTGTTCATCTCCGAGGCGCTGCTGCCGGTCGTGAAGGACATCATTACGCGCATGCCCGACCTTGAGCATGTCGTGGTCTCCGGCAAGGACGCGCACGGCCGCAAGAGGCTGTCCGACGAGATCGCGCGCGAGAGCGACGTGTTCGCGACCGCATCGACGCATGCCGACGAGCCGGCGTTCTGGCTCTATTCATCGGGCTCGACCGGCATGCCGAAAGGCGTGCGCCATCTGCATTCCAACCTCGCGGCGACGGCGGAGACCTATGCGAAACAGGTGCTCGGCATCCGCGAGGATGATGTCGGGCTGTCGGCGGCAAAGCTGTTCTTCGCCTATGGGCTCGGCAATGCGCTGACCTTCCCGATGTCGGTCGGCGCAACGACGATCCTGAATTCGGAGCGTCCGACGCCGGCGGTGATGTTCGCGCTGCTGAACAAATATCATCCCAGCATCTTCTTCGGCGTTCCGACCCTGTTCGCGGCGATGCTGAACGACGAGGCGACGAAGGCGCAAACCGCGGGCAATCGCCTGCGGGTCTGCACCTCGGCCGGCGAGGCGTTGCCGGAATCGGTCGGCAATGCGTGGCGCGCGCGGTTCGGCGTCGACATCCTCGACGGCGTCGGCTCGACCGAGCTGTTGCACATCTTCCTGTCGAATGCGCCCGGCGACATCAAATACGGCTCCTCGGGGCGTCCGGTGCCCGGCTACAAGGTGCGGCTGGTCAACGAGCTCGGGGCCGACGTTGCGGATGGCGAGGTCGGCGAGCTCCTGGTCGATGCGCCCTCGGCCGGCGAGAGCTACTGGAATCAGCGCGCCAAGAGCCGCGCCACTTTCGAGGGCGCGTGGACCCGCACCGGCGACAAATACACGCGCGATGCCGACGGCCGTTACACCTTCTGCGGCCGCGCCGACGACATGTTCAAGGTCTCCGGCATCTGGGTGTCGCCGTTCGAGGTCGAGAGCGCATTGATCACCCATCCAGCGGTGCTGGAAGCCGCGGTCGTGCCGGAGGCCGATCCGGAAGGCCTGCTCAAGCCGAAGGCCTATGTGGTGCTGCGGCCCGAGAGTTCGGCCGAAGGTCTGCACGAGGCGCTGAAGGAACACGTCAAGCAGAAGATCGGTCCGTGGAAATATCCGCGCTGGATCGATGTGGTCGACAATCTGCCGAAGACGGCGACCGGGAAGATCCAGCGGTTCAAATTGCGTGAGCACGAGCACTAGCATCACCACGCGTCGTCCCGGCCTTCGCCGGGACGACATCTTGGGAAGGCCAATCATGCAAAACCTAAATCCCACAGGCTTCCTCACCATCGACGGCGCCGATCTCGAATACCGCATGATCGGTCCGCCCCCGGACACTGCGCCGACCATCGTGATGCTGCATGAAGGCCTCGGCTGCGTCGGACTGTGGGGCGATTTCCCCGAGAAGCTGCAGGCCGCGACCGGCGCTGGCGTGTTCGCCTATTCGCGTGCCGGCTATGGCTCCTCGTCGCCGGCGAAGCTGCCGCGTTCGGTCGACTACATGCATCGCGAGGCGCTCGACGTGCTGCCGAAGCTGCTTGACCGGATCGGCTTCCGCCACGGCATGTTGGTCGGCCACTCCGATGGCGCGTCGATCGCGGCGATCTATGCCGGTTCGCATCAGGATCATCGCCTGCACGGGCTCGCGCTGCTCGCGCCGCACTTCATCGTCGAGGACATCTCGGTAAAGTCGATCGCCGAGATCAAGACCGCGTATGAGACCACCAACCTGAGGGAGAAGCTCGCGCGCTGGCACAAGGATGTCGACAACGCCTTTGATGGCTGGAACGGCGCTTGGCTCGATCCGGCATTCCGCGACTGGGATATCTCAGAGTATCTCGCCTATATCCGCGTGCCGGTGCTGATCGTGCAGGGCGCGGATGACCAGTACGGCACGATGCGCCAGGTCGAGATCGCCCAGGACGAGTGCTACTGCCCGGTCGACGTCGCCGCGATCGCCGGCGCCGGCCACTCGCCGCACCGCGGGGCGCCTGCGGTGACGCTTGAGGCGGTCACCGAATTCGCTAAGGCGGCGCTGCGCGACGACCCGGCGCTGGCCGCCTGAGTGGCCGCGAATGTCGGATGCGTCATTGCGAGGAGCGAAGCGACGAAGCAATCCATCGTTCCGCATATGGGGACGATGGATTGCTTCGCTTCGCTCGCAATGACGGGGATGGAGGTGCCCGCGTCCGTCGTAGGCCATTGGCCGAGCAAGCGATTTTCCTCAACATGAAGCAAAGTGCATGTTTTTGCATTTTGAACTGGACCAGATCGAAAACATGCATTATTGTGCATGAAGACATCGACGACGAACTTCAAGCGAACAACAGCAAGACAGCAGATAAGGGTGGCCTATGGCTGGTGACGATCGCGTCCTTGCAGGCGGGGCGAAGTACATCGACTTCCAGACCGATCCGTCGCGCTACCGGCACTGGAAGATCGACATCGCGGGCGACGTCGCGACGCTGACCATGGACGTCGACGAGAACGCCGGCCTGTTCGAGGGCTATCAGCTCAAGCTCAATTCCTACGATCTCGGCGTCGACATCGAGCTGGCGGACGCCGTGCAGCGGCTGCGCTTCGAGCATCCCGAGGTGAAGGTTGTGGTGATGCGCTCGGGCAAGAACCGGGTGTTTTGCGCCGGCGCCAACATCCGCATGCTCGCGGGCTCGACCCACGCCCACAAGGTGAACTTCTGCAAGTTCACCAACGAGACCCGCAACGGCCTGGAGGATTCCAGCGAGAATTCCGGCCAGAGCTTCATCACCGTCGTCAACGGCACCGCGGCCGGCGGCGGCTATGAACTGGCGCTTGCGACCGATCACATCATGATGGCCGATGACGGCGCCGCCGCCGTCGCGCTGCCGGAAGTGCCGCTGCTCGCGGTGCTGCCGGGTACCGGCGGGCTGACCCGCGTCGTCGACAAGCGCAAGGTGCGCCGCGACCATGCCGACTTCTTCTGCACCATCGAGGAAGGCATCAAGGGCAAGCGCGCGGTGTCCTGGCGGCTGGTCGACGAGATCGCGCCGAACTCTAAGCTCGAGGGCAAGCTTGCCGAGCGCGTCAAGGAATTTGCTGCGAAGTCGAAGCGCAACGGCGAGGGCAAGGGCCTTGCGCTGACGCCGCTGACGCGCACCATCGACGACAGCGCGATCCGCTACGGCTTCGTCAGCGTCGATATCGATCGCGCCGCGCGCATCGCCACCATCTCGATCGAGGCGCCGGAAACCGCGGCGCCCGCCGACATCGACGGCATGACCGGGCAGGGCGCCGCGTTCTGGCCGCTCCAAGTTGCGCGAGAGCTCGACGATGCGATCCTGCATCTGCGCATCAACGAGCTCGAGATCGCGATGCTGGTGTTCAAGAGCCATGGCGACCGCGCCAATGTCGTGTCCTATGACGCGTTCCTGGAAGCCAACAAGGCGCACTGGCTGGTCAACGAGGTCAGGCATTATTGGAAGCGCGTGCTCAAGCGCATCGACGTCACCTCGCGCACGCTGGTGACGCTGGTCGAGCCCGGCTCCTGCTTCGTCGGCACCCTCGCCGAGCTCGTGTTCGCCGCCGACCGCTCCTACATGTTGATCGGCCAGAAGCAGGGCGACAACCGCCCGCCGCCGGCGATCGAACTGACGGCGATGAATTTCGGGCCCTATCCGATGAGCCACGGCCTGACACGATTGCAGTCGCGCTTCCAGGCCGACCCAATGGACCTGGAGCGCGCGCAATCCTCGATCGGCAAGGCGCTCGATGCGGAGGAGGCCGAGGAACTCGGCCTCGTCACCTTCGCGCTCGACGACATCGACTGGGACGACGAGGTTCGCGTGTTCTTCGAGGAACGCACCTCGTTCTCGCCCGACGGTCTCACCGGCATGGAAGCCAATCTGCGCTTCGTCGGTCCCGAGACCATGGAATCGAAGATCTTCTCGCGCCTTACCGCGTGGCAGAACTGGATCTTCCAGCGGCCGAACGCGGTCGGTGAGGACGGCGCGCTGCGCCGCTACGGCACCGGCCAGAAGGCGCAATTCGACATGACGCGAGTTTAAGGGAGCACGGCCATGAACATGAACATCATGAACGTCGATTACTCGACCAAGATTCCGAACAACGTGAATCTCGCCGAAGACCGCCAGGTGCTGAAGGCGCTGGAGGGCTGGCACCCCGGCTACATGGACTGGTGGAAGGACATGGGGCCGGACGGCTTCCAGGAATCGCTGGTCTATCTGCGCACCGCCTATTCGGTCGATCCACGCGGCTGGGCCAAGTTCGACTACGTGCGGATGCCGGAATATCGCTGGGGTATTCTGCTTGCGCCGCAGGAAGAGAACCGCGTCATTCCGTTCGGCGAGGATTTCGGCAAGCCCGCCTGGCAGGAAGTCCCCGGTGAGCATCGCGCGATGCTGCGCCGCCTGATCGTGATCCAGGGCGACACCGAGCCGGCCTCGGTCGAGCAGCAGCGCCATCTCGGCAAGACCGCGCCGTCGCTCTACGACATGCGCAATTTGTTCCAGGTCAATGTCGAGGAAGGCCGCCATCTCTGGGCGATGGTCTACCTCTTGCAGAAGTATTTCGGCCGCGACGGCCGCGAGGAGGCCGACGATTTGTTGCGCCGCCGCTCGGGTGACGCGGATTCGCCGCGCATGTTAGGGGCCTTCAACGAGGCGACGCCGGACTGGCTGTCGTTCTTCATGTTCACCTACTTCACCGACCGCGACGGCAAGATGCAGCTGCACTCGCTGGCGCAGTCGGGCTTCGATCCGCTGTCGCGCACCTGCCGCTTCATGCTGACCGAGGAAGCGCATCACATGTTCGTCGGCGAGACCGGCATCACCCGCGTCGTGCAGCGCACCTGCGATGCGATGAACGAAGCCGGCATCTCCGATCCGAACGACATCGCCAGGATCCGTGCGCTCGGCGTCATCGACCTGCCGACGATCCAGAAGAAGCTCAACTTGCACTACTCGCTGTCGCTCGATTTGTTCGGCTCCGAAGTGTCGACCAATGCGGCGAACGCCTTCAACGCCGGCATCAAGGGCCGCTACAAGGAAACCACGATCGAGGACGACCACCAGCTCAAGAGCTCGACCTATCCGGTCATGAAGATGGTGGACGGCCAGATCAAGCTGGTCGACGAGCCGGCGCTGACCGCGCTCAACATGCGGCTGCGCGATGACTACACGCAGGATTGCGTCAAGGGCATGCTGCGCTGGAACAAGGTGATCTCGACCGCCGGCATCGACTACAAGCTCGCGGTGCCGAACACCGCCTTCCACCGCCAGATCGGCGAGTTCAAGGACATCCATGCGACGCCCGATGGCCTCCTGATCGACGATGCCACCTGGGCCAAGCGCAAGAACGACTGGCTGCCGTCGACCGCCGACGGCGACTTCATCGCCTCGCTGATGAAGCCGGTCACCGAACCCGGCGAGTTCGCCTCCTGGATCTCGGCGCCGAAGGTCGGCATCGACAACAAGCCTGGCGACTTCGAATATGTGAGGATCGAGAGCTGATCGGCTCGAGCATGATCCGGAAAAGTGCGAAGCGGTTTTCCCTCGCGACAAACCCGGAACGCGTTTGCGCGGAGATCATGCTCAAGCAATAGACGTGGTCATGATGCGGGATCGCATCATGACCTAACAGTTCCTTTCCTCCCGGAGGGGCCGAAAAGGGGTGAGCCGATAAGGTCCTGGCTCGCTCCTTTTCTTTTTACGTCGTGCGCTCATTCCGTCATCACCCGCGAAAGCGGTGATCCAGTATTCCAGAGACGGCGGAGCAGGATTGAGCGGCCGCGCCGTACTGGATGCCCCGATCTAGCCGGGGCATGACAGCGGTAGAATGGCGCCCAAGGTCGATCGTCGCGATACCGTGCTACCCCGCGATCTCCAGACCCGCGGTCGCGTAGACCACGCCGCCATCGACCGCGATGGTGTTGCCGACGACATAGTCGCCGGCGCGCGAGGCGAGATAGATCGCGGTGCCCGCCACGTCCTCGTCGCTGCCGACCCGCCGCGACGGGACCCGTTGCGCGACTTCGTCGGCGTGGTCGCGCGCCGCCCGGTTCATGTCGGACTTGAAGGCGCCCGGCGCGATCGCGGTGACGTTGATGTTGTCCTTGATCAGCCGCGTCGCCATGCGTCGCGTCAGATGGATCACCGCGGCCTTGCTCGCGGCATAGGAATAGGTCTCCATCGGGTTGACGAAGATGCCGTCTATCGAGGCGATGTTGATCACCTTGCCCGGTCTGTCGTGCGTCGCCGCCGCGCGCAGCGGCTTGGCCAGCGCCTTGGTCAGGAAGAAGATCGACTTGACGTTGAGGTCCATGACCTTGTCCCAGCCGCTCTCCGGGAATTCGTCGAAATCCGCGCCCCATGCCGCGCCGGCATTGTTGACGAGGATATCGAGCTTCGGCTCGCGCTTGATGATTTCACCCGCGAGCTTGTCGCAGCCTTCGACGGTCGAGATGTCGATCGGCAGCGCGATACATTCGCCGTCATAGGCGGCGGAGAGCTCCTGGGCGGTGGCCTCGCAGGGACCTGCCTTGCGCGCGGTGATGTAGACCTTGGCGGCGCCCTGCGCGAGGAAACCGGCCGCGATCATCTTGCCGATGCCGCGCGATCCCCCGGTCACCATTGCGACGCGGCCTTTCAGTGAGAACAGATCCTTGAACATGCGCTCCTCCATTGCGTTGCCAGTGGTTCTGGGCGCGGCCGGGGATCGAGTCAAGGAAGCTGAATACCCTCTCCCCCTGTGGGAGAGGGTGGCGCCGCAGGCGCAGGGCGAGGGGTCTCTATCCGCGGAGACAGACCCCTCATCCGTCGCGGATTTCGCATAGCCGATGCGTGGCATCGGCGATCTTCGAGAACGGTGGCCGCAGGCCACCTATGGCCACCTTCTCCCACAGGGGGAGAAGGGCAGCAGAGTTACGCGCTCACAAAGGGAAGAAGGTTAGGCGATCACGCCGCATCGATGCGGCGGAAGCCGTTCCACACCGCGGTGGCGGCGCCGGAGGTCAAGACCGGCAGCAGGCGGGCGTCCTGGTAATTGCCGTTCAGCGAGACCCGCTGCAACGCCGTCAGATGGTCGGCGCTTTCGGGAAACAGCATGCCCGGCCGCGTCGTCACCGCGGTTCGAAAGCCGATCGACTTGGCGAGGGCGAATTCGCGCTGCCCGGCGGCGATCCGGTCGCCATAGGGATAGGCGAGATGCAGCGTCGGCCGTTGCAGCGCGTCCTCGATCCGCGCCCGGCTGGTCGCGAGCTCGAACGATGCGACGGTCTCGCTCTGCTTGGCGAGATTGCAATGGGTGATGGTGTGGGCGCCGATGGTGACCAGCGGATCGTCGGCAAAGCCGCGCAACTCGTCCCAGGACATGCAGAGCTCGCGCGCGATGCCGGCCTCGTCGACGCCGTGGCGGGCGCACAGCGCGGATATCTCGGCCTGCATCTCCTTCTCGCCCGGCAGCGAACGCAGCCAGTCGTGCATGCGGCCGAACGCTGTGCGCTTGGCTTGCGGTGTCGCGGTGTCGATCCGCGTCATGACGCCGGCGATCGGCACCTCGATGGCGGACGCTGTCGCGATCACCCGCTCCAGCGCGATCCACCACAGTTTGCCGCAGCCCTCGGCGAAATCGCTTGCGACAAAGACGGTGAACGGCGCGCCGAACTCGCGCATGACCGGCAGCGCGAAATCGCGGTTGTCGCGATAGCCGTCGTCGCAGGTGAAGCAGGCGAAGCGCCGCGTGAAATTCCGTTCGGTGAGGCGGCGATGCGCCTCGTCCATGCTGACGATCTCGACGTCGAGTGCGCGCAGATGCGTCAGCATCGCGCGCAGGAAATCCGGCGTGACCTCGAGATGGTGGTTGGGCTGGAACGCGTCGCCGCGCCGCGGGCGGACGTGGTGCAGCATGAAGATCGTGCCGACGCCGGCGAAGATCGGCCGCAGCAGATGGTGCGCGCCGGAAAAATACAGCGCCTCCAGCCCGGCACGGATCACGGTGTTGCGGAGTTGTTTCATGAGGGCGCGGGGCGGCCGATTTGCATTCCGCCGCAAACTTAGCGAAAGACCACTGAAGAAACTGTTATCCCGATCCGACATAGGGCCCCGCCGTGGTGCCTGATTTGGGGTTTGACAGTCAGCCAAGGGTTTGTTTTCTCTCTGCTTCCCGACCCCGCAGGATGCTGAATGCACGGACTTTTCAAGTGGAGTAGCAAGTGGTGGCCTGGGATGATTCCGCTGGTCGTCCTGTGGGGTATCGCGGCCTGGACCTCAACGGCCACGGTCGAAGCGGACCTTGCCGCGCGCTCCAATGCCGCATTGAAGGACACCGTCCTCGACAAGCGCCGCATCGGCGTCGACGGCCGCGACGTCACGTTTGCGGCCAACGCCTTCTCCGAAGACGGTCGTCTCAGCGCGGTGGCGTCGGTCGAGGCCGTGCCGGGCGTGCGGCTCGTCAACGACGAGACCCGCCTCGTTCCCGAGGCCAAGCCGTTCGTCTGGTCTGCCGAACGCGACGTGGTGCGGGTCACGCTTGGCGGCAATGCGCCATTGCCGTCGAGCAAGAGCAAGCTGGCCGAGGCCGCGAAGGCCAGCCTCGGTGGTGTCGAGGTGGTGGATCAGATGGCGCTCGCCCGTGGCGCGCCGTCGCGGTTCGACACGGCGGCGCTGTTGCTGCTCGACCAGATCGGTAAGCTGAAGGAAGGCAAGATCACGCTGACCGACAACAAGGTCAATCTCGCGGGCATGGCGCGCGAGCTCGGCGGACGCGAAGCGGTCGCGGCGGCGCTGAAGAACCTCCCGGAGGGCTATTCGATCGCCGCCAACGATATCAAGGCGCCGCCTTACGTGTTTCAGGCCTACAAGGACCCGGTCGCGGTGACGCTGACGCTGACCGGCTACGTGCCGGATAACAACGTGCATGCCGCGCTGGTCGCAGCCGCCGGCCGCAAGTTCTTCAGCGAGAAGGTGGTCGACAATCTCAAGGCCAGCCTCGGCGCGCCGTCAGGATTTGCGGCGGCGGTGGTGCCGGCGCTCGGTGCGTTGTCGCGGTTGTCGACCGGCACGCTCGTGGTGTCGGATCGCGAGGTGAAGCTGTCGGGCGATGCGCTCTATGATGCTGCGGCCGGCCAGATCCGCGACGGGCTCGGCAAGGACTTTCCGCAAGGCTGGCAGTACAAGGCCGAGGTCACGGTCAAGCCGGCGGCGGCGCCGGTCGATCCCACCGTGTGCCAGCAGCTGTTTTCCGAGATCTTCTCCAAGGGCAAGATCCGCTTCGAGTCCGGCAAGGCCGACATCGTTGCGGATTCCGCCGGCCTGCTCGACCGTCTGATCGAGACCGCGATGCGCTGTCCCAACGCGACGATCGAGGTCGCCGGCCATACCGACAGCGACGGTGAGGAAGCGGCGAACCAGGCATTGTCGGAGCGGCGCGCGCAGGCCGTGGTCGATTATCTCGTGCGCGCCGGTCTGCCTGCCAACCGCTTCACGCCGATCGGGTATGGCAGCACGCAGCCGCTGGCCGGCAACGAGAATGAAGACGGCAAGGCGCAGAACCGCCGCATCGAATTCGTGGTGAAGTAGCGATGACCGTGCTCGCGACATTCTTCTGGGGTTGGCTGCTCGGCGCAGCCCTGCTTGGCTTCGGCATGGGCTGGATCGCGGTGGTGCATCGGGCACAGGCCGTCTCGAAGGTGTGGATGATCTGGCTGGCCGTACTCGCCGCCGCGCTGGTGGCGGCATCGTTCGCCCGGGTCGTGCCCGGCCGTTTCGGCTACTGGCTCGATCTCTTCCTGATCATGTTCGCGCTCTATCTCGTCGGCTGCGCGATCGGCTCCTGGCTGCGCGACTGGGTGGTTTCGCGCAGCAAGCCGGCGAGCTGACCCCAAACCCTTGATCCAACGGACTTAAGCGATTTCGTCGCTCGCCGGCGGCGTCGCATCGATCATATTGCTTGACATCAATACGTACGTACGTATTAAATGTTGCCCATGCCGAAACCCTCTCTCCGCGATGCCATCCTCGACGCCGGCCTGAAGGAAATGTTCCGGACCGGCTATCACGGCACCAGCGTGCGCGACGTCACCGCCGCGGCCGGCGCGCCGCAGGGCTCGTTCACCAACCATTTCCGCTCCAAGGAGCTGTTCGCGTCGGAAGTGCTCGATCGCTACTTCCTCTATGTGCGCGGCCTCGTCGCCGAAGCGCTCGGTGACACGACGCTGCCGCCGCGCGACAGGCTCCGGCGCTATCTCGATCTCATCACCGGCAAGCTGGCGCATGACGGCTTCACCCGTGGCTGCCTGATCGGCGATTTCAGCCTCGAGGCGTCGGGCTCGAGCGAGATGCTGCGTGAGCAGCTCAACGAGATCTTCCGGGAGTGGCGCGCGCCGTTTGCGGCCTGCATCACTGAGGCCCAGGCCAAACGCGAGATCGCCTCCGACTTCGATCCCGATGCGCTTGCCGATTTCCTGCTCGCATCCTGGCAGGGCGCGATGCTGCGCATGAAGGTCGAGCGCAGCGAAGCCGCGCTCGAGCGTTTCAAGACGATCGCCTTCCAAACCGTGTTCAAGGAGTTGCCATGACCATGTCTGCCGATATCAGCCTGCATCATCGCCCGGTGCTCGGAACCACGATGGCCTATCACGAGCTTGGGCGCAGCGACGCGCCGCACGTGCTGTTCCTGCACGGCAATCCGACCTCATCCTATATCTGGCGCAATATCATGCCGCTGGTGGCGCCGGTCGGGCACTGCATCGCGCCCGACCTGATCGGCTACGGCCAGTCCGGCAAGCCCGACATCGCCTACCGCTTCTTCGACCATGCGGACTATCTCGACGCGCTGATCGATGAGCTCGGCATCAGCTCGGCCTATCTCGTCGCGCAGGATTGGGGCACGGCGCTCGCGTTCCATCTCGCGGCACGTCGTCCGCAACTCGTGCGCGGGCTCGCCTTCATGGAATTCATCCGCCCGATGCGGGATTGGTCCGACTTCCACCAGCACGAGGCTGCGCGGGAGACGTTCCGCAAATTCCGCACGCCGGGAGTAGGCGAAGCAATGGTCCTCGACAACAATGCATTCGTCGAACGCGTGCTGCCCGGCTCGATCCTGCGCACCCTCAGCGACGAGGAGATGGAAGCTTACCGTGCGCCGTTTGCGACGCGCGAGAGCCGCAAGCCGACCTTGATGCTGCCGCGCGAGCTGCCGATCGCGGGCGAACCCGCCGACGTCGATCAGGCGCTCACCACAGCGCACGCGGCGCTCGCGGTGTCGACCTATCCGAAGCTGCTGTTTGCGGGATCACCGGGCGCATTGGTGTCGCCGGCCTTCGCCGCGGATTTCGCGGCGAAGCTGCAGCATTGCGCGGTCATTCAGCTCGGTGCGGGCGCGCATTATCTGCAGGAGGATCATCCGGAGGCGATCGGTCGCTCCGTTGCAGGGTGGATCGCCGGGATCGAAGCCGTGAACGCGCAACATCTCGCGGCATGAGTGGATGGGAAAGCACGCCATGACCGACCTCTCGATCATCTATTGCCGTCCCTGCGGCTACGAGAAGCGCGCCAGGGAGGCCGCCGCGCTGCTGCGCGAACGGCTTGCGCTCGATGCAGAGCTGGTGCCCGGCAAGGGCGGCGTCTTCGAGGTCAAGCTTGACGGCAAAGTGATTGCCAAGCGCGTGAAGGGGCATTTCCCCGATGCCGCCGAAATCGTCACCGCTGTGGCCGCGGCACGGGCATAAAAATCGACGCAGGCCTGCCTGATTGCCGTCGCATGACCATTGCGGCGGCGATTTTCGCAGCACGAGCGCTATGGCGTCGCTCATGCCCCCGTAGTTTTCCGGATGGTCTTGCGCACCGTTCGGCGGGCTAACTGCCGCACGTGCATGTCAAGCCTTGTCGAACGTGGCGGGAAACGCGCATATTTGTGCATCCGCTGTCATGAATCATCCCTAATATCTTGAAGATGCGCGTTTTATTGTCGTTTGACGAATTCCACTCCGGCTTAAAACGCGCTACACGGGGCGGGGCACAGCGAAGCGCCGGCGGAGTTCGCCCGGGAGCCGTCGTCGCGGGATCGCAATTCGAGGTCTAGATGCTGGAAGCAATACGCAGGGCGATGGCGTTTCTGCGCCAGAAGCAGATCCTGCATCGGCTGGGTGTTGTCATCAGCATCGCCGTCATCGGCATCGCCTGCTACGTCCTCTATCACATGCTGCGCGGCATCAACACCAATGAGGTGCTCGAGGCCATCAAGAGCACCGAGCCGCGGCAAATAGCGCTGGCGGGACTGTTCGTCGCAGCCGGCTACTTCACCCTGACCTTCTACGATCTGTTCGCGGTGCGCGCGATCGGCCACGCCCACGTGCCCTATCGCATCAATGCGCTCGCGGCGTTCACATCGTATTCGATCGGCCACAACGTCGGCGCCAGCGTCTTCACCGGCGGCGCGGTGCGCTACCGGATCTATTCGGCCTGGGGATTGAACGCGATCGACGTCGCCAAGATCTGCTTTCTCGCCGGTCTCACCTTCTGGCTCGGCAATGCCGCGGTGCTCGGGCTCGGCATCGCCTATCACCCCGAGGCCGCCGCCAACATCGACCAGCTGCCGCCCTGGCTCAACCGCACGCTGGCATTCGCGATCATCATCGCGCTGGTCGCCTATGTGGTCTGGGTCTGGACCCAGCCGCGGGTGGTCGGCCGCGGCCCCTGGACGGTGACCCTGCCGGGCGGTCCGCTGACCCTGCTGCAGATCGCGATCGGCATCGTCGACCTCGGCTTCTGCGCGCTGGCGATGTACGTGCTGGTGCCGGACGAGCCCAATCTCGGCTTCGTCGTGGTCGCGGTCATTTTCGTGTCGGCGACCCTGCTCGGCTTCGCCAGCCACTCCCCCGGCGGGCTTGGGGTGTTCGACGCCGCCATGCTGGTCGGCCTCTGGCAGATGGACCGCGAGGACCTGCTCGGCGGTATGCTGTTGTTCCGCCTGCTCTACTATATTGCGCCGTTCGTCATATCTGTAATCTTGCTGACGTTTCGGGAGGTTATCGTTGGCGCCCGACTCAAACGGCTGCCGCAGGCTGATTCGGGTCCCCGCGCAGAGCCGCATGAGGCGGTTCTGGTCCGCAAGCGCGGTGACTCCGGCGTCTGATGAAGCGGCCCGATGCCTCCCGAGGGACGGTCGCTATGACCGCGCCTGGGCGAGACATGAACCGACGGGAAGAAAGCCACCGCGATGGCAATTGACGATTCTCCGCCTTCCATATTCTCGCCCTGGCCCGACCGGCTGCGCCATTCCGCGCTGATCCTGCTTGCCGCAGCGCTGGCGTTGAGCGTCGTGGTCGCGCTGGGCGAATTGTCGCTGGTGCGCGCCTGCGCGGTGTTCGTCTGCATCGCGGCCGCGGCCCTGGTGCCATGGCGGCTGCATGATGCCGGCACCTCGCGCGAGGATGTCCGCCACGGCAATCCGGTCGAGGCT
>NZ_JACMYO010000106.1 GCF_020889685.1 Bradyrhizobium oropedii
ACTGTTCGTCGGCGGCAAGCAGGTCCGTCCGGACGGCAATTATTCGCGTGCGGTGCTCTCGCCGAAAGGCCGGCGCCTGGGCGAAGCAGGCGAGGGCAATCGCAAGGACATCCGCAATGCGGTGGCGGCTGCGCGCTCAGCCGAGTCGTGGGCGCGGGCGACGGCGCATAATCGCGCCCAGATCCTCTATTACCTTGCCGAGAATCTCTCCGCGCGCGCGACGAGTTCGCGCGCCGCATCGCCGACATGACCGGTGTTACGGCCGCAAAGGCGCGCGCGGAAGTCGATGCCAGCATCGAACGGCTGTTCAGTTATGGCGCCTGGGCCGACAAATACGAAGGATCGATCCACGCGCCACCGCTGCGCGGCGTGGCGCTCGCGATGCATGAGCCGATCGGCGTGGTTGGTGTCGTCTGTCCCGACGAGGCGCCGCTGCTCGGCTTTATCAGCCTGGTCGCGCCGCTGGTTGCGATGGGCAATCGGGTCGTCGCCGTGCCGAGCGAGCGGCATCCACTTGCCGCGACCGACTTCTACCAGGTGCTCGAGACCTCGGACGTGCCGGGCGGTGTGGTCAACATCGTCACGGGTGACCGCAACGATCTGGTCAAGGTGCTAGCCGAGCATGACGACGTCGACGCGCTCTGGGCGTTCGGATCGCAGGAGGCTTCCACGGCAGCGGAACGATACTCGATCGGCAATCTCAAGCGGACGCTGGTCGATCATGGCCTCGCGCTCGACTGGTACGACAAGGCCGCGAGCCAGGGCCCGATCCTACTCCGCCACGCCGTGCAGGTGAAGAACATCTGGATTCCGTATGGCGACTAAAGAAGTCACCTTGCGGTGATACGGATGGGGGTCCGGACCGGCAGAGTCCGGCGATTTTGAAGACGAGGGAGGGACGCAACATGCTGAAGGGCATCAATCCATTGCTCAATGCCGACGTGCTCTATGCCCTGCGGGCGATGGGGCACGGTGATCGCCTCGTGGTGTGCGACACCAATTTTCCGGCCGATTCGATCGCCCGGCAGAGCGCGATTGGCGAGCTGCTGCGCATCGACAATGTGAGCGCCGCCAGGGCGGTCGAAGCCGTGCTCTCGGTGATGCCGCTCGATACATTCGTCGACGATGCCGCGATCCGCATGGAGATCGTCGGGCAACCTCAGGAGGTGCCTCCCGTACAGCACGAGGTACAGGCCGCGATCGATCGCGCCGAGGGACGGTCCTGGCCGCTGGTCGGGGTCGAGCGCCATGCCTTCTACGAGAAAGCCAAGACGGCATATTGCGTGATCGCGACCGGCGAGCGGCGCTTCTACGGCTGCTTCCTGTTCAGCAAGGGCGTCATTGCGCCGGACGGAGAGTGACGACATGAGCAGGAATGGCGTCGCCGTCCTCGGCGTCTTCGTCGTCGACCTCGCGTTCCGTGCCGGCAACATGCCGGCGATCGGCGAGACCATCGCCGGATCGGGATTCGCCATGGGGCCCGGCGGCAAGGGATCCAACCAGGCCGTCGCGGCCGCGCGGGCCGGTGCCAGCGTGAGCTTCATCTCGCGGATCGGCAGCGATGCCTTCGGCGAGCTTGCGATCAAGACCTGGGAGACCGAGGGAATCCGGCCGCGCGTGGCCAGGACGGCGGAAGCGCCGACCGGCGCAGCCTTCATTTACGTCCACGAGACGCGCGGCGACAACGCGATCATCGTGGTGCCTGGTGCCGCAGGCGCCATCAGCCCGGCTGACGTCGACGCCGCGGCTGACGCTATCAGCGACTCCCGCGTGTTCGTGACGCAGCTCGAGCAGCCGGTCGATGCGGCGCGGCGCGGGCTCGAGATCGCGCGCGCCGCCGGCAGCATCACGGTGTTCAATCCGGCGCCGGCGATCAAGTTCGACGACGATGGCCTGTTTGCGCTCTGCGATTATGTCGTCCCCAACGAGACCGAGGCTGAAGGGCTGACCGGCATCGCAGTGAGCGACCTCGCGGCGGCGCGGCGCGCCGGCGATGCTCTGCTGGCGAAAGGCGCCGGCACGGCGTTGATTACCCTCGGCGAGCGTGGCGCCCTGTTCCACGGGCGGGACCGTTCGCTGCATGTGCCGCCCTTCACGGCCGGCAAGGTGGTGGAAACTGCCGGCGCGGGCGACGCGTTCGTCGGCGGTTTCGCGGCGGCGCTCGCTGATGGCGCCGATCCGCTCGAGGCTGCGCGCTTCGGTTCGGCGACGGCCGGAATCTCGGTGACGCGGCCCGGCACCGCGCCCGCGATGCCGCGGCGGGCAGAGATCGACGCGCTGCTGAAGGGATGATCCTGCGATGATGCGGAATGATCCGATCAAGCATGTCTTCATCTGGCCGGCGGTGCTCGTTGTGCTGGCGATCTCGATCTTTCCGCTGATCTATTCGCTGACCACGAGCTTCCTGAGCTATCGCCTGATTCCGCCGATCCCGCCGCGGGTGGTCTGGCTCGGCAATTATGCGACGCTGTTGCAGGAGCCGCGGTTCTGGAGTGCGCTCTTCACCACGACGCTGATCGCCTTCATCGCAGTCGGGCTGCAATATGCGATCGGGTTCGGCGTCGCGCTGGCGCTGAACGCACGGGTGCCGGGCGAACGGCTGTTTCGCGTTGCCCTGCTGCTGCCGATGCTGCTGGCGCCCGTCGCGGTCGCGCTGGTCGCGCGCATGATCTTCAACCCGACCATGGGACCGCTCAACCAGTTCCTGGCGAAGTTCGGTCTGGTCAATCTGCCGTTCCTCACCAACGGACATTGGGCGCTCGCCTGCATCATCGCGGTCGAGGTCTGGCAGTGGACCCCGTTCATCATCCTGATGATGCTGGCCGGTCTGCAAACGCTTCCGGAGGATGTCTACGAGGCCGCCGAGCTCGAGAATGCCAGCGCCTGGCAGCAGTTCTGGGGGATCACGTTTCCGATGATGCTGCCGATCTCGGCCGCGGTCGTCTTCATCCGTCTGATCGAGAGCTACAAGATCATGGACACGGTGTTCGTGATGACCGGCGGCGGGCCGGGCGTGGACACCGAGACGCTGACATTGTTCGCCTATCAGGAAGGCTTCAAGAAGTTCAATCTTGGCTACACCTCGGCGCTCAGCTTCCTGTTCCTGATCGCGATCACGATCATCGGCGTCACCTATCTGGCGCTGCTGCGGCCGCATCTGGAGAAGCGCCGATGAGCGGGCAGAGCTTGACCGGACTGTCACCATGGAGCCGCCGCCTGGTCGCAGTCGGCGTCCTCGTCTGGTGCTTGATCACGGTGTTTCCGCTCTATTGGGTGGTGGTGACGGCATTCAAGACGCCGCCGGGCGTCGTCGGCGGGCCGACTTATATTCCGTTCGTCGACTTCACGCCGACCTTGCAGCCGTTCATCGATCTCTATCAAGGAATCCGCGGCGAGTTCTTCCGGACCTTCCGGAACTCGACCATCGTCGGCCTGTCCGCGGCGGCCATCGCCACCGCGATCGGCGCGATGGCGGCCTATGCGCTGGTGCGGTTCGAATTCAAGGTAAGACTTGGCGCGGGCCTGGTGTTCTTCCTGCTCGCGCTCGGCGGCTATCTGCTGTTCAACGCGACGTTGGGATTGACCCGGCCGCAGGCGCTGTTGCTCGCCTTTCCGATCGCGCTGATCGCAGCCGTCGTCGCCAATCGCCTGCCGTTGCCCGGGCCGATCCTCGGCAACGAGGACATCCTGTTCTGGTTCGTCAGCCAGCGCATGTTCCCCCCGATCGTCACCGCCTTTGCGCTGTATCTGCTCTACAGCGAGATCGGCCGGCTCGGCTTCCAGCTGATCGACAGCTTCGTCGGTCTGACGCTGTGTTACGTCGCGTTCTCGCTGCCGATCGTCGTCTGGCTGATGCGCGACTTCTTCGAGGCCGTGCCGATCGAGGTCGAAGAGGCGGCGATGGTCGACAACGTGCCGAGCTGGCGCATCTTCATCGGCATCGTGGTGCCGATGTCGATGAACGGGCTGCTGGCGACGTTCATGATCACGCTGGCCTTCGTCTGGAACGAGTTTCTGTTCGCGCTGTTCCTGACCAATTCCAGATGGCAGACGCTGCCCATTCTGGTGGCGGGACAGAACAGCCAACGCGGTGATGAATGGTGGGCGATATCGGCTGCGGCGCTCGTCGCCATCGTTCCCATGATGATCATGGCGGGCCTGCTCAGCCGGATGATGCGGTCGGGCCTGCTGCTCGGGGCGATCAAATAGCAAAAACGTATGTAGGGAGGACTAGACGATGTTGCGACGGACGTTCCTGATGTTGACCACCTCGCTCGCGATCGCGGGCGCCGCGAGCCAGGCGAACGCGGCCTGTAGCCCGGACTATACCGGCGTCACCCTGACGGTGGCGTCGCAGACCGGACCGTATATCGCGTCCGCGCTCAAGCTCGGCGCCGACGAATGGGCCAAGAAGACCTGCGGCAAGGTCAATGTCGTCGAGTTTCCCTGGTCCGAGCTCTATCCGAAGATCGCGACATCGCTCACGGCTTCGGACGCGACGTTCGACCTCGTCAGCTTCGCGCCGGCCTGGCTGCCGGACTTCGTGCCCTATCTCAGCGAGATGCCGAAGGAGATGCAGTCCGGCAAGGACTGGGACGACATCGAGCCGGCCTATCGCGAACGCCTGATGGTGTGGGAAGGCAAGATCTACTCGCAATCGATGGACGGCGACGTCCACACCTATACCTACCGCACCGACCTGTTCAGCGATCCCAAGGAGAAGGACGCCTTCAAGGCCAAATACGGCTACGACCTCGCGCCGCCGAAGACCTGGAAGCAGTATCTCGACATCGCGGAGTTCTTCCAGCGGCCCGACAAGGGCCTGTGGGGCACCGCGGAAGCCTTCCGTCGGGGCGGTCAGCAGTTCTGGTTCTTCTTCAGCCACGCGGCGGCCTACGCCAACAATCCGAACTATCCGGGCGCGATGTTCTTCGACCCCGAGACGATGGACGCGCAGATCAACAACCCGGGCTGGGTGAAGGGGCTCGAGGAATACATCCGCGCATCGAAGCTTGGGCCACCCAACGCGCTGAACTTCTCATTCGGCGAGGTGAACGCGGCCGTGGCCGGCGGCCAGGTCGCGGAATCGATCGGCTGGGGCGACACCGGTGTCATCGCCGCCGACCCGAAGCAGTCGAAGATCTCGGGCAAGGTCGGCTCGGCGATGCTGCCCGGCTCGGACGAGATCTGGAACGCGAAGACCAAGAAGTGGGACAAATTCCCGAGCGTCATTCCGGGCCCGTTCATGGCATTCGGCGGCTGGCAGATCGCGGTGCCGAAGGCCGGCAAGAACCAGAAGGCGGCGTGGGACTTCGTCAAGACACTGACAAGTCCTGACGTGTCGGGCCAGGCGGCGATCACCGGCGGCAGCGGCGTCAATCCCTATCGCAAATCGCACACCGCCAATCTGCAGCTGTGGAGCAAGATCTTCTCGCCGGAAGAGGCCAAGGAATATCTCGGCGCGCAATCGGACTCGATCAATGCCAAGAACGTCGCGCTCGACATGCGTCTGCCCGGCTACTTCTCCTACACCGAGGTGGTGGAGATCGAACTCGGTAAGGCGCTGGCCGGCCAGACCACGCCGCAGGCCGCGCTCGACGCGATTGCGAAAGAGTGGAATCGGCTGACCGACGAGTTCGGCCGGGCCAAGCAGCTCGCGGCCTATCGCGCCGCGATGGGCCTTCCGCCGAAGAACTAGCATTCTATCGAGACGTCCCGGATGATGCGCGAGCGTCGTCCGGGACTTCATCTGCCGTCGACGAAGGGACGGAAAAGGATTCCATGGCGCACGTCGAGATCGAGAACGTCAGCAAGGCATACGGGCCCTACAAGATCATCGAAGGCCTCGACCTCAACGTGGCCGACGAGGAATTTGTCGTGCTGGTCGGCCCGTCCGGCTGCGGCAAGACCACGACGTTGCGCATGATCGCGGGGCTGGAGGCCGTCACCAGCGGAACCATCCGCATCGGCAACCGCGACGTGACGCAGTTGCGGCCGGGCTTGCGCAATTGCGCGATGGTGTTCCAGAACTACGCGCTGTATCCGCACATGACGGTCGGGGAGAACATCGGCTACGGCATGAAGGTGCGCGGCGAGCAGCGCGCCAGCATCGAGAAGGCCGTCAATGACGTGGCGCGCGTGCTTGACCTCGAGCAATATTTGCAGCGCCGGCCCAAGCAGCTTTCCGGTGGCCAGCGCCAGCGCGTGGCGATCGGCCGGGCCATCGTGCGCAGCCCGGACGTGTTCCTGTTCGACGAGCCGTTGTCCAATCTCGACGCCAAGCTCCGCATCGAGATGCGGACCGAGATCAAGGCACTGCACCGTCGCCTCGCCAAGACGATCGTCTATGTCACGCATGACCAGGTCGAAGCCATGACCATGGCCGACCGTGTCGTGGTGATGAACAAGGGGCGGATCGAGCAGGCGGCCGATCCGATCACGATCTACGAGAAGCCCAGCAATCTCTTCGTCGCCGGCTTCATGGGTGCACCCAGCATGAACTTCATCCATGGCGAGATCACAGCCCGCGACGGCGTGCTCACGTTCACCGAGCCGTCGGGCACGGCGTTGCGAATACCGAAGTCGCGGGAGGCGGCCTATGCGGGCAGCGTCGGCAAGCCCGTGGTGCTTGGCGTGCGTCCCGATCATGTGTTGCGGCAAGGCGCGCCCGCGGGCTCTTCCATCCGCATACTTGTGAAGGACGTGGAGCCGCTCGGGCCCCACACGCTGGTGATCGGGACCGTCGGCGCTTTCGCGTTCACGGCGCAGATGCAGGTCGGTGTTGCCGCGGAGCCGGATCATGTGATCGACGTCGCGCTCGATCTTGAGCGGACGCATTTGTTCGACAAGGCGTCGGGGATGGCCATTGCCTGATTTGCCGCCGGCGCAACAATCGCCCGCTTAGTTGCAGAACCCTCGTGCTCGCCGGACCGTATCGGACGGATACAGGCCAAATGCGGAGCGGTAAACCGCCGCGAAACGGCCCATGTGCGTGAAGCCCCACTTCAGCGCAACCTCGCTGACCGGAAGCATGTTCTCCGGTCGCGAAAGTTCATCGTGGATTGCCTCAAGTCGAATTTGTCGCAAATAGGCGACCGGCGTCGTGCCGTGGATCTTGCGGAATCCCAGTTGCAGCAATCGGCTGCTGACGCCAACCGTGCCGGCAATATCTGCGATCGTCAGCGGCAGATGGGGATTGGCGCGCATATACTCGACCGCCCGCCGGATGTATCGCGGCGGCGCATCCGGTGGATAGCGGTTCAACCGGTCGGTCAGCCGGTGGGGGACATTCTCGAGGATGAGCTGCAGCGCAGCCTCGGATAACAGCGCGCTGGCTTTCGGAGAGCGTGCCAGGATGCCGTCATACAGACCGGTGGCGCTCGCGCGAATGAGCTGAAGAAGGGTCTGCCCGGCGCCGGTCGACAGATCGACGATCGGCGTCAAATTGAGATCTTGCAGCGCCGTGTTCCCGAACGTCGCGGACAGCACCTTCGACACCATGCCCGTGTGCAAGGTGAGCGTCACGCTCGAATATCTCCCATCGACCGCTTCGACGCGCTGCGCTTGCATCGTCGGAAGCGGCACGATGGCGATCTCGGATGGGGTTCGCTGGACGCTCTTGCCTGCAATGAGCATTTCGGCCTTGCCGGCATTCAGCAGGCTGATTGCAAGCTCGCCCGACGTGCTCTCGTAGGAATAGTGCCAATCCCAACCGGCAGATAGATCCGCCCGCACGACATCAATTTCCGTCCCAATCGCAACATCCGTATGCCAACGAAACGATTCGTCAGGGCGCGGTGAGGAGTGCGCATTGATCCCGTGAGGATGGAGTATCTCCAGGAGCTCTTCAAACGACGATCCCGATCGCGTCGGTGGTGCAGCGAGAATGTCTTCGACCATCAAATCCTAACCATCGGATGTTTGCCGTCCGCCACACGCATAGACCGCACCACCACATTAGCACAGCTTTGGTGAGTTCGGCTCAAGCTCTCCGCGATCGCGTCAATATCCGATTTTCGAATGAGATATCCGGATCGCGCAATCGGCTGCCAAAGGTAACATTTGATCGAATTCGCGCGCCCGTATTGAGCGAAAGTTCCGATTTCAATTCGGGGCGCTGACGTTTTGAGAGCGCGAGTGAAAACAGAAGCTGCGCGCGCTTGCATTCGACCTTGCTAGCCACAATCCGAATGCCTCCATCCGGAATGCGATGCGGTCCATGGACTCATAGCCCATTTGGCCTAAATGCTTTCGACCTACTCAAACGCAGGAGATATGATGCGTAGGGCTCGCTTTCTGAAAGTCGTTTTGACGGCCACCACCGGCGTTATGATGTTTTCCGCCTCCGCGATCTCGGCTCCGCTCCAGCACAGCGCCGGTGTTGCGGCCGCGGTGCCGGCAGTGACCGAGAAGGTCTGGTGCCGTTATGGGAATTGCGATGGCGGTGCCGCGGTCGGCGGACTGGTCGGTGGCCTCATCGGCGGCGTCATCGCGGCTGGTGCGGCCAACGCCGCCGCGCAGCAGGAAGCTGCCGCGGCCCAGCAACACGCGACGTCGTGCGCGCAGCGCTATCGCTCATACGATCCGGCGTCGAATACGTTCCAGGCAAAGGACGGCCGGCGCTATCCCTGCCAGTAAGCGTTTGAGGTCCAACCGAGCTTGCTCCGGCCGGTGAGCCGGAGCAGGCGTTCGACCGCCCCGGGAGCTGCAACGGGACCTCCGCCGGCGAATTGAGCAAGATATTCGGCTGAATCGGTTCCCGCCCTGCGTCTGGATACGCGGATCGAGGGGGCCTTATCGGAAATCGCAGGGCGGGCCGCCGACTGCGGCTTCTGACGCGCTTGTTTTCTATGTTATCACCTGATCCATCGAAACTGCGCTCGTGGCAGAACCTGCCCGAACCCTGGCGAATCTGGATCTCGATGATGTTGTCGCTTCCCAAGACCAAAATACGTGTGCTGCTGCTGGAGGGCGTGAATGATTCCGCAGTCCGGATGTTCGAGGCGAACGGCTATACCGAGCTGCAACGCCTGCCCAAGGCGCTGGGACCCAAAGAGCTCAGGCAGGCGCTGTCGGGCATCCATATGCTGGGAATTCGGTCGCGGACCCAGTTGACCGCGGAAATCCTCGAGGCCGCCGACCGATTGCTCGTTGTCGGCTGCTTTTCGGTCGGCACCAATCAGGTCGATCTCGACGCCGCACGAAAGCTCGGAATCCCGGTATTCAACGCGCCATACTCCAACACCCGCAGCGTGGCGGAGCTGACCATCGCCGAGATCGTCATGCTGTTCCGCCGGATCTTTCCGCGTTCGGTCTCCGCGCATGCCGGCGGCTGGGACAAGTCCGCCGAAGGAAGCCGCGAGGTGCGCGGCAAGACGCTGGGGATCGTCGGCTACGGCAACATCGGCTCGCAGCTGTCGAACCTCGCGGAAGCCATGGGCATGCGCGTGATCTATTTCGATCAGACCGACAAGCTCCGCCATGGCAATACCGAGCCCGCTGAATCGCTCGACGCGTTGCTCGCAGCGAGCGATGTCGTTTCGCTCCACGTGCCGGAGACGCCGACCACCGCCAACATGATTGGCGCGGCCCAGCTCCAACTGATGAAGCCTGAGGCCTACCTGATCAACAACTCACGCGGCACCGTGGTCGATCTCGATGCGCTGGCGAGCGCCTTGCGCGAGGGCAGGCTGGCGGGGGCCGCAGTCGACGTGTTTCCGGTCGAGCCGGTGTCGAACGAGGCGCGCTTTGTCTCGCCGCTGCAGGGCCTCCCCAACGTCATCCTCACGCCGCATGTCGGCGGTTCGACGGAAGAAGCGCAGGATCGCATCGGCGGCGAAGTTGCACGCAAGCTGATCGATTATTCCGATGTCGGGTCGACCTTCGGCGCGGTCAATTTTCCGCAGGTGCAATTGCCGGCGCGACCGACCGGCACCCGTTTCATCCATGTTCACCGCAATGTTCCGGGCGTCATGCGTCAGGTCAACGACGCGGTGTCCCGGCACGGGATCAACATCCTCGCGCAATATCTGCAGACCGATCCGGAAGTCGGCTATGTCGTGCTCGAGACCGACGTGGTCGGCGGCGAGGGCGAGGGGCTGCTGGCCGATTTGAAAGCCATCGACGGCACGATCCGCGTGCGGGTGCTGTATGACCAGAACCGGCCGCAGGGGTGATCGACTGCGTCAGTCCGCCGAGAACCCGAACGGGACGCTCGAGGTTCTGAAATCGTCGGGAAGAATCTCGCGTCCGATCGGAGGCGCCGACCGCGCCGCGCATCTCGGGCGATGACAGACCCGGCAGGCGACGCCGATCGGCGTCGGCTCATCCGCGTTCGGCCCCTGTCCGTCGCGCGTGTAGATCAACTGGCCGGCATGCTCGGCTGCGCAGCCGATCGCGATCGCCCGTTCCACGCGGATGGCGCCGAACGCGCCGCCGCCGGCGGTCACGGTGCGGGCGATCGAAAAGAACCGTTGTCCGTCGGGCAATTCCAGCCATTGCGTGACGATCTGGCGCGGCGTCTTGAAGATGTCGTGGACCGACCATAGCGGACAGGCGCCGCCATGCTTCGCAAACGGGAAGCCGGCGCCATCGAGCAGCTTCGAAATGTTGCCGGCGGGATCGACGCGGATCAGGAAAAACGGGATCTTTTCGAGACCCGGCCGCTGCAAGGTCGTGACGCGGTGTGCGGTCTGCTCGAAGCTGGTGCCGAATTGACGCGCAAGCGCCTCCAGGTCGTAGCGGCGCGTGTCGACCGCTTTCGCAAACACCGAATACGGCATGATGAGTGCGGCCGCGGCATAGGCGGCAAGCGCGCGGCGGGCCAGCAACTCGGCGCTCTTGCTGGTGAACTTGCCGTCTTCCACCGCCGCGCCGATCTCGTCTTCCAGCTCCAGATAAGCGAGTTGCTTGGCGAGCTGGAAATTGAGGCCTGCGGTATCGAGCGAGTCCTCGAGCAGCAATTGCCGGCGATGCAGGTCCAGTCGCCTGACCGAACCGAGCATGACGTTGGGTGGCAGATAGCGGACCTGAAGCTTATGGCGATCGCGAAGCCGCTCGATGAATCCGGCTGGTCCGGCCGGCTCATGGACGAGCCGCTCGGCGGCATCGTCGAGATTGGCGAAATTGTTGCGGCGCGCGGCGAGAAAGCGCCGGACTTCCGCAACGGGGTCGTTGGCGTCAAAGTTCTCGCCCGGCAGTAACGCTGCGCCCGCCAGGTCCGGCGCCCGTCGCTCCGCGAGCGCCAACTGTTCTTCGCGATAGGCGGTATAGAGGCGCAGGAACGCCTCTGTCATTCCGGGATAGCTGACCGCGAGGTCGCTGACTTCGAGGGTGGGGATGTCGATGTCGGCAAACATCGGCTCCTTCAGGACGGACTGCATGCGCGCAGTGTGGTCGGCGCCGCCGTCGCCGGCGAGATCGGCCAGATCGATCTTGTAGGTGCGGGCAAGGCGAAGCAGCATGTCTGCCGTCACCGGGCGCTGATTGCGTTCCAGCAGCGCGACGTAGGGGGCCGAGATTTCGAGATCGGCCGCCATATCGGCCTGGGTCAGCCCGAGATCGCGCCGCAGCCGGCGGAGTCGGGGGCCCATGAAAACCGAGCGGGCGCTTGAGGTTGCCATCGCTAAATCCGTGTCGATGTAAGATTCTTACAATAATACATCAGTTTCTTGTAAGTTATGACAAGTTTTCTGCGCCAGGTCTAGCTCCCCACGCCGCCGCGCGTCACAAACGGTGCAGTTATTTCGTCACCGAAGGGATCACGGACATGAACTTCCAACCGCGCGGGCTCAGCGACCGGGCCACCCAGGGACCGGCTTCGTATCAGAGCGAGATTGAGGCGGCCGAAGCGCTCCTCAAGACCAAGGACACCTGGAACGGCGTCACCGCGGAAGCCGTGGCGCGCATGCGCCTGCAGAACCGCTTCAAGACCGGTCTGGATGTCGCCCGCTACACGGCTGCGCTGATGCGCGCCGACATGGCCGCCTATGATGCCGACAGCACCAAGTACACCCAGTCGCTCGGTTGCTGGCACGGCTTCATCGCCCAGCAGAAGCTGATCTCGGTCAAGAAGCACTTCGGCAACACCGACCGCCGTTACCTGTATCTGTCCGGCTGGATGATCGCGGCGCTGCGCTCCGAGTTCGGCCCGTTGCCGGATCAGTCGATGCACGAGAAGACCTCGGTGCCGGCCCTGATCGAAGAGCTCTACACCTTCCTGCGTCAGGCGGATTCCCGCGAGCTCAACGACATCTTCCGCGCGCTCGATGCGGCCCGCAAGGAAGGCGACAAGGCCAAGGAAAAGGCGCTGATCGAGAAGATCGACAACTTCCAGACCCACGTCGTGCCCGTCATCGCCGACATCGACGCCGGCTTCGGCAACGCGGAAGCGACCTACCTGCTCGCCAAGAAGATGATCGAGGCGGGCGCCTGCGCCCTGCAGATCGAGAACCAGGTCTCGGACGAGAAGCAGTGCGGCCACCAGGACGGCAAGGTGACCGTGCCGCACGAGGTCTTCATCGCGAAGATCCGTGCCTGCCGCCATGCGTTCCTCGAGCTCGGCGTCGAAGACGGCATCATCGTGACCCGTACCGACTCGCTCGGCGCCGGCCTGACGCAGCAGATCGCCGTGAGCCACAAGCCCGGCGACCTCGGCGACCAGTACAACAGCTTCCTCGATTGCGAGGAAATCACGGCTGCCAACGCGCGGAACGGCGACGTCATCATCAACCAGAACGGCAAGATGATGCGTCCGAAGCGTCTGCCCAGCAACCTCTATCAGTTCCGTCCCGGCACTGGTGCGGATCGCTGCGTGCTCGACTGCATCACCTCGCTGCAGAACGGTGCTGACCTGTTGTGGATCGAGACCGAGAAGCCGCATATCGAGCAGATCGCTTCGATGGTCGATCGCATCCGCAAGGTCATTCCGAACGCGAAGCTTGCCTACAACAACTCGCCTTCCTTCAATTGGACCCTCAACTTCCGTTGGCAGGTCTATGACGCGATGAAGGAAGCCGGCAAGGATGTCAGCAAGTACAACCGCGCCGAACTGATGAAGGTGGAATACGACGGTACGCCGCTGGCGATCGAGGCAGACGAGCGGATCCGTACCTTCCAGGCGGATTCGGCCAAGCGCGCCGGTATCTTCCACCACCTGATCACGCTGCCGACCTATCACACGGCTGCGCTGTCGACCGACAATCTCGCGAAGGAGTATTTCGGCGAGCAGGGCATGCTCGGTTACGTCAAGAACGTGCAGCGCGCGGAAATCCGTCAGGGCATCGCATGTGCGAAGCATCAGAACATGGCGGGCTCCGACATCGGCGACGACCACAAGGAATACTTCGCCGGTGAAGCCGCCCTCAAGGCGGGCGGTGCCCACAACACGATGAACCAGTTCGGCTAATCGAACGGATCATTCCGACTATCGGCTGGACAGGCTGGCTTGCGAGCAGCCGCCCGTCCGCCGGCCTGACGGGGCGGTTTCGACCACGGTGACGTGATCGAGATCGCCCCGCAGCGTTTCAAAGCAGCTTTCTCTCGCCTTCCGCCCATTCGTGGAGGCTCCCGCATTCGACGCGAGCGTGGTATTGCGGCGCTGCGATCTCGAGGGCGTGCCACGCGATGACCGTCGGAGACTACACATCCGCCGTCACCAGCTCTGCCGTGATGGAGCTGCTGAAGCCGTTCGATCCCCGCGTCGTCGGAACACTGCCGCTCGGCCTTGCCGTGCCCGGCAGCGACATCGATATCGTCTGCCACGCGCCCGATCCGGATCTCTTCGCGGACGCGGTCTGGACCCATTATCAATCGGCCGATGATTTCATCCTCTACCGCTGGGTCTCGGGAACGCGGCCGGCGATTGCCCGCTTTGTCTTGGATGGGTGGCCGTTCGAATTGTTCGGCGACCAGGATCCGGTGGAGCAGCAGCGCGGATGGATCCATTTCGAGGTCGAACGACGGCTGCTTGCGATTGATGACGGGGGGCTAGGGCGAGCCGTCAGCAGATTGAGGGCAGGCGGCCTCAAGACCGAGCCGGCGTTCGCCGCGGCGCTCGGCATATCGGGCGATCCCTACCGCGGATTGCTCGAACTCGCCGCCGAAACCGACGCCGAGTTGCGCAGTCGGCTCGCGGCCTGCGACCTCCGCTGATCGTTGAGGTTCACTCGCCCGGAACCAGGCTCGCGATCGGCGGCCGCGCGAGGCGCCGGTGCCTGCGACGGGACAGATAGAGCAGCAGGCCCGTCACTGTGAACAGCGGCATCATGGCGGCGGCCAGCATGAAGACGAGCTTGCCGGGCCATCCCAGGATAGCGCCGCGGTGGATGTCGAGCACGCCGGCAAGGACGCGCTCGCCGAACCTCTTGTCCGCGTAGCGATCGGAGGAAATGACGCGCCCGGTGACGGCATCGATGCGGAATTCGTCACGCACGCTCTCGAGCGAGGAATCCCGCGCCCATGACCGCACGCGCACCGCTGTGCCTGCGCCGGCCGGAAGGGTCAGCAGAGCCCTGCCGTAATCGTTGTTGTTTTCCTGCTGCAGGAATGCTGACCAGACGTGATCGAACACGAGCGGCGTTGCCTCGGCCTTCGCGTCCGCCCTGGCTTCACCCTTGCTCTCGGCAGTCGTCGCGCCGCGGGGTGGCTTCGGCTGCATCGCCGCGGCGGTGGCCTGAGGCCGCGTCAACAGCCAGTTGGCGCCGGCCTTGTACCATTCGAACGAGTACCACAGGCCGGTCAGCGTCATCACCAGATAGACCGGCAGCACCCAGGTGCCGATCACGGCGTGCAGCGAGCGGTGCAGGCCGCGGCCGCGCAGTCCCAGATTGGGCTTCAGCCACATCTTGACGCTGCGCGCGCGATGCGGCCAGCGCAGCACGAGGCCTGATATCAGCATCACGATCAGGCAGATCGCGGCTGACCCCGTGATCTTGCGGCCGATGCCATTGCCGTCGCCCGGCAGCAGCAGCCAGCGATGCAGCTTGCGGACGGTGGCGAAGAAATCCTCGCCGCGCGGCGAGCCGAGCAAATGTCCGTTGTAGGGATCGACATAGACCGAGGACGGCCGCGTGCCGCCGTCGCTGCGGGCAAAGCGGATGTGCGCCGCGGCCGATGGATCGCTGGATATGGTGACGGCCGAGACCTTGCCGAAATCGCCCGCCGCCTGAAGTCGCGCGACCAGTTCGTCCGGCGTGAGTCGCCGGGTGGCGCTGGCATCGACGCGCATCATTTGGCTGTTCAGGCTGGCCTCCATCTCATCCTCAAAGGCCATCGTTGCGCCTGTCAGGCCGACCACTGCCCAGAGCAGCGCCAGCACCAGCCCAACGACGGAATGGACCTGCAACAGCGCGGCCTTGATCGGACGTCGGACATCACTCATCGAAGCCGGCCTTTTGAATCAGGGCGATTGCGGCCGCTTGATGCGCGGCGATCTCATCGACGGGCAGCGCATCGGCAGGGAACGATCCGATGCCCTCAACGATCGGCGGCCGCTTCGCGGTCGCAAGCACCGGATATTCCAGCTCGGCGGTCGCAAAGATCGTCTGGGCCTCGGCCGTGACGAGGAATTCGAGGAAGGCGCGCGCGGCAGACGGATGCGGTGCGTGCCGGGCGATCGCGGCGCCGGTCAGATTGATGTGGCTGCCGCCGCCCGTGAACGCGGTCGGCACGGCCTTCACGGCATCGGCCCATGCGCGCCAATCATTGCCTTCGCGGCCGTCGCGGAGCTGTGCCAGCGCGACCGTGTTGCCGATGCCGAAGTCGCAGCGTCCTTCGGCGATCTCGCGGACCACGTCGTTGTCCTTGCCGGCCGGCTTGTGGGCAAGATTGGCCTTAACTCCGGCGAGCCAGGTTTGCGTCGCGTCTGTTCCGTGATGCGCGAGATAGGCCGCAATCAGCGCGACATTGTTCTGGTGCGCGGCCGGCCGCATGCACAATTTGCCGCGCCATTTGGGATCGGCGAGTTCTTCATACGTGATTGCGACGAGGGCACTGTCCTTGCGCGCGAACACCACGCGCGGACGAACGGCGAGCGCGATCCACTGGCCGTCGTTGCTGCGCAGGTTCGCCGCCACCGCCTGATCAAGCGCGGGCGATGCAAGCGCCTGTGTCAGCCCGCGCGTCACAAGCTGAGTTGTCTTGTCGAGACCGATGGTGAGCAGCACATCCGCGGGCGAATTGTCGCCTTCCGATGTCAGGCGCTTGACCAAACTGTCCTCGATGAAGACGGTCTTGACCTTGGTGCCGCTCGCTGCCGTGAAGGCCGCGATGACAGGCTCGACCAGACTGGCTTCCCGGGTCGTATACAGCGTGAGCTCGTCGGCGCGGACGGTAGTGGCGAGCGCGGTCGCAGCCAGGACGGCAAGCAGTCCGATCGCTGTCCGAACCGCGCCCATGCTAGAATTTCACCGTTGCCGAGAGCGAGAAGCGCCGTGCGTCGCCCATCGCCACGGCCAGATTGCTGACGGCCGAGGGATAGTAGACGGTGTCGAACAGGTTCTTGACGTTGAACTGGTAGATCACCGGGAACGACTGCACCTTGGTCTCGTAGGTCGCAAACGCGTCGGCCACGGTGTAGGCCGGCAGCACGAAGCTGTTCGCGGCATCGCCGGGCCGGTCGCCGACATAGCGCGCGCCGCCGCCGAGACGCAGCCGGCCGGGCAGGGTGGTTCCGAAATCATAGACCAGATAGAGCGAGGCGGTGTTGAGCGCGACGTTTTGCAGCGCCTTGCCGACGAGCGTCGGATCCTCGGTGACGCGCGCATCGGTGTAGGCATAGCTGCCGATCATGCTCCAGCTGTCAGTCAGCCTTCCGGTGACGTCGAGCTCGACGCCGCGCGAGCGAACCTTGCCGGCGGTGCGGTACTCAACGATACCGGTCGAGGAGTTGAGCTGCGAGACCAGCACGTTCTTCTTGTCGATGTCGTAAAGCGCAAGCGTGCCGGAGATCCGCTTGTTGAAGTCGAACTTGACGCCGGTCTCCCACTGGGTGCCCTCTTCGGGCGCGATGTTGGAGCCGATCACGACGCCGCCGGTGAGCGGAGCGATGGTCGAGGTCGGCTTCAGCGACTGCGTGTAGCTCGCATAGAGCGAGACCTCGTCGGTGAGCTTGAGGATCGCGCCGCCGAGCGGCAGTGCCTTGTCCGCCGACACGTTGGTGTTGGTGATGAACGGCCGGCCCCTGCCGGCGATCTGGTCGTAGTCCATGTAGCGCACGCCGCCGACCAGCGCGAAGCGCTCGGTCAGATGCAGCGTGTCCTGGAAGAACAGCGACCACTGGCCGAGCTTGTCGGTCTGGGCGCTGTCGGTGGCGGAGACCGTGGTGCCCGGCGAGATCAGGCCGTAGACCGGATTGTAGAAGTTGAAGCTCGGCGTCGCCTGCCGGATCAGATTGTCGCGGTAGATCGTGCGGTACTGGCCGTCGCCGCCGAACAGCACCTCGTTGCGCATATTGCCGAACCAGAAATTGCCCTGCACATAGGATGTGCCGTAGCTGGCATTGCTGAGCGAGCCCCACGTGCCGTCATTGCTGCGGGTCTCGACGCCGGTCTTGGTGTTGATGCCGGTGATGCGGAGCTGATTGGCGCTGAAGGTCTCGGTGTTGTAGCTGTAGGCCGCGAACAGCTTCCAGTCCTGATTCAGCCGGTGCTCGACCGAGGCCTGCATCAGGTCGGACGTTCCCCAAACATTGTTGAATGGCTCGTCGAGCCGGCGCGTTGCCGGGATCGCCAGCGGCGCCTTGGTTACGGAATCGAACGCAGTGCCGCGGTCGAACGGCGTGATGAATTCGCGGTGCTCGTAGTTCAACTGAACGGTGGTGTTCTCGCCGTACCAGGCCAGCGACGGCGCGACCAGCATTTCGCGGTGGCGTCCGAAATTGCGCCAATAGTCCTCGCTGACGCCATAGCCGATGAAGCGATAGGCGAGGCCGCCATTGCCGATCGGGCCGGTGATGTCGATCGCTCCGTCGGCGCCGGTCTTCGAATTGGCGTAGGTCGAGCCGAGCAGGGTCACCGAGCCGTGCTGATAGAGCTCGGGGCGCTTGCTGATCGTGTTGACGATGCCGCCGGGGTCCATGATGCCGTAAAGCAGCGACGCCGGGCCTTTCAGCACCTCGACGCTCTCGACCGCCGCGTTGAGGCTGCGGCCCTGCACCAACGGCATGCCGTTGCGCATGATCGAGCCGTCGCGGTTGTCGCCGAAGCCGCGACGCATCACGGCGTCCTGAGTGCCGGCCAGCGTATTGCCCTGGGTGACGCCGCTGACATTGGCAAGCGCATCGTCGAGATTGCGCGGCAACTGATCCTTCAGCACCTGCTCCGGCACGACGTTGACCGTCTGCGAGGTATCGAGCGGCGAGGCGCCGCTGCGCAAGGTGGTCGAACTCGGCATCGCGCGGTAGTGGAGCTTGGCTTCGTTCAGCGCCGCGGCACCAGCCGCCGCGCGCTCCGATGGTGTCGGTGGCGGCGGCGGGGCATTCCGGCTGCGCTGCCGTTCTGCGGCGGCCGCCTGGGTTCGCTGCGCAGACCGGGCCGAATTGGCTGCAGGCTTGCGCTTCTGCGTCGGCTGCTCGACCATGACCGGCGGCAAGGCGACGCTCGATTGGGCGCTTGCCGGCGTCACTGCGGAGGAGACATCGGCGAGCAGGAACGCTGCGCCGATCAGCAAATGGGTGCGGCCCTTGTCGGCGGCATTTCGATGGTCGCCGACAACCCGGCGATCAGCATTCACAGGCACTCTTGGACTTCCGATTCACGCGAACTCGTTCACGCCGCGCCTCTAGCAGTCGGCGCGCGCGAAAAGAACCGGAGCAGACTTGAATCCCTCTAACTGAATTGGATTTGAATCGTTCTAAGACGCAGCAAGGCCCGCGCGTGTGCGCGAGCCTGCACCTTGTGACCTGATTATCGCGTCAGCGCGTCAAATGGTCGCGCGATGATGGCTTGAGACTGCGGTCGTTATCGCGTCACGCCTCAAGCGTAGTGTCTGCCGTAGGTCGCGCGATGCGCCTCACGACATCGCCAGGCTGACCGGCGCTTTGCCGACCATGCCCGTGCTGACGCCGTCGCGTGCCATCGATTCGATCTCGCTCCAGTTCTCGCGAAAGATCCGCGCCGCCTCGTTGGCGCTTTCCGCCTGGATTGTCAGACTGCACGCGCGTCTGGTGCCATTGCTGGCGAGCTGGAAGTAGAGGACATAGCCAGACGAGTCCGCGTTTCGCGCGCCCAACGGTGCCTGCTGCATGTAGGTTTTCCCCAATCGTGTTCTTGTTGCGCCACCCGCAGGCAGGATTTGACAGGGATGCGGCACCTTCGTGATTCAAATCGCGCAATCTTCACGATTGCGCATTTTGTTCAGCGGTGTTGCCGGGATTCAACAGGAGATGGAACCGGCGATGGCGGCGGCCACGACCCAGCAACGATCTGGGCGCGGTCTCAATCGTCGTTCGGCCTACGCGTCGCCATCCGGATGCACCATCAGGGTTTCCTGGATCGAGGTCGCGAGCATCGACCCATTGCGATCATGGACGCGGGCGATCGACAGCCCGCGGCCGCCATCGGCGCACGGGCTCTCGGTTTCGACATGCATCCAGGCGTCAGGCGAAAATGCGCGGTGAAACCAGATGCAGTGGTTGAGGCTCGACAGGTAGAGCGGCGCGCGCGACTGCAGGTCGCGGAGATGGCCGCCGATGCTGGAGAAGTTGAGCCACCAGTCCGAGAGATAGGCGAACACCGCGGCCTGGGCGCGGGAACCCGCGGCGAGCGGCTGCCGGCTTCTGATCCAGAACCGCAGCCGTGGCTCCGCGGTCGCAGCCGAGAGCTGACGTTCGATCGCGGGGATGCGGAAATCCATGCTGGGTTTGATGTGCTGGGAGTAGGGGCCGAGCGGCCGCAACTGCGCCATCAACGTGTCAGGGATCATGCTCAGGTCGGGCAGGCTTTCGGGATCTTCGGACCGTGCAAACGGCGAGGTGTGCCGTGGACCCGGCTGCGCGGCGCAGAACGTGGCCTGCGCGCTCAGCACGGTGTGGCCATCACCCTGGCTGCCGACCACATGGCGGGAGGAGAATCGCTTGCCGTCCTGCAGGACCTGCGCGTCAAAGGTGATGCGCCGCGTGGGATCGGCACCGCGCAGAAACAGGAGCTGCAGCATCGCGCCGGCCGATCTGCGGGCGCGCTGAGTGTCGCAGCCATCATGGCCTGGCCGAGTATCTGGCCGCCATAGGAACGGCCGTTGAGGTTGCCGTCGCCGAAGCGGCTGCGATAGCGCAGCGGGGCGATGGTTTCGAGCGAGACCAGCGCCTCGGCTGCCTTGTCGTCCCATGGATCGCACGCAGTGTCGTCAGGCTGCGCGACGCGGATGCCTTGCCCGTCCATCACATCGCCGGGAATTTTTGCGGTCCCGGATAGAGCGGATAGCCGGCGGCGACGCCGTACTCGCTGATGCCGAATCCGGTCTCGTTGCCGCTTTCGAGCCGGACGACATGGTCCGACAGGGTGCGTGCGATGGCGCGCGTCGCGGCATCGTCCAGGTTCCAGATGTCGTACGCGGCATGGTGCCCGCCGCGATCGTCGCCGTGGGTCCAGCCATGCAAGCCGCCATACATGCCGGCCTTGAGATAAAATCGTGTCGGCAATCCCAGCATCCTGACGCGGCGCGGCTCGCCGCGCTCGAAAGTGAAGGTGAAATCGGCTGCCGCGATGGTCTGGCCGAGCGGATCGTCGGCCCATTCGATCTTGTGCTCGACCGACGTAACCTCGCGATGCGACATTGAACCGTCTGCTTCGCGCCGGAACTCGGTGCCCGAGAGATAATGCGGCTTGCCCGGCGTGCGCTCCTTGATGAAAATCGACAGCGCGGATTCCGGGAACTGGAACATCGACCAGGTCCAGAAGAAATTGCGATGGGTCGCAACCGGCGGCCTCGTCTCGTCGGTGCGCATCTCGGAACGCAGGCCCCAGGAGCGGTCGCGTTGTCCCCACCACAGCTCCGGCTCGATGTCATAGCGCTTGCCGTCGGCGACGATCCAGCCGCGCCAGCGCCCGAATTGCGAGACGCGGGCAAGATCCTCCTCGACGACGCCGTTGCGCTCGCGAAAGTTCTGCTTCTCCTGCGCCGCGGGGAAGCTCGCCTTGAATTCGAGCGCGAAGCTGATGCCGGATGGATTGTCGGCAAGCAACAATCGGTGCAGACCCATGCCCTCGGCGATCTCGATCCTGAGCCCGCCGACCTCCGTTTCCAGCGGACGGTTTCCGAGCCGGCGCGAAGCGCGGAAATTGTGCTGACGGCGGCCGATCGTGATGCCCGCAAAGCCGTCCATCACGTTGCGGTTCGGATAATAGCCGAGCCCGATATCGATCAGCAGCTCGCTGCCGTCGATCGGATGTGCGGTGTACCAGTAGCGCTCGGTGAACCTGATATCGCCGCCGCCCGCCTTGGCAAACGGCTGTGGCGTCTGGTGGCCGATGAGATCGTCCTGGGCTGTCAGCATTGTTCTTGTCCTTGTGTTTGAGCCGGTTCGGTCAGTCGGATGCGGCGCGGGATCAATCCTTGGCCGGGCCCGCGCCGACGATGTCGCCGAACAGCACCCAGGTCTTGCCGTCGAAACGGGCGAAGCGGCGTTCGGTGATCGCCGCATAATCCTGCGGCGTGGTCTGGATCGTGATCCCAGGCAACAGCATCGGCAGTTCGATGCCGCTGAGGTTGGTGGCCTGCTTCAGCACGTTCTCCCGGGTGAGATTGTCGCCGCAGCGTTGCAGGATGATCGCGCCGAGTTGCGCCGTGGTGTAGCCGGTCACCGCGATCACGTCGTTCGGGTCCATCCCCGGCATGTATTTCGCGGCGAAAGCGAGATAGTCGGTCATGCCCTTGTCGTTGGCCCAGGCGGGATCATTGGGCGTCTTGTAGGAGGTCGTGGTCAGGATGCCGGTCGAGGCCTCGATCCCGGCCGGCACCAGCACGCCGGCGATCGAATTCGCGGTCGAGCCGAGGAAGATCAGCGGCTTCCACCCGAGCTCGTGGATCTTGCGGATCGCCATCGAGGCGAATTTGTTCTGCGCCGCGATCAGGATGGTATCGGCGCCCGATGCTTTCAGGTTCACGATCTGGGAGTCGATCGTCGGCTCGGTCGACTGATACATCGCCTCCTTGACGATCATGGTGTCGGCCTTGGCGCCAAGTCCTTCCTTCAAGCCGAGGACAAAATCCTTGCCGATGTCGTCGGCCTGCAACAGCACGCCGATCTTGGCATCCGGCTTCTCGCGCAGCACGTAGCGAGCAATGATCCGCGACTCGTTGACGTAGGTCGGCGAGTAGGGCGTCGTCCAGGGAAACTGCTTCGGATCGTTCCAGCGCGTGCCGCCGCTCTGCACCAGCAGCTGCGGGACGCCGTTGCTGTTGAGATATTTCTGGATCGCGGCATTGGTCGGCGTGCCGAACGGCGCCATGATCGCGAGCACCTTGTCGTTCTCGACCAGCGCGCGCGTCACCTCGACGGTCTTGGGCGGACTATAGGCATCGTCGCGGGTCAGGAAGTTGATGTGGCGGCCGTTGATGCCGCCTTTCTCGTTCAGCATCGCGAAATAGGCCAGCATGGTCTTCGGGAAGCTTGCATAGATCGACGCCGGGCCGCTGTAGGGCGCATTGGCGCCGAGCAGGATCTCGGTGTCGCTGACCCCGGGGCCATAGGCCTTCTGGGCATTCGCTGGTCCGAGCGCGCCGGTGAGCGTGAACGCCCACACTGCAAGCGTGACGATTGGCTTCCGCATCTTCCCCTCCCATGACGGCCCTCTTGTGGGGCTCGTTGATCCCGGCGGCGGTGCCATCAGAGGCTTTACCCGTCGCGTTCGCCGTGTAATAATAGACCGTCTGTCCGGATTATCAACTGGAATCTCCGGGCGGCATTTTGACTTCACGCAATGACGGGAACATCCGCAGGCGTGCGCGGCCGCATGGCGGCGAGGAGGAAACATGAAGTTGACGCAAGCGCTCATCTCGGCAGTGCAGTTGCGCAAGGATGCACCGGGCACCATCCATGCCGGACGGTCGCGGAGCTGGAAGGAGATCGGCCGGCGCGTTGCCTGCGCTGCGGGCGGGCTGCGGCGGCTCGGCATCGAGGCCGGCGACCGGGTCGCCATCCTCGCGCACAACAGCGACCTCTATATCGAAGCGCTCTATGCCATCGCCTGGGCCGGCGCGGTCGCGGTGCCGCTCAACACGCGTTGGGCTGTTGCCGAGAATGCCTATGCGATCGGCGATTCCACGCCGAAGCTGCTGCTGGTCGACAAGGCCTTTGCCGAAATTGCATCGGCGCTGCGAAGCGCGAAGTCACTCACCGCGATGATCTACCTGGACGAGGGACAGGTCCCCGAAGGCATGCAGGGCTATGAGGAACTCGTTGCGCACGCGCCGGTCGAGGATGCCTCCGGCGCCTACAACGATCTCGCCGGCATCTTCTACACCGGCGGCACCACCGGCTTCCCCAAGGGCGTGATGCTGTCGCACGCCAACATCGTCTATGAATCGCTGGTCTGGATCTATGCGTTGCGCTTCCGCGAAGACACCAGGTATTTGCACTCGGCCGGCATGTTCCATCTGGCCGGTACCTCGCCGATGATCGCGCTCACGCTTGTGGGTGGCACCCATGTCACCATCCCGAAATTCGAGCCCGAACTCGCGATGAAGACCATCGCCGAGCACAGAGTGGACTACTGCCTGTTCGTGCCGACCATGCTCAACATGATGCTCAATCATTCGTCCTTCGGCAGCTATGATCTGAGCAGCGTCAAGGACTGCGAATATGGTGCCTCGCCGATGCCGGATGCGTTGCTGGTCAAGCTGATGCGGGTGCTGCCGAGCTGGCGCTTTCACCAGGGCTACGGTATGACCGAGAGCGCGGCGCTGGCGACGATCCTGCCCTGGGAATACCACGCGCTGGAAGGGCCGCTGGCGGCCAAGCGGAAGTCGGCGGGGCGGGCGGCGCCGGGCGTCGAGATCCGCATCGTCGATCCCGCGGGCCACGAGGTGCCGCGCGGCACAGTCGGCGAGATCGCGATCCGCGGCGCCGGCGTGATGCTCGGCTATTGGCGCAAGCCCGAGGAAAGTGCGCGGGTGCTGCGCAACGGCTGGCTGCACACCGGCGACGGCGCCTGGATGGATGAAGACGGCTTTGTCTATATCGTCGACCGCCTGAAGGACATGATCGTCTCCGGCGGCGAGAACGTCTATTCCGGTGAGGTGGAGAACGCGATCTTCCAGCACGAGCAAGTCAAGGAGTGCGCCGTCATCGCGGTGCCCGATCCGCAATGGGGCGAGGCGGTGCACGCCATCGTGGTGCCGAAGGACGGCGCGCGGCTCGATTCGGACATGGTGATCGCACATTGCCGCACCCTAATCGCGGGCTACAAATGTCCGCGCTCGGTCGACATCCGTCTCGAGCCGCTGCCGCTGACCGGTTCCGGCAAGATCATGAAGTCGGCGCTGCGCGACGAGAAGTGGCAGGGCTATACGAGGTCGGTCAACTGATGCTGGAGGCTGCGAAACGATCCGACGATGTGCGGGATGTCGTGCCGGAGCCGGCTCGTCCCGTCGTAGTGAATGATGACGCGGTGCGGACGGCGCTCGCGCAGCATCTGTCGCGGATATCCGGAAGCCGGACGGAGATTGTCAGCTACGGCCGTAAATCGTCGGGCTTCTCCTGGATCACCTACGCCTTCGTGGCGCGCTCCGCTGAAGGAGATCGCAAGCTGATCCTGCGCGTCGGTCCGCCGAACGGGCTGTTTGCGCCGTATTCGGTGCTGCCGCAGGTCTATGCGCTGCAGGCGCTGCATGGCAGCGACGTGCCGGTGCCGGCATTGGTGTCATCAGAACAAGATGGCGCCGAGATCGGCTTTCCCTTTTTCATCTGCGCGCATGTCGAGGGCGATGTTCCCGCGCCCTGGGCGGCGAGCGAGCTCGATCCGGACCACAAGCGCGCCATCGCCCGGCAGTTCGTCGAGATCCTCGCATCGCTGCACCGGATCGACCCGGGCGCGACCCCATTCGCATCGCTGCAACAGGGGGAGCAGCGCGCTGAACTGCGCGCGATCTCTGGCTGGCGCGCTTCGCTGGCACGTCCGACGGCGCGTTATTATCCGCTGCTCGATTGGGGCGGGCGCTGGCTGCACGACAATTGTCCGCAGCTGCCACGCCGCACCATCGTGCATGGCGACTACCGGATCGGAAATTTCATCGAGCACGAGCGGAAGATCACCGCCATTCTCGATTGGGAACTGACTCATCTCGGCGATCCGCATGAAGATCTGGCCTGGGCAATGATGCCGACCTTCAACGCCAGGAGCCGGAAGCTCTATGGCGTGCTCGAGCGCGCGGAGGTGATCGATCTCTATCAGCGTGCCTCCGGCATTGCGGTGTCGGACAAGAGTCTTGCCTTCTACGAGGCCTATGCGCTGTATCAGGCGGCGGCGATCCAGATGTGCGCGGTGCGCGCGTTCGAGGTCGACCGCTTCAACGACATGCGGCTTGCGGTGATGGCAAGCCAGATGCCCTCGATCGTGCGGGCCTTCGAGCGCGCATTGGAGGCCGCGGCATGAGCGCATCCTTCGAGCGGTTGATCGACGGCATCATCGACGCGCTGCAAAGCCACGTCGTGCCGAACAGCCGCGATGATTTCGTCCGTGGCCAGGTGTTCTCAGCGATCTATGCGTTGAACGGCCTGAAGCTCGGGGCCGACTGGAAGGTCGCCCCGCTGCTGGAGCAGGTGCATCTACAGGACGAGACCTTCGCAGCTGTCAGACGATTGGCCGGTAGCCTGACGTATCCGGAGATCCCCGCCACGCCACGCACCCAGGGCGACATGCCCGATGTTGCCACGATCGAGGCGTTGCGCGACGATGGCGACCGGCGGCTGGGACAGCTGCTGCTCTGGGCGAGCGGCGAGGGCGCGCGTGCGGTCAATGGCGATGTCGCGACCGAGATCGAGCACCTGCTCCGCCGTGCGATCTGCGATCAGCTGAAGATCGAGCTCGCAACGACGCCGAAATCGATGCTGCAGCAGATCGCAGGCGGCGAACGCGACGGCGGCGCCGCACCGGGCTGAGACGGGTGCCCCGCCGGCTACCCGGAATTGCAACTTTGCACGCTGCTCCGGGATTGGCCACGGCATTTGGAAAGAAGCTTGCCGCCCCGCGGAGCCCGTGCTATTAATTCACAGAACGGTCGTTCGGATTATTATTCGAGCGGTCAGCAAAGGTATCCGCGGCAAGCGGTCGGCGAGGGAGACGGAGCGATGAACATGATGACCGGCGTCTCGCCATGGGAGCGATTGATCCGGCCCGACCGAGTGCACGGATCGCTCTACACCGACCCGGAGATCTTCGAGGCCGAGCTGAAGAACATCTGGTACCGGACCTGGGTCTATGTCGGCCACGAGAGCGAGGTCCCGAACGCCAACGACTACGTCGTCAAGTCGATCGGCCCCCAATCCGTGATCATGACCCGCGACGAGCAGGGCAAGGTCAATCTGCTGCTCAACCGCTGTTCGCATCGCGGCAACCAGGTCTGCTCGTTTGAGCGCGGCAATGCGCGCTCGTTCACCTGCCCATTTCACTCCTGGACCTTTGCCAATGACGGCCGCCTGGTCGGCTATGCCTTCCCGGATGGTTACGAGGGGCAGGACAAGGCGCAGCTCGCGCTCGGGCGGGTGACCCGTGTCGAGTCCTACCGCGGCTTCGTGTTCGGCTCCTTCGCCGCCGATGGCCCGACTCTCAAGGAGCATCTCGGCGGCGCCGCCGAGACCATCGATCGTCTGGTGCGGACCTCGCCGGAGGGCGCGGTCGAGATCACGGCGGGCTTCCTCAAGCATCGCGTCAAGGCGAACTGGAAGTTCATCCTGGAGAACGAGTGCGACGGCTATCACCCGGCCTTCGTGCACACCTCGATCTTCGGCGTTGCCGACAGCATGATCGGCAAGCTCTACGGCGGCGCCTCGACCGCGCTGACACGCGACTACGGCAATGGCCATACCGAGATCGACCTGCGGCCCGAGTTCCGCAAGCGCGATGCGCCGATGAGCTGGTTCGGCACCAGCGAGGAACGGCTGCCGGACTACACCACGCGGATGAAGGCCGCCTATGGCGACACTGCGGCGCGCGAGATCATGATCGACGGAACGCCGCATGTGATGATCTTCCCGAACCTGTTCATCGCCGAGATCCAGATGTTCGTGATCCAGCCGCTCGGCGTTGACGACAGCGTGCAACACGTCACCGCGCTGCAATTCAAGGGCGCGCCCGATCTGAACCGGAGGCTGCGGCAGCAGACCATGGGCTCGGTCGGCCCGGCCGGCTTCCTGCTCGCGGATGATTCCGAGATGTACGAACGCTGCCATCGCGGCGTGCTGGCACGCAATCCGGAATGGATCTTCCTCGGCCGCGGCGAGAAGCGCCAGCGACAGGATGAGCTCGGCTTCACCGTCGGCCATGTCACCGACGAGGTGCCGTCGCGCGGCATCTGGACCCATTATCGCAAGCTGATGGAGCCAAACTGATGCTGTCGCGCGAGAGCAGCGCCACGTTGATGAGCGCCATCACTGCCTTCCTCTATCGCGAGGCGCGGTTGCAGGACGAGCATCAATACGAAGCCTGGGAACAACTCTGGACCGACGACGGCGTCTACTGGGTGCCGGCCAACGGCGCCGACATCGACCCGGAGCGGCAGATGTCGATCATCTACGACAACCGCTCGCGGATCGCGCTGCGCGTCCGGCAGCTGATGACCGGCAAGCATTTCACCCAGACGCCGCAATCGAACCTGCGCCGGCTGATCTCCAACATCGAATTGATGGACGAGCAGCCTGATGATGGCGACATCGCGGTCGCCAGCAACAGCCTGATTTTCGAGTCGAGTTTGCGCGATGACACGCTGTGGGCGGCGCGCAATGAATACCGGTTGCGCCATGTCGATGGCGAATTGCGGATGGCCAGCAAGAAGGTCATCCTCGTCAACAACGACAAGGCGATCTACACGCTCTCGTTCCTGGTCTAGGGAAGGTTTCGCCATGATCGACACGGGCCCCGTTTTGCTCGACATCACCGACGGTATCGCGCGGCTGCGGCTCAACCGTCCCGATGCCGCCAACGGCATGAGCGCCGAACTCCTGAGCGCGCTGTGCGACGCCATCATGGTCTGCCACGGCCATCCGGATCTGCGCGTCGTGCTGCTGAGCGGGGAGGGCACGAATTTCTGCGCCGGCGGCGATGTCCGCGCCTTCGCTTCCAAGGGTGAGAAACTGCCCGACTATATCCGGCAAGCCACTGCATACTTGCAGAATGCAGTGACCGGGCTGTTGCGGCTGGAGGCGCCGGTCATCGCTTCGGTGCAGGGCTTCGCGGCGGGCGGCGGCGGCTTTGGCCTGGTTTGCGCCTCCGATATTGTGATCGCGGCGGAATCGGCAAAATTCCTCGCCGGCGCGACGCGAGTGGCGATGGCGCCGGACGCCGGCGTCTCCGTCACGCTGTCGCGGCTGGTCGGGTTGCGGCGGGCGATGTCGATCCTGTTGACCAATCCGGTGATCCCGGCTGCGGATGCGCTGCAGATGGGCATCGTCACCAAGGTCGTGCCCGATGCGGAGCTTGCCGACGCATCGCTCGCGCTGGCGCGCGAGCTCGCGGCCGGCGCACCGAAGGCGCTGGCCGCAACCAAGCGGCTGGTCTGGGCTGGCACCGGCACCAGCATCGAGCAATGCCTGTCGGAAGAGGCGCGCACCGTCGCCGAGCTCTCGGGCATGGCCGACGCCCGCGAAGGGCTGGCGGCCGTGATCGAGCGGCGCAAGCCTGTCTTCACGGGGCGTTGAGGTGGCCATCTTGCCATTCGGGCGTCTCGACGGCCGCCGCGCCTTCGTCTCCGGCGGCGCGCGCGGCATAGGTGCCGCGATCGTCCGCAGC
>NZ_JACMYO010000107.1 GCF_020889685.1 Bradyrhizobium oropedii
CCGCTTGCGGGGAGAGGTCGGATTGCATCGTTAGATGCAATCCGGGTGAGGGGGAGTCTCCGCAGATCCCCTTCGCACCGAATGCGCGGATAGAGCCCCTCACCCCGGCCCTCTCCCCGCAAGAGCGGGGCGAGGGAGTCTTGGCAGCGAGTCCTACTTCTTCTTCGCGCGCTCGATGCCTTCGAGGATCAGCTTGCGGGCTTCGTCGGCGTCGCCCCAGCGCAGCACCTTCACCCACTTGCCCTTCTCGAGATCCTTGTAGTGCTCGAAGAAGTGCTGGATCTGCTGCAGCGTGATGTCGGGCAGGTCGTTGTAGTTCTGCACCTTGTCGTAGCGCTGGGTCAGCTTCGACGACGGCACCGCGATGATCTTCTCGTCGCCGCCGGCCTCGTCCTCCATCAAGAGCACGCCGACCACGCGGACGCTCATCACGGCGCCCGGCACGATCGCGCGGGTGTTGACGATCAGCACGTCGCAGGGATCGCCGTCGCCCGACAGGGTGTGCGGGATGAAGCCGTAATTGCCGGGATAGCGCATCGGCGTGTACAGGAAGCGGTCCACCACGAGCGTGCCGGCCTCCTTGTCCATCTCGTACTTGATGGGCTCGCCGCCGACGGCAACCTCGATGATGACGTTGACGTCGTGGGGCGGATTTTTTCCGATCGATATGGCGTCGATACGCATGGATTGCTCCGCGTGGCCTTTGGAAGTTGAGAACGATGTGATTTTTTGGTTGGCGCCGCTAGGCCGCAAAACAGCATCAGGCCCGGCCTTGGGAGCCGGGCTGGCTGTCGCGCGCAAACGCTCAGGCTGGTTTAGCCTTGCCGCAGCTGCGAGAGAAGCAGGATTTTCAGTTCGCCCAAGCGAAAGCGACCTTGTCGAGCGACTTCGGCCCGAACCGCTCCGAGGAGCGCGCCACCATCCGGCCGCCCAGCGCGCGGTAGAACTCGGTCGCCGGCTCGTTATCCGAGAGCGCCCAGATCACCATGCTCTTCAGGCCGCTCTGCAGCAGGTCGCGGCGGGCGGAGGCGAACAGGCGACGGCCGAAGCCGAGGCCCTGGAATTCCGGCCGCAGATAGAGTTCGTAGATCTCGCCTTCGAAATGCAGGCTGCGGGCGCGGTTGCGGCCGTAATTGGCATAGCCCGCGATCCGGTCGCCGAACACCAGCACGCTGACGCGGCTGCCCTTGCGGATGGCGCTGTCCCACCACTGCGGGCCACGGCGATTGATCAGCTTTTCGAGTTCGGCGCCGGGGATGATTCCCTGATACGCCGAGCGCCAGGCTTCGTCATGGGTAGACGCCACCGCAGCCGCGTCTGCAGCTTTGGCCGGCCGGACCTCGATTAGCGTTGTGCTCATGCACCTAATCAAAGCAAGTCAGCGGGCCGCCTTCAAGGTCCATCGTTAATTATCGGTTAACCTGTGGATTTTTTGCATCAGTGTCATGAAAACTTGTTCCGAAAAAGGACACATGCCGGGCTCAAGCGAGCAATCGCTGGTCTCGCCCTGTGCAAAGCGTGAATCGCGCGCGCAATATGACACTGCCGTCGCTTGGAAAAGCTCGTTCGGGGCTGATTCGCCGGCAGGATTTGGCGCGCGATCCAGACGCGATGTGGGTACTCCGGGTGCGCCGCGCCTGCGCCGCCGCAGTGGATTTTCGCGCGCGCCCGGCCTATGGCAGCAGCAGTATCTGTGCGCGCCGAAACCGGCCCGATCGCGAGCGGACTGCGATGACGCTCTATTTCCTGATCAAATATCTGCATGTGCTCGGCGCCATCGTGATCCTCGGCACCGGGACCGGCATCGCCTTCTTCATGCTGGCGGCCCATCGCACCCATGATGCGGCGTTCATCGCGCGCACGGCGACGACCGTCGTGATAGCGGACATGATCTTCACGCTGAGCGCCGTGCTGCTGCAGCCGGTGAGCGGCGGCCTGCTGATGATGCTGTCGTCGACGGGCATCACCGAGCGCTGGCTGCTGGCGTCGCTTGCGCTCTACGCGCTCGCCGGCGTGTTTTGGGTTCCTGTTGTCTTCATGCAGATGGAAATGCGCGACCTCGCACAGGCGGCGGCCGACAAGGGTCTGCCGCTGCCGCCGCGTTACCATGCGCTGTTTCGCCGCTGGTTCCTGTTCGGGATTCCCGGCTTCGGCTCGGTGATGATCATCCTGTGGCTGATGATCGCGAAACCATTTTAGTCCAGTGTCGTCATTCCGGGGCGCGAAGCGAACCCGGAATCTCGAGATTCCGGGTTCGATGTTTCGCATCGCCCCGGAATGACGGCACTGGATAGTCTAGTCTAGGGCTCCCATGAGTGACGACGCATCACACAACATCCTCGTGCTCGGCGCGTCGGGATTGATCGGACGCTATGTCATCGATGATTTGAGGGCCCGTGGCTTTCACGTGATCGGGATCGCGCGGCATTTCACGCCTGCACAAAAGATGAGCGCAGCCGACCTCGAGCTGCCTGTGATGTCGATGGATGCCGCGGCGCTGACGCAGCTCGTTCGCACGCATGAAGTGGACGTCGTCGTGAATTGCCTGGGCGTACTGCAGGATGGTCCGGGCAGCGACACAAGCGCGGTGCATCGCGATTTCGTCGCGCGGCTGCTGCAAGCGATCGGCGACAGCCACCGCGCCATCCGTCTCGTCCACATCTCGATTCCCGGCACGGCCAATGAGGACCGCACCGCCTTCAGCACCACCAAGCGTGAGGCCGAGCGGCTGATTGTGGCGTCAGGGATCGCGCATGCGATCCTGCGCCCGGGCTTCGTCATTGCGCCATCGGCCTATGGCGGTAGCGCCATGCTGCGCGCGCTGGCGGCGCTGCCGGTCGATCTGCCGGCCGACGAGGCCGCGACGCCGTTTCAGCCGGTCGCGGTCGAGGATATCGCCGCGACCATCGCCTGGCTCGCGGCACGCGATGTCGCCGACGAGCGCGTGCGAGCGGTGACATGGGACCTGATGCAGAAGCAGCCGGTCTCGCTCGGCGGCGTCGTCGCCCAGTTCCGCTGGTCGTTCGGCACGTCGAAACATTTCCGCATCGCCTCGCCGTCGTTCCTGATCGATCTCGGCGCTCGCCTCGGCGATCTCACCAGCCGGCTCGGCTGGATGCCGCCGCTGCGGACCACCGCGATCGCCGAGCTGCGCCGCGGCGTCACCGGCGATCCCTCGGCCTGGATGGATGCCACCGGCATCGCGCCGAAGACGATCGCACAAGTGGTCGGCGCGCGTCCGGCGACGATCCAGGACAAATGGTTCGCGCGGCTGTTCCTGATCAAGGCGTTGATCTTCGCGAGTCTGGTGCTGTTCTGGGTTGCGTCCGGCTTCATCGCGCTGGTGATCTCCTATGATGCCGCCGCCGCCATTCTGACCGCGCACCATTTTCCGCCCGCTCTGGTCGGGCCGGTGACGGTGCTGACCAGCCTGATCGACATGAGTATCGGCGTGCTGATTGCGATCCGCCGCACCGCGGCGTTCGGTCTCGTTGCCGGCATCATCGCCTCGCTCGGCTACATGGTGGGATCGGCGATCCTGACGCCCGATCTCTGGATCGAGCCGCTCGGCGCGCTGGTGAAGACCGCGCCCGCGATCGTGCTCATGCTGGTGGCACTGCTGCTGCTGGATAAGCGATAGCGTTTTCAAGCGAAGTGGGAACCGGTTCGCGTGAAGAAAACGCGTCGAAGGAAAACAGGATGAGCAAGTGGCCCGACGACGACGTGATCCTCTATGACGGCGTCTGCATCTTCTGCTCGCGCTGGGTCCGCTTCGTCATTGCGCGCGACACAGCGCGCCGTTTCCGCTTCACGGCGATCCAGTCCGACTACGGCACGCGGCTGGCAAAAACCTTCGGCATCGACCCTGAGGACCCCGACACCAACGCCGTCGTCCACGGCGGCGTCGCCTGGATGAAGTCCGACGCGGCACTGACGGTGCTGAGCCATCTCCCCGGCTGGGGCTGGACCCGCGTGCTGTTCGCAGTGCCCAAGCCGCTGCGCGACGCCGTCTACAGCCTCATCGCCCGCAATCGCTATCGCGTCTTCGGCAAGTACGAGACGTGTTTCGTGCCCGATGCTGATATGCGCGCGAGGGTGTTGGATTAGGAGGCGCGAAGGTCGGAGGCTATCCAAATGGTAAGAGCCACTTTAGATTGAAGAAGTCTGAGATAGTTGGGCGCGAAGGTTTTGTTCTATGACCAAGGCAGTTTTTACTTCCAAGGTTACTCCGAGCTACAAGGACCTGCCCGAGGAGAGGTATCACTTTCCGCGCACATATCTTAACTATGTCCAGCAAACGGTCGGCGACTACATCGTCTACTACGAGCCACGAAGATCAAGCGCTGAGCTTTCGAGTAGGGGAGGTCGTCAGTCTTATTTCGGTGTAGCGCGCGTCAATTCGGTGATTGAGGATGTCGAACTAGCCGATCACTACTTTGCAATCATTGATAGCGCCACGTATCTGGATTTTGACACGGTCGTCCCGTTTCAAGAGCAAGGCAAGTACTACGAAAGCGCGCTCGAGAAGGATGACGGCAGCACCAACAAAGGTGCTTTTGGTCGCGCTGTGCGACTGATCCCGGATAACGAATTCGATCGAATCTTGCGAGCTGGGTTTGCGCCAATTCTTAGCGAGGCGCCTCCGTTGGAGGCCCCGCTGCCTGGATACTCCGAACCACCGACACCGTTCATACGACCTGTGGTCGAAATGGTTGTCTCTCGACCGTTTCGAGAGAGATCGTTTATGCACAGCGTGCGAGCCGCCTACTCTAACAGGTGTGCCATAACGGGCTTGCGATTGATTAACGGCGGAGGTCGACCGGAAGTGCAGGCAGCACACATTCAGCCGGTGGCGTCAAACGGACCCGACTCAGTTCGGAATGGGCTGGCGTTGTCCGGAACGGTGCACTGGATGTTTGATCGAGGGCTGATCTCGATTGGCGATGACTACAAGATTCTAGTTTCTAAGAATCACGTTCCCGAAGATGCTGTTAGGCTTCTCAATCAAAGCGGATTGATTAATCTGCCAAAAGATCAAACCCTTTATCCAAACCCGCACTATCTGAAATTTCACAGAGATGTTGTTTTCAAAAAGTGAGACGGCTCGATAGTCACGCGACTATTTTGGTCTGCTAGTCGCACCCATCACTTCCTTCGCCGCCCTCTCTCCGCTGTCCCGCGCGCCGTGCGCCGTCGAGAAGAAATGCGGTGACGTCGCCTCTCCCGCGAAGAACAATCGCCCGTCGACCGGGGCGGCCAGCACGGCGCGCTTGTCGGCGTGGCCGGGCAGCGCGTGCGAGTAGGAGCCGCGGGCGAACGGGTCGTGGGCCCAGCGGGATTCACTGAGCGGCCTCAGCTTGCGGCGGAAGTCATTGCCGAGGAAGGAGACGATCTCGTCGATGCTGTGCGCGGCGATGGCGCCGTCGCCGGCGTCTTCGAGCGCTTGCGCAAAACGGCCGCCGAAGAAGCCCTCGATGCAGGGCTGGCCGAACGGGCGGATGTGATAGGTGCCCATCTCGGTGCGCATGGTGGCGCCGCGCAAATTGCCTTCCTTGGGCAGCGCCTCGGGCTCGGCGAGCGCCAGCGTCACCTTGTCGGCGAGGCCGAGCGGCAGATTGCGCGCGGCATCGAGCTTGTCCGGCAGCGCAGGCGAAAAGCGGATCGCCTCGTCGGCGATCAGGTTGGTCGGCACGGTGACGATCACCCTGTCCGCTTCCAACGTGCCGCGCGAGGTCTCGATGCGGACGCGCGGGCCTGCGTGATCGATCAGCCTGACTTCGCAGTTCAGTGCGACCGATACGTGTTCGCCATAGGCTGCGACGAGCGCGCCATAGCCGCGCTTCACGCGCCAATTGACGTTGCTGTCCTCATAGGCGTCGAAGTCGAGGATCGAGAGCCGGTCGAGCTCGCAGCCGTTCACATAGGTCGAGATCGCATCGATCATCGGGTTCCAGCGGTTGCCGGGCTCGAGATACCGATCGGCTGAACCGTCCTTGCCGCCGTGCGCGGCCGCTTCGAGGCGATCGTAGAACTCGTCGAGCGCAAGCATGAACGCATCGCGATCGGCCTGCGGGAACGCCTTGCCATAAGCGCGCTCGCGCCACGGCGGCAGGTCCTTGTTGAGTTCGAAGCTGAGCTGCTCGGCGATGCCGACGAAGCTGTTCTGGTCGGCCGAGTGCAGCCAGCCGCAGCCGACGTCGAACACCACGTCAGGCGCGGCCTGAATCGTATGCGCGCGGCCGCCGAGGCGGTCGCGGGCCTCCAGCACGATGCTGGAAAGGCCGGTGCCCTTCAGTGCATGCGCCGCGCCGAGGCCTGCGGCGCCGGCGCCGATGATGGCAACATCGACCGTGGAGGGAAGGGAACTCATGTCCCGGCTCTAGCACGTCCGAAGGCGTGTCTAAAGCGGCCGCGTGCATGACTGTCATCACTCGCGAATGCGAATGCGGGTGATCCAGTATTTCAGAGACAGGAGTGATTGAGCTGATGAGCCGCGGCGTACTGGGTGCCCCGGTCAAGCCGGGGCACGACAGATCGCTTACGCCACCGCTTAGGCTACGGCCTCTTTGGCCTTCTCGGCGCGCTTGCGGTCGTTCGGGTCGAGGTGCTTCTTGCGCAACCGGATCGACTTCGGCGTCACCTCGACGAGCTCGTCGTCCTCGATATAGGCAAGCGCCTTTTCCAGGGTCATCCGGATCGGCGGCGTCAGGCGTACCGCTTCGTCCTTCGAGGTGGTGCGGATGTTGGTGAGCTGCTTGCCCTTCAGCACGTTGATCTCGAGGTCGTTGTCGCGGGTGTGCTCGCCGACGATCATGCCCTTATAGACCTTCCAGCCCGGCTCGATCATCATCGGGCCGCGGTCTTCCAGCTTGAACATCGCATAGGCCACCGCTTCGCCCTGGTCGTTGGAGATCAGGACGCCGTTGCGGCGGCCCTGGATCTCGCCCTTGTAGGCGGCATAGCCGTGGAAGATGCGGTTCATGATCGCGGTGCCGCGGGTGTCGGTGAGCAGTTCGCCCTGGTAGCCGATCAGGCCGCGGGTCGGCGCGTAGAACACCAGCCGCAGGCGATTGCCGCCGGACGGGCGCATCTCGATCATCTCGGCCTTGCGCTCGCTCATCTTCTGCACGACGACGCCGGAATGCTCCTCGTCGACGTCGATCACGACCTCTTCGATCGGCTCCTGCCAATTGCCGGTTGCCTCGTCCTTCTGCAGCACGACGCGCGGGCGCGACACCGAGAGCTCAAAGCCCTCGCGGCGCATGGTCTCGATCAGGATCGCGAGCTGCAATTCGCCGCGGCCGGAGACTTCCATGGAATCCTTGTCGGCGGCCTCGACGACGCGCAGCGCGACATTGCCCTCGGCTTCGCGCATCAGGCGGTCGCGGATCATGCGCGAGGTCACCTTGTCGCCTTCGGTGCCGGCGAGCGGCGAGTTGTTGACGATGAACGACATCGACACCGTCGGCGGATCGATCGGCTGCGCCGGCAGCGGCGTCTCGACCGAGGGATCGCAGAAGGTATCGGCGACGGTGCCCTTGGTGAGGCCCGCGATCGCGACGATGTCGCCGGCCTCGGCCTCCTCGAGCGGGGTGCGCTCGAGGCCGCGGAAGGCGAGGATCTTGGTCAGGCGGCCGCTCTCGATCTGCTTGCCGTCGGCGGACAGCACCTTGACCTGCTGGTTCGGCTTGATCGAGCCGGAGGAGATGCGGCCGGTGATGATGCGGCCGAGATAGGGATTGGCCTCGAGAATGGTGCCGATCATCCGGAACGGACCTTCCTCGACCTTCGGCGGCTCGACATGGCGCACGATCAGGTCGAACAGCGGCTGCATGCCGAGGTCCTTCGGACCCTCCGGGCTCTCGGCCATCCAGCCCTGCTTGGCCGACCCGTACAGGATCGGGAAGTCGAGTTGCTCCTCGCTGGCGTCGAGCGCCGCGAACAGGTCGAACACCTCGTTGATGACTTCGGTCGGGCGGGCGTCGGGACGGTCGACCTTGTTGATCACGACGATCGGCTTCAGGCCGATCTTGAGCGCCTTCGACACCACGAACTTGGTCTGCGGCAGCGGACCCTCGGCGGCGTCGACCAGCACCAGTGCGCCGTCCACCATGTTGAGGATGCGCTCGACCTCGCCGCCGAAGTCGGCGTGGCCGGGGGTGTCGACGATGTTGACGCGGATATCCTTCCACTGCACCGAGGCGGCCTTGGCCAGAATGGTGATGCCGCGCTCACGCTCCAGATCGTTGGAGTCCATGGCGCGTTCGGTGACCTTCTGGTTCTCGCGGAAGGTGCCGGATTGCTGCAGCAAGCGGTCGACGAGGGTGGTCTTGCCGTGGTCGACGTGGGCGATGATAGCGACGTTGCGAAGGTTCATGGCTCTTCTTCTGGTCGTGCAATGGTCAGATGCGCGATCTCGCCGGACCAGTTTGGCCGGCCGCTCGCTCGCGTGGCCCAATCGGGGCCCGGATCACGCTCATACCCAAGAAATTTGACGGGGACGCATCACCCCAAAAAGGAAGCCCGGTCAGAGGACCGGGCACCTTGCGCGTTGCGGCGCAATATAGTCAGAAATCACCAAAAAACAATGATTTATTGGCGGTTTGGTCGATCGAAATTAGGGCCGGAAGGGCCGGTTTTGGCAGGTTCCCGTGTCCGGCGTCATTTCCGGGAACGGGCCAAAACGATCAATACGACGCCGCCAAGCGCGATCAACATCACCACCGGCGTGAATGGGTCCCTGCCCGGTTCGACCGAGGTGACGATCAGGACTGCACACAGCACGCCGGGCAGCAGCAGGATGACGCCCAGAAACAGCATGAACGAGGTCAGACAGCCGCTGCTTTGGCGCGGTTGCCAAGGGCTGTTCGGCGGCGATTGGTCCAGGCTGCTCATGATTCGTCGCGCCTCCTACGGCTACCGCCCCTTGATCGCAGCCCGGATCAGCATGATGCCGGCGAACCCGACCAGAAGGCCGAGCAGGATCAGGAACAGCAGGCCGGGCTCCAGGCTCGAGTTGGTCAGCGAACCGATCCCGAACAGGACGGCGCACAGCCCGGGCAGCAGCAGGACCAGCCCGAACACCACCATGAACGCGGTCGCGCAGCCGCTGCGTGGCGGGGGCAGCGCGGGCGGCTGCGCTGGTGCAGGCGGCACGGGAGGGGGATTGGTCTCGCTCATGGCTGTTGGTCCACCAGTGGGTTCGTGATGCGAGCCGTCTCTAGGAGCCAGGTCTGCGGATGGCCCACCAGATCAGGGCCACGCCGAGGCACGCCACCAACAGGCAGGCGGCAACGAACTGAAGGTCATCGGAGGCTGTCTTGGCGATGCCGGCAAATACGAAGAGCAGCGCGCAGAGGCCGGGCAGCAACAGAATGACGCCGGCGACGATCATCAGCGCCGTCACGCAGCCGCTGCGCTGCTGCGGAGGACGGGACGGAGGCGCGCCGGTCTCGCTCACCTTGGCACCTCCTCGCTCTGCCGTGCCTCTCGATAGGTCTGGCCGGCCAGGCTCGCGCGGATGCCGTCGATCAGCCCATTGCGGTAGAACAGGTTGTAGGTGTCGAACGGGATGATCGCACCGCTCTCGGTGACGAAGTGGATGCAGCTTCGCTTGACGTTGCCGACGCAGAAATTGAAGCGATCGAGAAACTGCACGATGGTGACGCGGAACACGTTCTCGTAAGTCAGGCCCTCCGGCACCTCGAAGCTCGGCAGGCAGCACAGCAATTCGCAGACCCGCTCGCTGGTGTTCAGCGGCCCCGACGACAGCGAGAACAAATCGACGAATTTCTCGCGCAGCACCGGATATTTCTCCGGGCTGATCGTGTTCGGCATCACGGCGACGAGCTGGTCCTGCGGGATAAGCGAGGTCAGCGGCAGCACCTTGTCACCGTTGCGCAGGCCGTAGCCGATCGAGATGCTTTCGGGATTGCACGGCAGCGGGATCATGTCCTTGTCGCCGAACACGCCGGTCTCGATCACGCGCTGGCGGATCTCCGAGAGCATGATGCGGTCGGTGTCCTTGTTGAAATTCTCGTTGCGGCCGGCGTCCTGCAGCGGCTGCAGCGTGACGCCGCGGACGCATGTCCAGGTCAGTGCATGGCGGACGATGTCGCCGATCTCGGCGTCGTTGACGCCGCGCTTGATGGTCGCGACCAGCGTGGTCGAGACGCCCTCGCGCTCGAGATTTTCCAGCGCCTGCTGGCGAATTTTTCGCAAATCCGCGCCGCGCAGATTGACCAGCGCGTCACGCTTGAGCGAATCGAACTGCAGATAGACTTCCAGCCCGCGCTTGTTCTCTGCGAGCTTTGCCACGAACTCCGGCTCGCGCGCGATCCTGAGGCCGTTGGTGTTGATCATGACGTGGCGGATCGGGCGGGCGCGCACCGCATCCAGAATGGCGAAGAAATCCGGATGCAGCGTCGGCTCGCCGCCGGAGATCTGCACCAGATCTGGCTCGCCCTCGCTCGCCACCAGTGCGTCCAGCATCTTCTCGATCTTGGCCAGCGGCGTGAAGCTGGTGCGGGCCGGCGAGGAATCCGCAAAGCACACCGGGCAGGTCAGGTTGCAGTGCTCGGTGATCTCGATCAGCGCCAGGCAGGAGTGCTGCTCATGGTCCGGGCACAGCCCGCAATCATAGGGGCAGCCGAATTCGGTGTGGCGCTGAAAGGCGAGCGGCCGGTCACCCGGCTTGATGAAATCCTTGCACAGGCGCCAATAGGCTGAATCGGTCGAGACCAGCGTCGATTGCACGCCGTGCTGCTTGCAGCGCTTCTCGTACCAGACCTCGTTGCCGAGAATCTGGATCTTGGTCGGCACCAGGGTCAGGCAGGTTTCGCAGAGCGACTGGGTCTGGCCCCAGAAGATGTAGGGGCGGGACTTACGCAGCGGCGCGTTCATGCTTCACACTCACATTCGGCGCCGTCGCCAGCATGACGGCGGCATAGACCATGACAAACAGCGACAGCAGGTGGAACAGCGAGAACGGGCCGATCAGCGCGCCGTAGGGCTTGATGAACTCCCACACGAAGCGCTGCAGGCCGTAGTAGAACAGCACGAGGTAGAATCCATTGGTGATGACAGCGGCATTGCGGTTCAACACGGCCCAGACATAGAACGCCGCGAACGCCGCCATCGCGAGGCTCTCATAGAGCTGCACCGGGTGGCGCAGCACGCCGTCGCCGAAATCATGGCCCCAGGGCAGCGTGGTCGGCGTGCCATAGGTGAAATCCTCGAGCCCCGCGAAATAGCAGCCGAGCCGGCCGACCGCGACGCCGATCGCAAGCGGCAGCGCGAACCGCGCCCCGGTGCGCAGCGAGATGCCGTGCCGCCATTTGTAGAGCTCGATCGCGACGATGCCGCCGGCCAGCGCGCCCTCGACCGAGCGGGCGATGCCCGTCATGCCCGAGAACCACAGGTTCAGCGTGCCGAAGATGTAGGCGCCGATGCCGGCGCCGAACACCAGCGCCGCGATGTAAGGCAGCTCGAAGGATTGCCGCGGGAATTGCAGCCCACGCACCCGTGACAGCCACCACATCGCGATCGCGGCCGCGCCCCATGCTGCAACGTCGAAGACGGCGTGAAGTTCAGCCCCACTCATGAGGCGAGTGTAGCGTGATTTTCGCGGCCCGCGATAGTTGATCCGCGATAGTCGCTCTCCCTCTCCCCGTTCTTGCGGGGAGAGGGTTGGGGTGAGGGGCTTCCATCCAGCGAGCACCTTGCAGCTTGTTGAGCAATGTGCCTCGCCCCTCACCCGGATCGCTAGTGCGATCCGACCTCTCCCCGCAAAGAGCGGGGAGAGGTAAGTGGGCCTAATTCGCCGGGTTGTCCTCGCTTGGATACACCCCGCGCAGCACTTCCTCGAAGTGATCCTTCACCGCCTCGTTGCACAGGCAGGAGCGCAGCTTGAGCTTGTCCGGGTCGCGGATCACGATCGCGCCGCGGCGGGTGTCCAGCACGCCCTCCGCCTTGAAGTTCTGGATCACCCGGCTGGTGTAGCTGCGGCCGACGCCGAGCAGGGTCGAGAGCTGCTCATGCGTAAGCGGCACCACGCCATTGCCGTTGGTGCGCTCGATCGCCGAGATGATCCATTTCGCGGCGCGCTGCTCGATCGAGTGGATCGCATTGCAGGCCGTCGACTGGAAGATCTGCGCCAGCATGCAGTCCGCATAACGGGCGAAGATGTTGCGCACCGAGATCGACCTCAGCTTGGCGGCGTCGAGCTTGCTGATCGGCAGTCGCACGAACGGGCCGCCGAACTTGACGGTGATGCGGGTATAGGCCGGCAGGAATCCCTGACTGACGATGCCGCCGACCGCACCCTCGCGGCCGACCAGAATGGTCTCGACATCGCGCCCGTCTTCGTTGGGCACCATGTAAGACGCAAGGCTCGGTCCGCATGGAAAATGCACGATCTGGACATCGTCGCCAGGATTGTAGAGCAGGTCGCCGGCCTCGGCCTCGACCACCGCAAGATACGGCGCGATCAGCTCGTAATCGACGGCATTCAGCCGGCGCAAAAGATTGTTGAACGGCCGGTCGTTCGTCCCGGCCACATCGGTCCGTTTTTCAATCATTGGAAAATCCTGAAAACCCAACGCGAACCATACTGAAAATGTTCCAGCGTTTATGTTCACTAGTGAACAGACGCAGCAGCTCGCGATGTGATGGGTTTCGCTACGGGAACAGCCGGCGTGCTTTCAGGCGCCGGTCGCGGGCCATCCGGCCGGACTGATCCGGTCTCTCATCCATCATCGAAGAAATGGACACCGAGCCATGGAATCCGCCCGCAATGCCGGCAAGCCCGGTGACGTCCTCGTGGTCGAGGACGATCCGATCATCTCGCTCTATTTCGAGGACACCATCCTTGGCTTCGGCGCCCGGAGGGTGCGCACCGCTGCGAACGTCGCCCGCGCGCTCGAGCTGATCGCCGAGCGCGCGCCGGATTTCGCGCTGCTCGACGTCGGCCTCGTCAGGGGCGAGAAGACCTTCGCGATCGCCGAGCGGCTCGACGCGCTGAAGGTGCCGTTCGCGTTCGTCACGGGCTATGGCGCGGACATTCGGCTGCCGGACTCGCTCGCCGGCAAGCCGCGGCTGACCAAGCCGTGTTCGAGCGAATCGCTGGAGGCGGCGCTGAGAAACGGGCTCTGACGGATTGCCGGGCTTCGGCCTCGCCGCCGGCGCTTTCGTCGTCTACGATCCAATCGGATTCGACGACGCACAGGCCTCGGGAAGCCGCCATGGCGATCAGGACATCTGCCGCAGCGCTCGCAGCCGCGCTCTCTCTCGCTCTGCTGCTCGCGTCGCCGCTCGCCTCGGTGGTCGTCGGTCATTTCGTGTCTCCCGCGGCCGCTGCGCCGGCCGCGCTGACGGGCGTGCAATCCGCGGCGCTTGAGACCTACGACAATGCCCTGAAGAACTTCGTCTCGATCCTGCGCCAGCGTCGCGCGCAGATCGATGCCAGGCAGCCATTGCCGAACCTGCCGGGCCAGGCGATCTATCTTGCCCGCGTCGAGATGATGAGCACGTACAAGGATCTCACCGACGCGCTGCCGTCCCGGATTGGAAGACCCGGCAAACTGGGAATCCCTCCAGCCTATTTCGACGCCGACAATGACCCGCTGCTCGATGAGTACCGGAAGCTCTTTGACGTCATGGAGGCGCCGCCCGCCGGCGCGCAAACATCCGAGACGCCATTCAAGGACGTCGTCGATCTGGCGACGGTGATCGCGCGCGCCAAGAGTCTGGACGCAGCTGATGCCGCGGCCGCCGGCCGCATCAGCCTCGGCCTGTTCTTCGCCGAGACGAACGGCAAGCAGAATGCAGGGAATGCGCGGTCGAACACCTACAAAGGGAGCCTGCAGACCGGCCCGTCCGAAGACCACAACGGTCGCAAGAAGTGGGCAGCCATCAAGGGATCAATCGCGGCCCTCGATCCCGCGCTGAGCCGGCGCGACGACAGGGAAGAAGCGCGGGCCGGCAATCTCGATCACCGGTTCAATCACTGGACCGCGGTGCGCGACGGCCTCATGAACGCGCACGCGGAAATCTTCCCGCAGGTCCCGGCGATCGCAAAAGCCCTGCCCAATCCGATCGATCAAATGAAGCTGTTCGAGCTGATCCAGATCATTCCGACGCCGACCAAAGCCGCGCTCAGGTCGGGCAACCTCACAGGCTACAGAATCTCCGATCCCCGGATCATGGGATATCTGCGGAACAACAGCGTTTTCGCTTACGGCCGGGCCGACCGGGCCCGGACATCTGCAACCTTCCGCGAAATCCTCGATGCGATGTGGCTGTTCAACGCCAAGTTCGAGCAGGCGCTTGCCAAATTCGCGGAGCTCAAGACCGGCAAGCAGGAATGAAATCAGCAGGCTGTCAGAGCGGACCGAGCAGCGACCATCGCGGATCGCAGAACTCCTGCACGGCAGACGCGACGCCGCCGGCGATGATGTTGCGGTGCTCCGGCGAGTCCATCTGCAGTTCTTCGTCCCGGTTGATGATCGAACCTGCCTCCAGCAGGACGGCGGGCATCGCGGTCTTTCGCAGCACGATCAGCTCATCATATCTGTAGACGCCGGTGTCCTTGTTCAGCAGCGGGTGTTGGTTGCTACCCATGATGGGCAGGCTGTATTGCACGGCATAGTGCAACCCCTGCGCCTTCATTTCCTTCGCGGTCAGTTCGGCGAACCGGAGGCTCGTCTCGAAGTCCGGATTCTCCCGGGAGACGAAAACGGAGTAACCGCTGAAGCGGTCACTGAAGTGGCTCTTCTTGCCCTCGAATTCCCAGTCCTCGAGCATCTTGTTGGGCACGGAATCATGGTGGATCGACAGCAGCAGATCCGCGCGCAGATTGTTGGCGCTCGCGACCCGCTTGAACAGGCTGGGTCTTGCCTTTCCTTCGGTGAGAAGCAGCCTGGTTTCGGCAAAGCCGTCGGCCTTCAACCTCTCCGCGATCAGCCGCGCAAGGCGCAGGTTGAAGGCGAACTCGGCGACATTGCGCGCGCTGATCGCGCCTTCCGATTCAGCGGTATGTCCGACATCCAGAACGATCCGGAATGTCGCGGGATCGCATTTGCCCGCGGCCGGCTTGAGAACAGAAGGCGGCAGGGCGACCGGCCCAAGCGCGGCAAGCCGGGTGGCGTGGTGCTTGGCCGGCGCGCGGTGCTTGGCCGATTTGGCCGGCCTTGTCGACTGCCTTGCCGACTTCGCGCGCTTTGGCGATTTGGCTTGCTTGGATGAGGTCTTGAAGAGATCAGGCAGCCAGCCCGCATCGCTGGCTTCGATCGGCAGCAGCGCGAACACTGCGATCGCGACCATAACCAAGCGGCGAGGTCGAAACCCCGCGACGATGCCACCGAGCACGCGAAAGAACTCGCAGCGCCTCATGCTCCGCCCCTCCGGGCCCCCAGCATAACGGCTCTGCTAGACGTACCGGAAGAGGCAGGTCGCGTCCATCCCCTGTCAATCGCAACGCGCCGCCTTTGGGACAAGGGCATCGCGGACGGGGAGCGCGGTTCCGGGCTGCGACAGGATTACACCGGCTTCGGATCGAGCGTGATCGCCCACAGCTCGGCGTCGACGCGGTCGCGCAGGCTCACCGTCATCTGCCCGCTCTTGCCGTCGATCTTGACGTGGCCGAAGAACTGCATGCCGGCCGACGGCGGCAGGTTCTGGTTGGCTTCGCCCGGCGCCTTGACGAACTTCACCTCGGGACCAAACGTGTTGTCGAGCTCGTTCGGACCGAACGTGCCGGCATGCAGCGGACCGGAGACGAATTCCCAGAACGGGTCGAACTCCTGGAACTGGGCCTTGTTCGGGTTGTAGTAGTGCGCCGCCGCATAATGCACGTCGGCGGTCAGCCACACCGTGTTGGCGATCCCGGCGGTCTTGATGAAGCGCAGGATATCGGCGATCTCGAGCTCGCGGCCGCGCGCCGGCCCATCGCCCTGCGCGAAGGCTTCCGAGCCCTTCTTGTTGGCCGCATCGTCGTAGACGATCAACGAGAGCGGCATGTCGGAGGCGATCACCTTCCAGGTGGCGCGCGAGTTGAGCAGCGCGCGCTTCAGCCAGGCCATCTGATCCGGCCCGATGAAATAGGCGTCGGGGCCGTACTGCTCCTGCAGGTTCGGACCGTTCGGGCCGCGATAGCTGCGCTCGTCGAGCATGAAGACGTCGAGATGCGGGCCGTAGCTCAGCGTGCGATAGACCCGGCCCGGCTCGACGATGCTCTCGCGCATCGGATACATCTCGTGGAAGGCTTTTGCCGCGCGCGCGGCGAGCACGTTGATGTCGCGCTCCTTGTAGGCCGCCGGCAGCTGCTTCGAGAGCGACCAGTTGTTGGTCACCTCGTGATCGTCCCATTGCACGAAGATCGGCACCTCGGCATTGAAGGCGCGCAAGTTCGAGTCGAGGAAATTGTATTTGTGCGCGGCGCGGTACTCGTCGAGCGTCTCGGCGACCTTGGCCTTCTCGGGGATCGTGATGTTCTTCCAGATCTTGCCGTCGGGCTGCTTCTGCTCGGCGGTGATGATGCCGTCGGCATAGATGGTGTCGCCGGAATGCAGGAAGAAATCCGGCGCGTGCTTCTTCATCGCCGAGAAGGTGATCATGCCGCCGTCGTCGGGGTTGATGCCCCAGCCCTGGCCGGCGACGTCGCCGCCCCACACGAAGGAGACGTCGCGACGGTCGCTCGGCGCGGTGCGGAAGCGGCCGACCACGGGCTCGCCGACAACGTCGATATGGGCGAGGTCGCGGAAGCGGACGCGATAGAAGATGTCCTGGCCTGAGGGCAGGTTCTCCAGCAGCATCTTGGCGGTAAAGTCGCTCTCCGGCAGCGCCGTGATCGGAGGCAGCGCGCGGGCGTCCTTGAACGATTCAGTGGTCGCGACCTCGACCATCATCTGCGACGGCCGGTCCGCACGCGCCCACACCACGCCGCCGTCGACGCCGACATCGCCGGACTGCACGCCATGGGTGATCACGGGACGATCGGCGGCGCGCGACAGATAAGGCATCGCGATCACGCCGGCGCCGGCCGCAGCCGCAGTGGAGAGAAAGTGTCGGCGGGTGAGCTTTCGCGAAAACCGGATCGTCATGGGGAGCCTCCTCAGGTCACAGCGACAATGCGCCGCAGGCGTGCCAAGACCTAGAAAAATTCCATGACGGAGAGATTACAGGGGCGCAGTGAGCTACTTTGCATGGGGTTGTTTTCGATATTTTGGCAAGCGCCCCCACCCGCGAGTGATCCCACAAGGGGAGGGCGATCGCATATGCTGGCACCGGTGTTTCGGCGCCGTCATGGCCGGGCTTGTCCCGGCCATCCACGTCTTTCTGTCGCGGGGACCAAGACGTGGATGCCCGGCAGCCGGCTACGCCAAGGCTTCGCCGGGCTTCGCAATTGGTCTCGCCGAAGCTTCAGCGAAGGCGGGCACAAGGCCGGGCATGACGCGTTTGTGGAGCTATCGAGCGGATAAGCAAAGCGGTGGAGGTCGGAAGACCTACGCCGTGCCCGCCGCTCTGAACTGCGTCGCGGTGCGCTGCAAATTCTGCGGCATGCTCAGCAGCAGCGCCTTGCGGTCGGCGACCGCGTTGTGGAACTGCTCGAGCGCGATGTTGAACGCGGTCAGCGTGCCTTCCTCGATGGCGCCATGCTCGAAGCTATCCAGCGTGTGACGCAGGATGTCGTCGGCCTCCGCCTGCATCTGGTCGAGCTCTTCGGTCGAATCGCTTTGCCGTGCGCCCTTCAGCATCTCCAGCAGCCGGTCGCGCTGTGAGGTGTTGGTGTTGCGCTCGTCCTGCTTGAGGTAGCCGGCGAACCACGCACCGGCCGAGCCCATCGCCGAGAACGCCATCAGGCTCCACCAGATGTAGTCGCTGTAGCGGTCGAGGAAGGTCTTCTCTTCGCCGTCGACGAAGGCGGCCGCGCCCGGATGCGCCGGAATGGTGGCATCCTTGTCGGTGTCGGGCGTCTCGATCTTGGCGGCGAGCGGGAAATCGTTCTTGAGCGTCTGCCGGATCGCAAACAATTGCCGGGTGAATGCCGCGACCGTCGAGTCCGACAGGCCCTTTCGCGCGACGATGTGGTGCGAGAAGCTGATCGTCTTCACCTCGTCGTCGGGCCGGTCGGCCGAGCCGAGCGAGCCGGCCGGAATTTCCGCGGCCTCATAGGCCGGATGATTTTGCGCGATCGCCTCGGAAGCGTCGATCGGCAGGAACGTGGGCTCACCGCCGTCCTTGGTCGACGCCGTGATCGCATCGATCGTGATCTTGCTGTTGGCCGGGCCGACGGCGAGATAGGCGTCGGCCTTCAGGTTCTTGATGGCGTCCGTCGCCTCATTGGCCGGGAATTGAACGATATCGACCTTCATCGGATCGACGCCGTATTGTGTCAGGATCAGCTTCAGCAAATTGACATTGGCCGGGGTGCGTCCGACGACGCCGATCTTGCGGCCGGCAAGTTGTGCGATCTTGGTGATCCGCGCCGACTTCCGAACCTTGCCCTTCGCGGGCGGAACCCACATCACCACGACGTTCTTGCGCAGGGTCGCGACCGCCTGCGCATTCTTCGGCACTTCGAGATCGCCGCGGATGATGGCGAGATCGGCCTTGCCGTCGGCCAGCGTCTGCGCGCTGGCGGAGGCACCGTCGGTCTGCACTGGTCGGAGCTTGACCTGGGTATGCTGCTGGTTGTTGAAGGCCTGCGCCAGCGCCTGAACGACCTTGAGGTCATCGCTGTTCGCCGGGCCGACTGCGATCCGCAGCGTCACCGGGCGTACCGCGAAGTAATAGCCGGCCATCAGCGTGCCGATGATGGCGAGCGCGCCCGCGATCAATACGAACATCAGTCGTCGCTTCGCCGAACGCAGCGGCTTGGGCGATATGCTGGCGGAGCCGTCGGTCATCGATCTCAGGTCATCGATCTCGTAAACAATCGTCGGGGCTCAATCTCGCAAAACTGCCAACGCGCATACACCCCCTATTTGTAGCAAATTCCTGAACCGACTGATGTTACATCTCCGTCATGGTTACCGGCGGCGATAGGACGCGATTCCGGCCTCAATTTCGGCATGGATCCCACCCCGGAGGCCGGTTGTTAGGCTAGAGTTGGCCTCAAACGGGAGGGTTACCATGGTCGAAAGGCTGTCAGCGGAAGCAAGGAAGGCCGCGCTTTGGGAACTGGCCGGCTGGTCGGAACTGGCCGGACGCGAGGCGATTGCAAAGACCTTCGTATTCAAGGACTTCAACGAGGCCTTCGGCTTCATGGCGCGCGCCGCCCTGGTGGCCGAGAAGAGCGACCATCACCCCGAGTGGAAGAACGTCTACAAGACGGTCGAGGTCGTGCTGGCGACCCACGATGTCGGCGGGGTGACCAAGCGCGATATCGACCTCGCCAAGGCCATGAACGCGATCGCAAGGCAGCTCGGGGTCAACTGACCCGGCTGCCCGTAGCCTTGCGCCGGTTGGCCGACATCCCCAAATTCGCATCGTTCGCCGCCGAAACGTCGCGCGGCGCGAGGAACCCTTGCGATGGCAACGTCCGAATACGGCGTGGGATTTGAGCCTGCCGACCGGCTGGCGCAGGACCGGGAAAGCGTGCGCCGCCGCTTCTGGATCAAGTTCAAGAAGGTGGTCGCGCGCCTGCCTTTCGCCGAGGACTTGTTGGCTGCGTATTACTGCGCGTTCGACCGGCAGACGCCGCGCCATGTCCAGGCCGCGCTGCTCGGCGCAATCGCCTATTTCATCCTGCCGTTCGACTTCATCCCGGACATGCTGCCGGTGCTCGGCTTCACCGATGACGCTGCGGTGCTCGCAACCGCGATCCGCATGGTGGCAAGCCACATCACGCCGGAGCATCGCGAAGCCGCACGCGCCGCGTTGAAGCGCGGGGTGCCTGCGGAGGAGTGAGGGCGAAGCAGAGGCTGTTAACCTCGCCCCGCGTGCGGGGAGAGGTCGGATCGCATCGTCAGATGCGATCCGGGTGAGGGGGAGTCTCCGCGTACGCATTTGTTGCCGTCTATGCGGAGGCGGCCCCTCACCCCAACCCTCTCCCCGCGAAGAGCGGGGCGAGGGAGCACAGCCCGAACGCGGACAGATCGTCCGTCAGCTTCCCGGATGCAGGATCACCTTGCCCATGGCCTTGCGGCCGGCGAGCACCTTGAGCGCTTCTGATGTCTGCGACAGCGGGAAGGTTTGGTCGACGTGCGACGATATCTTGCCTTCCGCGGTCCACTGCACGAGCTTCTCGAGGTTCTTGCGGTTCTTCTCCGGATTCTGCCGCGCCCACGCGCCCCAGAACACGCCGCGGATATCGCAGCCCTTCAGCAGCGCGAGGTTGAGCGGAATCTTCGGAATGTCGCCCGCGGCAAAGCCGATCACCAGGAAGCGGCCTTCCCATGCGGTCGAGCGCAACGCGGCCTCGGCATAGGCGCCGCCGACCGGATCGAACACGATGTCGGCGCCCTTGCCATCCGTCAGCTTGCGCAGGCCCTCTTTGAGATCTTCCTTGGCGTAATTCAGCGTCAGCTCGGCGCCGTGCTGCTTGGCGAATGCGAGCTTCTCGTCCGACGAGGCGCAGGCGATCACCTTCAGGCCCATCAACTTGCCGAGCTCGCACGCGGCAAGGCCGGTGCCGCCGGCGGCGCCGAGCACCGCGAGCGTCTCGCCCGGCTTCGGGCTCGCGCGATCTTCCAGCGCATGCAGCGCGGTGCCGTAGATGATGATGATCCCTGCGGCGCGGTCGTAATCGAGATTGTCGGGAATCTTCACGATCGAATTCGCAGGGAGCGCGATCTTGTCGCGCGCGCCGTTGTGGCCGCATGACGCAACGACGCGATCGCCGACCTTCAGATCGGTGACACCCGCGCCGACGCTCTCGATCACGCCTGCAACTTCGGCGGCAGGCGAGAACGGGAACGGCGGCTTGATCTGGTACTTGCCCTGGATCATCAGAATGTCGAAGAAGTTCAGTGCCGCCGCCTTGATCGCGATCACGGCTTCGCCGGGACCAGCCACCGGATCGGGCACGTCAGCCAGCACGAGATCGTCGGGTTGACAGTATTGCGAGCAGAGGATGGCTTTCATGGACACACCTGAGTTTCGGACGCAGAAAGAGCTGCAAGATCTTGGACTACAAGCTTCATGCCGGATTTGCGGCGGAGCGACAATACAGTGCGGAGGGATCAAACTATGTTTGAAAAAGGCCTGCTAGCGAAAAAGCGCATCCTGATCACCGGCGGCGGCTCCGGCCTTGGCGCGGCGATGGGCGCCCGCTTTGCCGAGCTCGGTGCCGAACTGATCATCTGCGGCCGGCGCGAGGGGCTGCTGGAGGAAACCGCAGCAAAATTCCGCAGCGAGCTCGGCGCCAAGGTGTCGACCGCGCGCTGCGATATCCGCGACGGCGCCGCGGTCGAAGCGATGATGGATCAGATCTGGCAGGACGCGCCGATAGACGTACTCGTCAACAATGCTGCCGCAACCTTTATTGCGCAGAGCGAACATTTGTCATTCCGCGCGGCGGACGCGATCCTCGCGCCGACCCTGCATGGCACGATGTACTGCACGCTCGCCGCCGGCCGCCGCTGGATCGAAGGCAAGCACAAGGGCGTGGTGCTCTCGATCCTCTCGACCTCGACCATCACCGGCCGCGCCTTCACGGTGCCGTCGTCGATGGCCAAGACCGCGGTGCTGGCGATGACCAAGAGCCTTGCCGTCGAATGGGGCCCGAAGGGCATCCGCACCGTGGCGATCGCGCCGGGTGCGTTCCCGACCGCAGGCGCCACCGGGCAGTTGCGTCCCGAAGGGCGCAATGAGACGTGGTCGCATCGCAATCCGCTCGGCCGCGCCGGCGAGCATTCCGAGCTGGCCAATCTCGCGACCTTCCTGATCTCGGATCAGGCCGGCTACATCAATGGCGAGATGGTGGTGCAGGACGGCGGCTCGCATTTGCGCAGTTCCGGTGCCGAGGACCTGCTGCAATGGACCGATGCACAGTGGGAGAGCCAGCGCGCGGCGCGCGCCAAAGGCTAATAAGCGCTGATAAGGGCTGATGTGCATCGGCAAGCAATGAGCACGCACTGAGAAGAATGGACGCGCAATGCGGCTGTGGTCTGCACGCGCGGCCAGCCGTAATTGCCTTCCCAAAAAAGCGTTTCCCGGGTATCCATCCGAGCCGGCGGAGGGGAATCGCCGGGCCATCTTGCAGTCACAATGATGGGGGAACCAGTTGGCCGTGCGGCAGATTCTGACATCATTGGCTGCCTGTGGTCTGTGCGGGATCATCTCCCTCGCACCAATGCAGGCTGCGCCCAAGAAAGACACGGCCAAGGAAGCAGCCAAGCCGGCGCCTTCGGCCGCCGCGGCTGCGGCCGGCGGCGCGGAGCCGACGCTGATCGGCCAATTCGGCACCTGGGGCGCTTACACCGCCTCGCCCAACGGCAAGAAGGTGTGCTTTGCGCTCGCCAAGCCGGCGTCCTCGAAGAGCAACCCGGCGAACCGGCCGCGCGATCCGGCCTATGCCTTCATCTCGACCCGTCCGGCCGAGAAGGTCGTCAACGAAGTCTCGATCATGATCGGCTACACCGTGAAGCCGGGTTCGGAATCGACGCTCCAGGTCGGCGGCGGAACCTATGCGATGTACACGCAGGGCGACGGCCTCTGGATCAAGAATGCGGCCGAGGAGGAGCGGATGGTGGAAGCCATGCGCAAATCGGCCGATCTGACGGTAAAAGCCGTCTCGGCCAAGGGCACCGAGACGATCGACAGCTTCTCGCTGAAGGGCCTGGCGCAGGCGCTCGACCGGCTGGGGCAGGACTGCCGGCGCTAAAGCCGGGCCAAGACGCAAATTCGAGGAATTTGGTGGCTTTCCAGCACCGGCTGGAAGGCCTATTTGAGGTCTCATGACCGACACCGTGACCCCCAAAGCCGTACCCGGCGCCAGCGCGCTGGTCGAAAAGGTTCCGCTCGAGACCTATGTGCCGCCGGCCAAGCCGTCGCTGATCGGGCTGTCGCGCGCCGAGATCGCCGATCGCCTCGGCGAGATCGGGGTGCAGACGGGCCAGCGCAAGATGCGCACCCAGCAGCTCTGGAACTGGATGTATTTCCGCGGGGCGCAGAGCTTTGCCGAGATGACCAACGTCTCGAAGGACATGCGCGCCGAGCTCGAGAAGCATTTTACCGTCGACCGTCCCGAGGTGGTCGCCGAGCAGATCTCCAATGACGGCACCCGCAAATGGCTGCTGCGGCTGCCGAGCGGCGACAAGGTCGAACGGCCGCACGAGGTCGAGTGCGTCTACATCCCAGAGACCGATCGCGGCACGCTGTGCGTTTCATCGCAGGTCGGCTGCACGCTGAACTGCTCGTTCTGCCACACCGGCACGCAGCGCCTGGTGCGCAACCTCACCGCCGGCGAGATCGTCGGCCAGGTGATGGTGGCGCGCGACCGGCTGAACGACTGGGCCGATCGCGAGGACGGCACGCGCCGCGTCACCAACATCGTGATGATGGGGATGGGCGAGCCGCTCTACAATTTCGACGCGGTGCGCGATGCACTGTTGATCGTCGGCGACAACGAAGGCATCGGCATTTCCCGTCGGCGCATCACGCTGTCGACCTCAGGCGTGGTGCCGAACATCCAGCGCACGGGTGACGAGATCGGCGTGATGCTCGCGATCTCGCTGCATGCGGTGCGCGACGAGCTGCGCAACGAGCTGGTGCCGCTGAACCGCAAATATCCGATCAAGGAATTGCTGCAGGCCTGCCGCGACTATCCCGGCGCCTCGAACGCGCGGCGTATCACCTTCGAATATGTGATGCTCAAGGGCGTCAACGATTCGCTCGACGACGCCCGGCTCCTGGTGAAGCTGCTCAAGGGCATTCCGGCGAAGATCAACCTGATCCCGTTCAATCCGTGGCCGGGCACGGCCTACGAATGCTCGGACTGGGAGCAGATCGAGAAATTCTCCGAATACATCTTCAACGCCGGCTATTCCTCGCCGGTGCGCACGCCGCGCGGCCGCGACATCCTCGCCGCCTGCGGCCAGCTCAAGTCGGAGACCGAAAAGCTCTCGGCCCGCGAGCGCCAGGCGCTGCGCGCGATGGCGATGACGGATTGAGAGAAGGATGGCGCCGCTTAGACGAATCCTACGGATAATAGCGGCATTCGTTGTGGGCAATTTCCTTGCCGTAATCGTGCTGCTTGCGGGGAAGGTGCTGGTCGATTTCGACAACCTTCGCCACTATGCGGGGTCAGATTTCTACGGGCCGTTTCTGGGTCTCCTGCTCATAGCGCTTTTCGGTACATTGGCGAGCGCCATGCTCGCGCTGATCCCTACGCTTGTCGTTCTGATTTTCACTGAAACGCTGAAGATTCGCAGCAAGTGGTTCTATGTGTCGGCTTCTGGCCTCGGTGCGGCATTGCTTGATGTCGCCTGCACAAAGATCGACTTGATTCAGGCGCGTTCATTTTGTGTGGCATTCAGCGTCAGCGAGCTCGCAATCGTAACGCTCGCGGGCGTTGTTGCCGGCTACGCATTCTGGCGAATTGCCGGCTGTCAATCGGGTGAATGGAGCGCTCGTGTGATGCCAGCTCCGTTGGCTTTGGTCTAGATATGGCCTTGATCGGCCGCCTGTTCGTCGTCGCCTTCGGCTTCCTGATGGCCTGCTTCGTGGCAGGAATCATCGTGGTCGTCGCGGTGCTGTATCCCGAGGTCAGCGATTTCGGCGGCCAGATCGACCAGAGCGCGATCGATATCGTGCTCGGCTTCGGCTTCATCTTCATATCAGGCTTTGCGCTGCTGCCGGCGCTGATCGTGGTGCTGATCACGGAGGCCTTCTTCATCAGGAGCGTGCTGGCCTATGCGGTCGGCGGCGCGATCGTTGGGGCGGCCTGCTATCTCGGACTGGTCCCGTTCGATCCCGACATGATGCAATTCCACGGCATCGTGCGCCGGCACCTGGAGATCATGACCGGCGCCGGCATCGTCGCCGGCCTGGTCTACTGGCTGATCGCCGGCCGCACCGCCGGCGCCTGGCGCGAGCCGCGACGTCCGTTGCCGCCGCCCCCGCCATTATCGTCGCGATTGCCGTCGCAAGCACCGCCGTCATCCTGAGGAGCCGTGCGTAGCACGGCGTCTCGAAGGATGGGCCGGAGCAAGATCGCATCCTTCGAGGCTCGCAAGAGCTCGCACCTCCAGCGACAAAGGCGAAGCCTTTGCGCGGGGATGACGATACCGCACACTTCCCATGTCCCGCCGCCTCGGCTAAACCGCGCGCCATGAACCGGACCGGACTTGTCATCGCGCTGGGGCTCGCGCTCATCATCGGCCTCGTGTTCGGGATCTATCCCGAGCTCGACCTCAAGCTGGCCGCGCTGTTCTACGACGCCGCACAGAAAACCTTCCCGGTGAAGCTCGACGCGGTGGCACAGTTCGCGCGCGATGCGGCGATGTGGATCGCCTGGGCGCTGGTGCTGCCGGCGATCGTGACCATCATCTGGAAATTCATCCACCCGGAGCGGCCGATGCTGATGTCGGGCCGCGCCGCGGTGTTCCTGCTCACCACGATGCTGCTCTCGGCCGGCGTCCTCACCAACCTCACCTTCAAGAACTACTGGGGCCGGCCGCGGCCGGTGTTCGTGACGCAGTTCGGCGGTGACCTGCAATTCATGCCGTGGTGGGACCCGCGCGGCGGCTGCCCGCGCAACTGCTCGTTCTTCTCCGGCGAGGGCGCCACTGCGTTCTGGACCTACGCGCCGGCAGCGCTGGCGCCGCCCGCATGGCGGCCGCTTGCCTTTGCCGGGGCGACCGTGTTCGGCATCGTCACCAGCGGGCTTCGAATGGCCTTCGGCGGGCACTTTTTCACCGATGTGGCGATCGCGGGCCTGGTGTCGTTCCTCACGGTCTGGCTGTTCTATGCGTTGATCTACCGCTGGGCCTCGACCCGGCTGACCGACGCCCAGGTCGATGCCGCGCTCACGCGGCTCGCGATGCCGGGCTACCGCTGGATGCAGCGCTGGCGCCGCGGCAGCCAGGCGGACCCAGCCAAGCCCGAGGCCTGATTAAAGGCGTGCCCCGCCTTCCGAAATTTGATATTCGGCCTCGTCAAACATCCCGATTTCGACCGATTGGACCGTCCCATGAGTACGATTCTGAAAAGCCTGCCCACTGGCGAAAAAGTCGGCATCGCGTTCTCGGGCGGGCTCGACACCTCGGCGGCGCTGCTCTGGATGAAGCTGAAGGGCGCCAAGGTCTTTGCCTACACCGCCAATCTCGGCCAGCCCGACGAGGCCGATTACGACGCGATCCCGCGCAAGGCGATGGACTTCGGCGCCGAGAAGGCCCGCCTGGTCGATTGCCGCACCCAGCTGGTCCATGAGGGCATCGCCGCGATCCAGTCCGGCGCGTTCCACATCTCGACCGGCGGCATCACCTATTTCAACACCACCCCGCTCGGCCGCGCGGTGACCGGCACGATGCTGGTCGCGGCGATGCAGGAGGACGGCGTCAACATCTGGGGCGACGGCTCGACCTACAAGGGCAACGACATCGAGCGCTTCTACCGCTACGGCCTGCTGACCAATCCGAGCCTGCGGATTTACAAGCCCTGGCTCGACCAGCAGTTCATCGACGAGCTCGGCGGCCGCGCCGAGATGTCGGCGTTCATGACCGCGCAGGGCTTCGCCTACAAGATGAGCGCGGAGAAGGCCTATTCGACCGACAGCAATCTGCTCGGCGCGACCCATGAGGCGAAGGATCTCGAGAGCCTGTCGAGCGGCATCACCATCGTCAACCCGATCATGGGCGTGCCGTTCTGGCGCGCCGACTGCGACGTCAAGCCCGAGAAGGTCGTGGTGCGTTTCGAGGAAGGCCAGCCGGTCGCGCTGAACGGCAAGACGTTTGCCGATCCGGTCGCGCTGTTCCTCGAAGCCAATGCGATCGGCGGCCGCCATGGCCTCGGCATGAGCGACCAGATCGAGAACCGCATCATCGAGGCCAAGAGCCGCGGCATCTACGAGGCGCCCGGCATGGCGCTGCTGCACATCGCCTATGAGCGGCTGGTCACCGGCATCCACAACGAGGATACGATCGAGCAGTACCGCATCAGCGGCATGCGGCTCGGCCGCTTGCTCTACCAGGGCCGCTGGTTCGATTCGCAGGCCTTGATGCTGCGCGAGACCGCGCAGCGTTGGGTGGCGGGCGCCGTCACCGGCGAGGTGACGCTGGAGCTGCGTCGCGGCAACGACTATTCCATCCTCAACACCGAGAGCCCGAACCTGACCTATGCGCCGGAGCGCTTGAGCATGGAGAAGGTCGAGGACGCCGCCTTCACGCCGGCCGACCGCATCGGCCAGCTGACGATGCGCAACCTCGACATCTCGGATACCCGCGCCAAGCTCGGCCTCTACAACAAGACCGGCCTGATCTCGAGCGGCGAAGGCTCGCAGATCTTCCAGCTCGAGAGCGACAAGGACTGAGGCGGCCCGGCCGTCTCCGCAAACTCGCTGTCGTCCCGGGCTTGACCGGGGACCCATAATCACGACCGTCGATTGTTGCAAAACGCTGGGGCCACAGCGCGCCTCGACAACGCTACCCTGTGGTTATGGATCCCTGCTTTCGCAGGGACGACGCGGGGAGGAAGCTGGGCTTACTTCACCCTGAGCGCATCCAGCAACGACCGAAACGCCCGCGCGTAATCGGTGCCGGTCTTGCCGATATCGGGACCGGCTGACACCGCAACGGCTGCCTCCGTCACCGCGCCGAGCAACAGCCGCGCCAGGGGCTCGATCGGCTGCTTTGCGATCACGCCGGCGTCCATCGCAGCGGAAAGCGCGCGCGGAAATTTGCCGCCGAAATGCTTGGCGTCGATCTCGCGCCAGCGTTCCCAGCCGAGCACGGCCGGGCCGTCGCGCAGGATGATCTGGCCGGTCGGACCCTTCGAGCACGCCGCGAAATAGCCCTGCGTTCCCGCGGCCATCGCTGCCAGCGGATCGTTCTCCGCGCGCGAGATGCGATCGAGATCGGCGACGAGATCGATCGACACCTGCTCGAACACGGCCTCGAACACCGCCTCCTTGGTCGCGAAGTGATGATAGACCGCGCCCTTGGCGACGCGCGCGCCGCTCGCGATGTCGTCCATCGTCGCAGCCGCAAAGCCGCGCTCGCCGAAGATGCGCCGTGCCGCCTTGACGATGGCGGCTCTGGTTTTCTCGCGCCGCTCGGCCTGGGTTGCCATCGTGCATCTGTAGCCGAGTTCCAAGCGTAAGCCAATTGACTTACCGACTATCAGTCGATAAATACCGACCATCAGTCGGTAAATGGAGATTGCCCATGCCTTCGCTCAAGACGCTGCAAGCCTTCGCTGACACGGTCGAAGCCAACGACCATGTCGCCGCGATCCGGAACTTCTATACGGCCGATGCCCGCACCCAGGAGAACGACGGTGAATGGCGCGTCGGCCGTGAGGCGCTGGCGGCGCGCGAGGCGGCGGTGCTGGCCGCGGTCTCCGGCGTGAAGACGACGCGGCTCGGGCCGCTGCTGCTCGACGGCGATCACTCCGCGATCTGCTGGCGGTTCGAATTCACCGGCAAGGACGGCAAGGTCCGCAGCATGGAGGAGGTCGCCTGGCAGACCTGGCGCGGCGAGGAGCTGATCGAGGAGCGCTTCTTCTACGATCCGGCGCAGATGGGACGGTGAAGTCTCCGGCAGCGCCGCATTGACGGTGTGCTCCCTCGCCCCGCTCTTGCGGGGAGAGGGTTGGGGTGAGGGGCTTCTCCACCAGCACCGTGTGCGGATGGACCTGTACCCCCTCACCCGGAACGCATCACGCGATGCGTTCCGACCTCTCCCCGCAGGCGGG
>NZ_JACMYO010000108.1 GCF_020889685.1 Bradyrhizobium oropedii
CAAGGACGGCCAGTTCGCGCCGACATTGTCGATCGAGATGCCGATATTGTGCAGGCGAACGCGCCGGGCGACATCGATCGCCAGGTCCAGATTATCGATCACCTCGGTGCTGTCGATCTCGATCAGCAGGCCGGCGAAGGCTGCATGATCCGGAATCCGGTAACAGAGCTCGTGCACCGCATCATCATCGGCAAGAAACGAGATCGGCAGGTTGATCGAGAGATTGACCGGTCCGATCTGCTCGAGGAGATAGCGCCAATCCTCGATCGCGCGCTCGATCACGAACTCCGATAGCGCATGAAAATGCGGATCGCCTTCATCGGGGATGAAGTAGGCCGGCGGCACCACCCCCCATGCCGGATGGCGCATCCGGATCAGCGCTTCGGCGCCGCTCGGAACCAGCGTCCGGAGATGAATTTTCTGCTGATACCATAGCTCGAGCCAGCCGGCCTTCAGCGCTTCGGGCACGTCCACCGCCGGACTCGGCGCGGGTTCGAGCGGAAGCAATGACGCAAGACTGTCACGCAGCGTTCCGGCGCTGAACGGCGTGGACAGGGCCGGCAGCATGGCGATGCCGTATTCATCGCCGATCTGCCGGACGGCCTTGACGATGATCGAGTCCGGTTGCCCGATGACGAGGACCTTGCCGGCATAGTCCTTTCTCACCAAAGTCTCGAGAATTTTACTGACTTCGATGCCGTCCACGGACACGCCGAGCACCAGAAGATCGGGCCGTTCCGCGTCCAGCACGGTGTCGAGTTCCAATGCCTGGCCGCATTCACTGGTGATGAAGCCGAGGTCTTCCAGCGCCTCCGCGAGGAAGGTCCGAAGGTGCTTTTTGCTGTCCGCAATGCATGCGCGCGGGGTCAGCTTGCGATGTCCGAACCATCCGGCTCGTGCCTGTGTGATGTGGCTGATGTGATTCATGCCCCGCCTTATCCGTAATTACCCCGGCTTGACTCGTACATCCAAGAGCCGCGGCAATCATGGAAATTTCTGGCTCATACATTGATTGCCTCGCTAACCTTAAAGGAATCAATTCGAATCAAATGATGCAGGAATCGCTGCGTCTCACCGCCTTTGCACGTGCAACAAATGCGTCATCTGACGTTCATGAGCGCGATCGCGCCCGACTTCGGAGGTCGGCAGAAACCTTGCGCGCGTGTTTCATCGAGAGACGGCGTTAATGACTGTGTTGTCGTGTCGATGCAGACGCAAAATTGCACCGTTGTCGGACATCGGATCGCGTCACGCGAGCGATGCGCTGAGTCGTCGACGGCGAATCGCGGATCATCGGTTCTGTGATGCCAATGCTGTTGTGTGTGACGTCACCGATGCCACGCGTCGCGTCTCCGGCATCAACGCGCAGGAGCCGCGCGACCTGGTGATCGATGGCTGCGGCCGTGATCGACATCGCCGAGCCGATCGAGGCCTCGTCCCACTTCCGTTCGGTCAGGAGGCAGATCGCAAGATAGGGCCCAAGCCCGTCCCGCACGTCCGCGAGGAAGAAGTTCAACGCATCAAGCGCGCTTGACTGCCGTCGTTTCGGACGGCTGCAAGTCATACCTCGCGCGGGATTGCGCATCTCGGCCCGCTCGCATGCGCAGAGTTCCCGCGCTGGTAAGGTGATGCTGCTGTTCGGGATTTTAGCCCGGCATGCGTCATTTGGATGGGTTGACCCGGCGGGGCGTGCGGCCAATTTCCGGCCCGGCTTAGGGGAGAATAATGCTCATGAATTCCAGGTTGATGGCTGCCGCGATCGCGGCAGCCAGTGTTTTGGCCGCGCCCGTCGCACAGGCCCAGCAGTTCATTAACGTGCTCACCGGCGGCACCTCGGGCGTCTACTATCCGCTCGGCGTCGCGATCGGGAAGATCTACGGCGACAAGATCCCTGACGTGAAGACCCAGGTGCAGGCGACCAAGGCCTCGGTCGAGAATCTGGTGCTGCTGCAGCAGGGCCGCGGCGAGATCGCCTTCACGCTCGGCGATTCGCTGAAGGCCGCCTGGGAAGGCGACGCCGAGGCCGGCTTCAAGAACAAGCTCGACAAGCTGCGCACCATCGGCGCGATCTATCCGAATTACATCCAGATCGTCGCGACCGCCGAAAGCGGCATCAAGACGCTGGCCGATCTCAAGGGCAAGAGCCTGTCGGTCGCGCGCCGAAGTCCGGCACCGAGCTCAACTCGCGCGCGATCCTCGCCGCCGCCGGCATGAGCTACAAGGATCTCGGCAAGGTCGAGTATCTGCCGTTCGCCGAATCGGTCGACCTGATGAAGAACCGCCAGCTCAGCGCCACGCTGCAATCCGCCGGCCTCGGCGTTGCCTCGCTGAAGGACCTCTCGACCTCGAGCGAGATCACCGTGGTCGCCGTGCCGAAGGAGACGGTCGACAAGATCGGTCCGCCCTTCGTCTCCGTGATCATCCCGGCCAACACCTATACCGGCCAGGACAAGGATGTGCCGACCGCTGCGGTGGTGAACTACCTCGTCACCTCGAGCGCGGTGTCGGACGATCTCGCCTACCAGATGACCAAGCTGGTCTACGAATCGCTGCCGGAGCTCGCCAATGCCCATGCCGCGGGCAAGGAGATCAAGCTCGCGGCCGCCGCGACCGGCAGCCCGGTGCCGCTGCATCCCGGCGCGATCCGCTATTACAAGGAAAAGGGCCTGATCAAGTAGGAGACGGCCAAGTCAACCATCGTCATTGCGAGGAGCGAAGCGACGAAGCAATCCATCTCTCAACGAGCCGAGGGATGGATTGCTTCGCGGAGCCTGTCATCCGGCGGCGCTTCGCGCCGACCGGGTGGCTCGCAATGACGGCGGTGGTTTTGCCCAGCGTGGCTTTCGGAAGAATGGCTAGGTGGCTATAAGCGCCGCGGGCACGGCGGGGGACTTCATTCAATGCAGCAGCAGGTTGCGGGCGAACAGCCCGTCAAGGTTGAATTCGACAATTTCGAGCATGGCTTTCCGGAAGGTTTTGGCCCCGGCGCCTGGGGACATCTGGCCTATGCCATCGGTCTCGCCTTCGCAGTGTTCCAGCTCTATGTCGCAGCCTTCAACTATCTGCCGAGCCAGGTGGTGCGCGGCGTCCATGTCGGCTTCCTGATCCTCTTGACCTTCGGCCTGATCGGCAATTTCACCGCGAAAACCGATTTCGGCCGTGCGGTGAGCTGGATCGTCGGTGCCGCCGGCTTCCTCTGTGGGCTCTACCAGTGGATCTTCTATGCCGATTTGATCGCCCGCGACGGCGATCCGACCAACATGGACCTCGCGGTCGGCACGCTGCTTGCGGTCCTGATCTTCGAGGGCACGCGGCGGCTGATGGGGGCGGCGCTGCCGCTGATGTGCGGCGCCTGCCTGCTCTACTGGTTCTTCGGGCAGCATTTGCCGTCGCCGTTCAATCATCGCGGCTATGATTACGACCAGATCGTCACCCATCTCTCGTTCGGCACCGAAGGCTTCTACGGCGTGCCGATCTACGTCTCGGCGACCTACATCTTCCTGTTCATCCTGTTCGGCTCGTTCCTCGAGCGCGCCGGCATGATCCAGCTCTTCACCGACGTCTCGCTCGGCCTGTTCGGGCGCACCCGCGGCGGCCCGGCCAAGGTCGCGGTATTCGCCTCCGGCATGATGGGCACAATCTCGGGCTCCGGTGTCGCCAACGTCGTGACCGTCGGCCAGTTCACGATTCCCTTGATGATCAAGTTCGGCTACCGCCGCGCCTTCGCCGCGGGCGTCGAGGCCACCGCCTCGATGGGCGGCCAGATCATGCCGCCGGTGATGGGCGCGGTCGCCTTCATCATGGCGGAGACGCTCGGCGTACCCTATTCGGAGATCGTCAAGGCCGCGGTGATTCCGGCGATCCTGTATTTCGCCTCGGCGTTCTGGATGGTGCATCTGGAGGCCGGCAAGCATGGCCTCGTCGGCATGAAGCGCTCGGAGATCCCGAGCGCCTGGAAGGCGCTGGTGGCGCGCTGGTATCTGGTGTTGCCGCTCGCGGCTTTGGTCTACATGCTGTTCGAGGGCTTCACGCCGCTCTATGCCGGCAGCATGGGGCTCGCACTGACGGTCGCGCTGATCCTCGGCGCCAGTATCACGCTCGGCTTCTCCAACACGATCGTGCGCTACATCTTCTGGATCGGGCTTGCGCTGGTGGTTGCCGCGGTGTCACGCCACGGGCTCGAGATCGTTCCGGTCGCCTGCGTCGTCGCGGGGCTGATCGTGATCGCGGCGATCACGCGCGGTGGCCGCGCCACGCTGAGGGCCTGCCGTGACTCGCTCGCCGACAGCGCCAAGTCGGCGCTGACTGTCGGCATGGCCTGCGCCATCGTCGGCACCATCATCGGCATGATGACGCAGACCGGCGTCGGCACCATCTTCGGCAGCTGGATCATCGGGCTCGGCGCCAAGAGCCTGTTCCTGGCGCTGATCATGACGATGCTGCTGTCGATCCTGCTCGGCACCGGCATCCCGACCATTCCGACCTACATCATCACCGCGGCGCTGGCGGCCCCCGCGCTCGCCAAGCTCGGCGTGCCGCTGATCGCAAGCCACATGTTTGCGTTCTACTACGGCATCATGGCCGACCTCTCGCCGCCGGTCGCGCTCGCAGCATTGGCGGCGGCGCCGATCGCCAAGGAGAACCCGGACAAGATCGGCTGGGAGGCGATGCGGATCGCGCTCGCCGGCTACGTCATCCCCTTCATCTTCGTCTATTCGCCGGCGTTGATGCTGCAGGCCGGCGATCCGATGCAGGCGCAACTCGGCTTCTACGGCGCGGTGGCGCTCGCGACCTTCAAGGCGCTGGTGGCGATCGCCCTGTTCGGCATCGTCGCGATCGGCTTCCTGTTCACGCGGCTGACCTTGATCGAGATCGTGGTCGCCTTCGGCGCCGCGCTCTGCCTGCTCGGCGATTTCCAGTTCTCGGATACGGCGGGATTCACGCTCGCGGCCGCTGTCGTGCTTTGGCAATGGCGGCAGCGTCCGCGCAACGCGGTGGCGGCGGCTTGAGCCTCTGCCTTGCATCCGCGGGTGTCGTGAAGACGCTGTCGATCGCAGCCTTCACGCTCGCCTGGACGCATTCGATCGAGAAGACCGCCTGGCAGGAAGACTGGCTGGTCACGCCGGCCGGCCTGACGCTGCAGCAGGCGCGCATCAAGGGCACTGGCGCCGGCATGGAGCCGCCGCCGGAAGCGCGCCTCGTTGGCGGCTGGTTTCAATGGTCGCCGACGCCGGTGCCAAGGCCCGAGGTCGTGCTCGGCAATTCCGGCGCGGCGGGTGAATGGCACCTGTGCCACGCGGGAAGCTGCCAGACGCTATCGGAGATTTTCGGACCTCCGATCGGTGCTAATGTCACGACGATGAGTGTTTGCGAGGATCCGTAGCTCCATAGCCCGGATGGAGCGCCAGCGTAATCCGGGGCCAGTGTTCCCGGATTGCGCTTCGCTTCATCCGGGCTACGGACTACGTCAGGCTGCAAGAACAACAAACGGGAGAACAGGCGATGGATCGGCTCAAGGGCAAGGTTGCGATGGTGGTCGGCGCGGGCTCGATCGGGCCCGGCTGGGGCAATGGCAAGGCGACCGCCGTGACCTTCGCGCGCGAGGGCGCCAGCGTGTTCTGCGTCGATCGCAACGGCGCGGCGGCTGAGGAGACGGTCAAGATCATCACCGAGGAGGGCGGCAAGGCGGCCGCATTCACTGCCGATGTCTCGCGCGCCAGCGAGGTCGAGGCGATGGTCGCGGCCTGCCTGAAGGCCTATGGCCGTATCGACGTGCTCGACAACAATGTCGGCATCGCTGAGGTCGGCAGCGTGGTGGAAGTGGCGGAAGCCGACTGGGACCGCGTCTTCGCGGTCAACCTCAAGAGCGCCTATCTCTCGATGAAGCACGTCATTCCGGTCATGATCAAGCAGGGCGGCGGTTCGATCATCAACATCTCCTCGATCGCCTCGATCCGCCATGTCGGCATTTCCTATGTCAGCTACAATGCCAGCAAGGCGGCGATGAACCAGATGACGCGCTCGACCGCGGTCGAGTTCGCTTCGAAGCATGTGCGCGTCAACGCGATCCTGCCCGGGTTGATGAAGACGCCGATGGTGGCGCATTCGGCGGGGCTGGCGCAGAGCTACGCCAAGGGCGATGTCGAAGCGATGTGGCGCGCCCGCGACGCGCAGGTGCCGATGGGGCATATGGGCGACGCCTGGGACGTCGCCAATGCCGCGCTGTTCCTCGCCTCGGACGAATCGAAATATGTCACCGGCATCGAGCTCGTGGTTGACGGCGGCATCACCTCCAAGTCGGGTAGCTGAAGCGCTGCTGCCTGTGGAATGTGAATCGAGAGACCCAACGCACACCGCGGTCGTTCCTGTGCAGGGGCGACGTCGAACATGTGGCGCGGCCCAACGCCGCACTCCGTCATTGCGAGGAGCATAGCGACGAAGCAATCCATGGTCTCGCATGCGCGGAAGGATGGATTGCTTCGCTGCGCTCGCAATGACGGCGCGCTGACTACGCCTCGACGCTGAGCTCGGCGCGGTCGAGCTCTTCCTCGACCAGATGGAATGCGTCGTCGCCGATGGTCTCGGTGCGACGTAGATTGAGCAGCGCCTGACGCGCAGCCGCGATGGCGCGGCGGCGTATCGGATCCGACGGCAGCTCGCGTGAGGTCAGGCCGCCATCCGGGTCGTTCTCGGCGCGCAGCAGCACGGCACGGTATTCGAGCCGGAGGATCTCGGCTTCCTCCGATGGGTCGGCGTCGATCTCCTCGAGCGCTGCGCGAAAGACCACGCCGCGGGCATGGGCCGCCTCGCGCCCGACCGGATCGTCGTCATCGAAATTCAACGCCAGGATCAGCGGCCGCAATGTCAGCCCCTGGATCACGAGCGAACCCAGCACCACGGCAAACGCGGTCAGCAGGATCAGGTCGCGATATGGAAAATACTCAGGCAGCGCAAACGCGGCCGCAAGCGTAACGATGCCGCGCATGCCGCACCACGACACGATGAAGCCGCGCTTCAAGGTCGGCACGGCCTCCACCACATGGGTGGGCAGCCAATTGCGCGCCTTCAGCGTGCGCAGCAGGGCGCCGTAGGGCATCACCCAGAGGATGCGGGCAAGGATCACGACGGCGAGGATCGCGGCGGCAAAGCTGCAATATTTCCAGCGCACCTCGTCGTCGAGCTCGGACCAGATCGGGCGCAATTGCAGGCCGATCAGCATGAAGGCGAGCACGTTGAGGACCAACACGACGGTTTCCCACACCGCATAGGACGACACGCGCAGCCGCGCCGAGGTGCGGGCCGGCGCGGTGCGGGCGATGGTGATCGCATAGGCGATGATGGTCAGGATGCCGGACAGCCCGAGGTGCTCGGCGACGATCCACACCATGAAGGTGCCGCCGAATTGCGTGATGATCGCGCTCGGCGCCTCGGTGATGCGGCGGGTGATCATCATCCAGACCCGTGCGAACAGGTAGCCGGCGGCGAGGCTGCCGACCAGCGCGACCGTGATCGACGGCACGAACTCGCGGATCTTCATGTGCTCGGCGGCGACGAGGCCGACCGCGACGCGATAGATCAACAGCGAAGTGGCATCGTTGAGCAGGCTTTCGCCTTCGAGGATCTTCTGGATCCGGTACGGCAGGTTGACCTGGCGCAGGATCGCGGTGGCGGCGGCCGCGTCGGGCGGGGCCACGATGGCACCGAGCGCGATCGCGACCGGCCAAGGCATGTCGGGGCGCAGCCAGTGCGCGACCACGGCGACCGCGGCCGTCGTGACGCCGACCGCGACCACCACCAGCGTCGAGACCGGCAGCCAGTTGTTGCGGAGGTCGCGCAGCGAGGTGTCGTAGGCGGCATCGAGCAGCACTGGTGCCACGAACAGCGCCAGCGCCAGTTTCGGTTCCAGTGCCCAGGTCGGGGCCCACGGCAGCAGGGTCAGCAGCACGCCGCCGAGCGCAAGGAAGGTCGGGTAGGGCACCTTGATCCGCCGCGCCAGCGCCGACAGCGCCACCGCTGCGAGCAACAGGCCGATGATCCATTCGAAAGTGAGCAAGGCGAACCCCCAAAAGTGCGGCTACAAGTGCGGCCCCAAGTGCAGTCCCAAGTGCAGCCGATCGTCGCAATTGACGTATAATCCAGCGTGTGGTTTTGCGGCAAATGGCACTGCCGGAAATCCGAGCCGGCGGTTCTGGCGCAGGAGAGGGATGTCTTGTCGGTGAATGGAATGCGACGCAACTGTGCCAATCTGACCTTCAATCCAGCCTTCAATCTGATCCCGGCATTGCTGTGCGTTTGCCTGTCGGTCGCACTGCCATCAGGCCGTGCGCATGCGGCGAGCAGCGAGCCTGGCAAGGACGTGCAGGCCGATGCCGGGCCCTGCATGGCCGCGGCGGCGGCAGCCGACGACGACAAGACCATCGAGATCTGCGGCGCGCTGATCGACAATGAGAAGGCGGCGAGGCCGGATCGCATCAAGGCCCTGACGGCGCGGGCGGGCGCATATGACCGCAAACAGATGATCGACCGCGCGATCGCCGACTACGACACCGTGCTCAAGCTCGATCCGTCGCTTGCCGATGTACACAATACGCGCGGCGAGCTGTGGCGCCGCAAGGGCGACCGGCCGAAGGCGATCATGGATTTCGGCACCGCCGTCAAGCTCAACCCCGATCACGCCGCCGCCAAGGCCAACTACAAATCGCTGTCGCTGGAACTGGAGCGGATCGGCGCCTTGATGGCGGTCGCCGGCAAGCCGAGCTTCGATTGCCGCAAGGCGCGCCGGCCGGTGGAGAAGGCGATCTGCGCCGATCCCGCGCTTGCCGATCTCGATCGCGAGATCGGCGCATCGACCTTTCGAACCGTCCGCGAGGCAAAGGACCCGCGCCAGGCGCGCGAGCTCCAGCATGCGCAGGATGACTTCATCGCCCGCCGCAATGCCGAATTCGGCAAGCCGGGTTACGACCTGCAAAAGGCGATGCGCGAGCGGCTGCAGCGGATCAACGGGGCCGACGGCTACTAGACTTCGTTTCGATTGAATCGGAACGAAGCCCTAGATTCTTGTTTTGACGCGTTTTCTTCACGCGAACCGGTGCCCGCTTCGCTCGAAAACGCTATGGGGCGACCCGGCCGAAGGTCGCGGTCATTTCGGCTTGAAACGTGGCCGCTTCCCGTGACAATGGTCGGCAAATGACGCGCGACCGCGCGAGGGAGAAACGCGATGAACATCCAGCAGGGCCGGTATCATGAGGTGCATGCCCGCTCGCTTCGAGACCCCGAGGGTTTTTGGGCGGAAGCGGCGCGCGAGATCGACTGGATCGAGCCGGCCAAGAAGATTTACGATCCTGCGACGGGCGCCTATGGACGCTGGTTCGCCGGTGCCGTGGTCAACACCTGCTACAACGCGCTCGATCGCCATGTCGCCGGCGGCCGCGCCGACCAGGTCGCGCTGATCCACGATTCCCCGCTCGGCAACACGACCACCAAATTCACCTATTCCGAGCTGCTGAAGGAAGTGCAGGCGCTCGCCGCGATCATGCAGGATTTCGGCGTCACCAAGGGCGATCGCGTCATCCTCTATATGCCGATGGTGCCCGAAGCCGTGGTCGCGATGCTCGCCTGCGCGCGGATCGGCGCGGTGCACAGCGTGGTGTTCGGCGGCTTCGCGGCCAAGGAGCTCGCGACCCGCATCGACGACGCCAAGCCGAAGCTGATCTTCTCGGCGAGCTGCGGCCTCGAGCCCGGGCGCATCGTGCAGTACAAGCCGCTGCTCGATGAGGCGATCCGCCTCGCCGGCACCAAGCCCGAGACCTGCATCATCCTGCAGCGGCCGCAGCAGGCTTGCGAGCTCACCGCGGGCCGCGATCACGACTGGGCGACCCTGCGCCGCGCCGCGCTCGACGCCGGCAAGGCCGCGCCTTGCGTGCCTGTGCTCGCGACCGATCCGCTCTACATCCTCTACACTTCGGGCACGACCGGAATCCCGAAGGGCGTGGTGCGCGACAATGGCGGGCATCTCGTCGCACTGAAATGGTCGATGGAAAATCTCTATGGCGTGAAGCCCGGCGAGATCTGGTGGTGCGGCTCAGACATCGGCTGGGTGGTCGGCCACTCCTACATCGTCTATGGCCCGCTGATCCATGGCGCGACCACGATCATGTATGAGGGCAAGCCGGTCGGCACGCCCGATGCCGGCGCGTTCTGGCGCGTGATCTCGGAGCACAAGGCGGTCGCCTTCTTCACCGCGCCGACCGCGTTCCGCGCCATCAAGAAGGAAGACCCGGAAGGCAAGCTGCTTCGGAGTTACGACCTCTCGCGCTTCCGCACCCTGTTTCTCGCCGGCGAGCGCGCCGATCCGCCGACGGTGGAGTGGGCCGAGCAGCAGCTCAAGGTGCCGGTCATCGATCACTGGTGGCAGACCGAGACCGGCTGGTGCATCGCCGGCAATCCGGTGGGCTTGGGCATGCTGCCGGTCAAGCACGGTTCGCCGACGGTGCCGATGCCAGGTTATCAGGTCGACATCGTCGACGAGGCGGCCAAGCCGGTCCCCGCGGGCACCATGGGCTCGATCGTGATCAAGCTGCCGATGCCGCCGGCCTGCCTGCCGACGCTGTGGCAGCAGGACGATCGCTTCCGCGACGCATATCTCTCGGAATTCCCCGGCTACTACAAGACCTCGGACGCCGGCTACAAGGATGAGGACGGCTATGTCTGGGTGATGGGTCGCACCGACGACATCATCAATGTCGCCGGCCACCGGCTCTCCACCGGCGGCATGGAGGAGATCCTGGCCTCGCATCCCGACGTTGCCGAATGCGCCGTGCTCGGCGTCAAGGATGCGATCAAGGGTGAGGTGCCCTGCGGCTTCCTGGTGCTGAAGGCCGGCGTCACCAAGGCGCCCGATCAGGTCGAGAAGGAGGTCGTGGCGCTGGTGCGCGAGAAGCTCGGGCCGGTCGCCGCGTTCAAGCTCGCGATCACGGTGGCGCGGCTGCCGAAGACCCGCTCGGGCAAGATCCTGCGCGGCACCATCAAGAAGATCGCCGACGGCGAGCCCTGGACCATGCCGGCGACGATCGAGGACCCGAAAGTGCTCGACGAAATCGGCGAGGCGCTGAAGGGGAAGGCGTAGCTCTTGTCGCCCCGCCTGCGGGGAGAGGCCGGATCGCATGGTAATGCGATCCGGGTGAGGGGGAGTCTCCGCACACACGCTGCATTCATTTTGTGGAGGCGGCCCCTCACCCCAACCCTCTCCCCGCAAGGGCGGGGCGAGGGAGCGCTGGCACTTCCCGCGCCTGAGGTCGCCACGCGCGGAACAAGACCTGCGCATTCGGAAGCAAAATGGCCTTGATTTTGATGGATTACCGGGGCATCCCGGCCTTCCAACAGGCCACGAGATACGGACCCACGGATGCGATCCATTTCCGCACGCGCGCCCCTTGCATTGCTGCTTGCACTGCCGCTCCTGGCCGGCTGCCTCGAACGCGGGCGGTCACCGATCGCCGAGAGCATGGGCGATGACAATCAGTATTGTCAGGCCAGGGCTGCGGTCGGCTCGCCGGAATATGTCGCCTGCCGCAAGGATCGCGACGTTCAGCGCCAGAATGCCGAAGTCCGCTCCGACCGCCGGCAGCGCGATCTCGGCGAATACATGATGAACCATCCGGACGTGCACTAGGCGCCGTGGTTATTGCCCGGCCGATAGGGTATGCGTGACCGCCGCCGAGCCCAATTCCTGCAAGGTATCGGCTCGCCGCATACGAAAATGAGCCCCTGTTTTGGATGAGACCTGATCCTGTGCTTGTGGAAGGCGAGCTCGCGTTGAAACGTGACAGGATCGGAGAGCTCGACGGGCTGCGCGCGATCGCGCTGTTGATCGTCGTCATCTGGCACTATTTCGGCACGCCGGACGGTCCGCAGGCCTGGCCGTGGAAGCTGCTGCATGTCGGCCGCTTCGGCGTCGATCTCTTCTTCATTCTGTCCGGCTATCTCATCACGGATATCCTTCTGCGACACCGCGCGGCCGAGCGATATTACTCGGCCTTCTACGGCAGGCGTGCGTTTCGCATCTGGCCGCTCTACTATTTGATGTGCGGTGTCGCTCTGATCGGCTGGTATTTTTCGCTAAGCCCGCACTTGTTCGATACCAGGGGCGTTCCCGGCTGGCTGTATCTCTTCGGCTTGCAGAATTTCGGAATGGCGAAGGCCCAGACCGATGGCGCGTACTGGCTGGCCGTCACCTGGTCGCTCGCGATCGAAGAGCAATTCTATCTGCTGTTTCCGCTGCTGGTCCGGAACATTCCGCCCGAGCGGCTGTTCGCGATCCTGCTCGTGCCAATCCTGATCTGCCCGATCGGGCGCCTGATCGATAGCCCGCTGCCGGACCCTTACGGCTGGTATGTGCTCCCGCAATTCAGGTTCGATTCGCTGGCGATCGGCGCGCTGATCGCCTGGTGGCGTCTCTATCGCAAGCCGGATGCCGAGGTCTCCAGACGCGTCGCCGACATCCTGAAATGGTCTAGTCTTTCGCTTCCCCTGCTGTGGCTGTTCGGGTGGAAGCGCTGGTCGGTGGCGTTGTCACACACCCAGGTCGAGATCTTCTTCGGCTCGCTGCTGTTCGTCGTTCTGGAAAATCGCGGCTCGCCAAAACTCGCGCTGCTGCGCAGCTCGGTCGCGAGCTTCTTCGCCAAGACGTCCTACGCGGCGTATCTCACCCACCATGTCATCGCGTACCTGCTGTTTGCCGTGCTCCATCAACCGAGAACGGTCGGGAGCCTCGCCGGCATCTCGCTGACGTTCGGCGCGCTCGCGTTGACGTTCGGGCTGTGCGCCCTGAGCTATCGATATTTCGAACGTCCCCTGCTCGACTTCGCCCACCGGCGCTTCACGTTCGGGTAAGCGAAAGCCGCTACCGGCGCGCCGCCCGCGGGATCAGGCCTACCCGTGCTCCCAAACAAAAACGCGGCGGGTTGTCCCGCCGCGTTCTGTATTCCGGTCTTCGCGTTGCTTAGGCCACGCTTACTCTTCCTCGTCGTCGTGCTTCTTGCCGCCGATCGTCTTCAGCTTGGCGAACACGGCATCGACGTTGAGATCGTCGTGCTTCTCGATCGGCTGATCGTCCTCGTCCTTGCGCGTGGTCTCGGAGGCCGGCAGCAGCGTGGCGCCGCCGTAGACCGTCGTGGTCGGCTTCTCCTTGGCGGCGCGCTGTACCTCGAAATCGAGCTCGATCTGCGAGCACAGGCCGAGCGTCACCGGATCCATCGGGGTCAGGGTCGAGGCATTCCAGTGGGTGCGGTCGCGCACGCTCGCGATCGTGGTCTTGGTGGTGCCGACCAGCCGCATGATCTGGGCGTCCTTCAGCTCCGGATGGTTGCGCACCAGCCAGAGGATCGCGCTCGGCCGCTCATGGCGGCGCGACACCGGGGTGTAGCGCGGGCCCTTCTTCTTGGCGGCGGTGGGCAGCACCACCTTGCTCTCCTGGAGCCTGAGGCGGTAGTTCTGGTCGCGCTCGCCGCGCTCGATCTCCTCGCGGGTCAGCTGGCCGTTCGAAATCGGGTCCATGCCCTTGATGCCCTGGGCCGCGTCGCCATCGGCGATGGCGCGGACCTCGAGGGGGTGCATCTTGGTAAAATCGGCCACCTGATCGAACGTCAGGGCGGTATTATCGACCAACCACACGGCAGTCGCCTTCGGCATCAGCGGTGCGTTGCTCATGGCAAATCTCCTTTGTGCTTCGCCCACCTCTGTCGAGGCGAAGCTGGTAGTCATCGGCGATGACGGGAATTATGGGGCCTATATAAGCCCTCAGGGGGGAATGGCGCAATGGGCCAGCAAAATCGCCTTGACAGCGCCCGAAAGCAGTCCCAAGTCCTTACCTTAACTGGCCGTTCCCTGCCCGCCGGCGAGGGGTGATTCGGTCCCGAGATTGCCCCGAGACAGCCTGATGTCAGCGAAAAAACCCGATCTTAGAATCGTGCTTTGTTCCCCCCGCGGCTTTTGCGCCGGGGTGGTCCGCGCCATCGACACGGTGGAGCGCGCGCTCACCATTTATGGTGCCCCGGTCTATGTCCGGCACGAGATCGTCCATAACAAGTACGTGGTGGACAGCCTGAAGACCAAAGGCGCCATTTTCGTCGAGGAATTGGCCGAAATCCCCGACGATACCAACGCGCCGGTGGTGTTTTCGGCCCACGGCGTTCCCAAATCGGTTCCGGCCGAGGCCAAATCCCGCAATTTCTTCTCGCTGGACGCGACCTGCCCGCTGGTGACCAAGGTCCACCGCGAGGCCTCGATCCATTTCAAGCGCGGCCGCGAGATCCTCCTGATCGGGCACTCCCACCACCCCGAGGTGGTCGGCACCGTCGGCCAGCTGCCGGCTGGCGCCGTGACGCTGATCGAGACCGCCGAGGACGCCAAGACCTTCACTCCGAAGGACCCGAACAACCTCGCCTTCGTGACCCAGACCACGCTGTCGATCGACGACACCGCGGAGATCGTGGCGCTGCTCAAGGAGCGCTTCCCGAACGTCAACGGTCCGCACAAGGAAGACATCTGCTACGCCACCACCAACCGCCAGCTTGCGGTGAAGAAGGTGGCGCCGGTGGTCGATGCCCTGATCGTGGTCGGCGCGCCGAACTCGTCGAACTCGCAGCGCCTGCGCGAGGTTGCCGAGCGCGAGGGCTGCCCGATTGCCGTTCTGGCCCAGCGGGCCAGCGATATCGACTGGGATCGCTTTGAAGGCATCAGGAGCCTCGGCATCACCGCGGGCGCCTCGGCGCCGGAAGTGATCGTCGAGGAGATCATGGGCGCCTTCGCCGAGCGTTACGAACTGCACGTGGAGACGGTCTCGGCCGCGGAAGAGAACGAGTTCTTCCCGCTGCCGCGTTCGCTGCGGCCTGACGCTGCCGCGGCGGAATAGACCATATGGCGGTTTACACCGACGTTGCCGCCGAAGACCTCGCGGAATTCCTCAAAAGCTACGACATCGGCGAATTGCTCTCCTACAAGGGCATCGCCGAGGGCGTCGAGAATTCGAACTTCCTGCTGCACACCAGCCAGGGCGCCTACATCCTCACGCTCTATGAAAAGCGCGTGGCGGAAGACGACCTGCCGTATTTCCTGTCGCTGATGGCGCATCTCGCCGAGCGCGGCGTGTCGTGCCCGCAGCCGGCGCGCAACCGCAAGGGCGCGGTCACCAGCCGGCTCGCCGACCGGCCGGCCGCGATCATCAACTTCCTCGAGGGCGTGTGGCCGCGGCGGCCGAACGTGGCGCACTGCTCGGGTGTCGGCGAGGCGCTGGCGAAAATGCATCTCGCGGGTGCCGACTTTCCGCTGGTCCGCAAGAACCCGTTGTCGGTCTCCGGCTGGCGGCCGCTGTTTGCTCTCGCCGCCGCGCGAGCCGACAGCGTGCAGGCCGGATTGCACGACTTCATTGCGCGCGAGCTCGATCATCTCGAGGCCTCGTGGCCATCGGATCTGCCGGTCGGCGTGATCCATGCCGACCTGTTTCCCGACAACGTCTTCTTTCTCGGCGACAGACTGTCGGGCCTGATCGACTTCCCGTTCGCCTGCAACGACATCCTGGCCTATGACGTCGCGATCTGCCTCAACGCCTGGTGCTTCGAGCCGGATCATTCCTTCAACGTCACCAAGGCGCGCGCGCTGCTCAAGGCCTATGGGCGCGAGCGGCCATTGTCGGCGGCGGAAGAGGCCGCGCTGCCGCTGCTCGCGCGGGGCGCATCGATGCGCTTCCTGCTGACGCGCCTGGTTGATTTCCTCAACGTGCCGGAAGGCGCGCTGGTGCAGCCGAAGGACCCGCTGGAATACGTCCGCAAGCTTCGCTTCCAGCAGAATGTCGCTAGCCTCAACGACTACGGCATCACGCCGGCAGGATGCGCGGCGTGAGCGACAAGCCGCATGTGATCGTCTTCACCGATGGTGCCTGCTCCGGAAATCCGGGACCGGGCGGCTGGGGCGCGATCCTGAGATTCGGCGACGTCGAGAAGGAATTGAAGGGCGGCGAGGGGCACACCACCAACAACCGCATGGAGCTGATGGCGGCGATCTCGGCGCTGGAAGCCCTGAAGAAGCCCTGCGTGGTCGACCTCACCACCGACAGCCAGTACGTCCGCCAGGGCATCACCGGCTGGATCCATGGCTGGAAGCGCAACGGCTGGCGCACCGCCGACAAGAAGCCGGTCAAGAATGTCGAACTGTGGCAGCGCCTCGACGCCGCGCTGAAGCCGCACGAGGTGCGCTGGCACTGGATCAAGGGCCATGCCGGCCACGCCGAGAACGAACGCGCCGATGAGCTGGCGCGCGAGGGCGTGGCGATGGCGAGGTTGAAGGGCTAGGCGCGCGAGCCAGTGCCCTATGGCAACACGGCGCTCCACCCATCCGATTTTTGAAAACTCGGCGGTTGACCCTCTCCCCTTGTGGGAGAGGGTGGACGCGATGCGTAGCATCGCGGACGGGTGAGGGGTCTTTCTCCGCGGATGGAGACCCCCCATCCGGCGCGGATTGCATCCGCGCCACCTTCTCCCACAAGGGGAGAAGGGAAGAAGCCGCAGTTAATCAGAGCTGACCGAGCAGCGTGTCGCCGCCGGAAACCTCGACCTTGCCCGGAGCCGGCTCCTTGTTGAGCTTCTTCACCACGCCGTCCTCGACCAGCATCGAGTAGCGGTGGGAGCGGATGCCGAGGCCGTTGCCGGACGCGTCGAGCTCCATGCCGATCGCCTTGGCGAAGTCGGCGTTGCCGTCAGCGAGGAAGATGGCCTCGTCGCGCTGGTCGGTGTCGCGCTTCCAGGCATTCATCACGAAGGCGTCGTTGACCGAGACGATCGCGATGGTGTCGACGCCCTTGTTCTTCATGGCGTAGGCGTTGAGGAAGATGCTCGGCAGATGCATCTTGTGGCAGGTGCCGGTATAGGCGCCGGGCACCGCGAACAGGGCGACCTTCTTGCCCTTGAAAATGTCGTCGGTGGTTTTGACCTGCGGCCCCTCGGCGGTCATCACGCGAAACTTGGTTTCCGGCAGCTTGTCGCCAACATTGATCGTCATCGTCGTTCTCCCTCGGTGAAGCGGAATTGCTTTAGACCCGGCGGTTGGACGGCACAATACGACCTGCTGCGGGAACGGCAATGCCGGAGGTTAGAGCGTTTTCGAGCGAAGTGGGTACCGGTTCGCGTGAAGAAAACGCGTCAAAACAAGAATCTGGAGCCCGTTCCGATGCAATCGGAACGGAAAAGGCTCCAGTCACCGTTCCGTCATCAGCCGGAAAACCCGCCGGCTTCGAGGAAGGCCCGCTCCTCGGCGGTCGTTTCCCGGCCCAGGACCTGGTTACGGTGCGGGAAGCGGCCGAACCGGCGGATGATGTCGGCGTGGTCCTCGGCGTATTTCAAATTGTCGGGATGGCAGTCATATTGCCCGAACAGCGTCACGCAACGCTGCTGGTCGTCGAGGTTCTCTGAATGCTCGAACGGCAGATAGAGGAATTCCCGCAGCACCGGGTCGGTCCGCGCATCGACGCCACGGTCGATGGCGCGCCTTGCCACGTCACGCGCCAGCGCATCGCTGGAAAAGGTCCTGGCGTCGCCGCGAAACAGGTTGCGCGGAAACTGATCGAGCACGATGGTCAGCGCCAGCGCGCCGTCGTCGCTCGCCTCCCATGACGACAATTCGCCGGCCGCCGCCTTCTGCCAGGTGGCGAGGAAGCGGCTGCGGATCTCGGCATCGAAGGCGTCGTCGCGCTTGTACCAACGGTCGCGGCCGGCGTCGCGCCAGAACGCGATGACGTCGGCAGGCGTCGCGATGCGGGCGTGAGTCATGTCCGTCCAACGCCCGCCTGTCGGTTGTTAAGCCGCAGCCTTTTTCTCGTCGCGCAGCTCGCGGCGCAGGATCTTGCCGACATTGGTCTTCGGCAAATCGGTCCTGAACTCGATCTGCTTCGGCACCTTGTAGGCGGTGAGCTGGGTGGCGCTGAACTTGATGATGTCCTCGGCGGTGACGTTCGGGTCCTTCTTGACCACGAAGGCCTTGACCGCCTCGCCGGACTTCGCGTCGGGCACGCCGATCACGGCGCATTCGAGCACGCCGGGATGGCTCGCGATCACTTCCTCGATCTCGTTCGGATAGACGTTGAAGCCCGAGACCAGGATCATGTCCTTCTTGCGGTCGACGATCTTGGTATAGCCCTTCTCGTCCATCACACCGATGTCGCCGGTGCGGAAGTAGCCGTCCGCGGTCATCACGCGCGCGGTCTCGTCCGGCCTGTTCCAGTAACCTGACATCACCTGCGGACCCTTGGCGCAGATCTCGCCGGCTTCGCCGAGCGGCAACTCATTGCCGTCGTCGTCGCGGATCGAGAGCCAGGTCGACGGGACCGGAAGGCCGATCGTCCCGGAGAACTCCTCGATCGTGGCGGGATTGCAGGTCAGGGTCGGCGACGTCTCCGACAGGCCATAGCCTTCCGACAATGAGATGCCAGTGACCTTCAACCATTTCTCGGCGACGGACCTTTGCGTTGCCATGCCGCCGCCGTTGGCGATCTTCAGCTTGGAGAAGTCGAGCTTGTCGAAGCCGGGCGTGTTCAGCAGGCCATTGTAGAGGGTGTTGACCGCCGGAAAGAAGCTGACCTGGTACTTCGACAGTTCCTTGACGAAGCCCGCCATGTCGCGCGGATTCGGAATCAGCAGATTGGTGCCGCCGGCCCGCATGCCGAGCAGATAGCACGCGGTGAGCGCGAAGACGTGATAGAGCGGCAGTGCACAGACGATGACCATCTGTTCGACGATCGGCGGCTTCGCCAGCGCCGGCTGAAGCCAGGCATCGTTCTGCAGCACGTTGGCCAGGATGTTGCGATGGAGCAGGGTCGCGCCCTTGGAGACGCCGGTGGTGCCGCCGGTATATTGCAGGAAGGCGACGTCATCGAGCGTCAGCTTCGGCTTGTTGAGCCTGGCGGAGCGGCCGGCCGACAGCGCCTCGTTGAACGAGACCGCGCCTGATATCGACCAGGCCGGCACCATCTTCTTCACCCGGCGCACCACCAGGTTGACGATCACGCCCTTGAGGCCGAGCAGATCGCCCATGCTGCCGACGATCACCTGCTTCACGGCGGTGTTCGGCAGCACCTTCTGCACGGTGGTGGCAAAGTTCTCCAGCACGATGATCGCCTCCGCGCCGGAATCCTTGAGCTGGTGCTCGAGCTCGCGCGGGGTGTAGAGCGGATTGACGTTGACCACGGCATAGCCGGCGCGCAGCACGGCGGCGGTCGCGACCGGATATTGCAGAACGTTCGGCATCATCAGCGCGACCCGCGCGCCCTTTTGCAGGCCCTTGCTCTGCAGATAGGCGCCGAGCGCCGCCGACATCTCGTCGAGCTCGCGATAGGTGATCGCCTTGTCCATGCAGATGAACGCCTTGCGATCGGCGAATTTCTTGAAGCTCTCTTCCAGCAATTCGACCAGCGACGAATACTGCGTGACGTCGATATCGGCGGGCACGCCGGCCGGATAATGCTTGAGCCAGATGCGCTCCATAATGGTCTTTCCCTCTCTCAAATTTGGCTGATGTCCCGGATTGCTTCCGGGTTTCTCGACCCTCGGTCGTATTATTCTTGGTCGCGGTATTTCGGGCAGTATTGAGCGATGCCGCGGCCAATGGCAAGCCGCTGCGCGCTATCGACGCATTGGGAGATCGGAGGGGGTGACGCGCCGCTAGCCGGCCGGCTTGGCGTCGGCTTTCGGCTTGTCGGCAGCTTTCGGCTTCGCAGCAGGCTTTGCCGCCGCCGGCTTGCCGGCCGGCTTCGCAGCTGCGGCATCCGGCTTGGCGTTGGCGTGGCGCACGGGCTTGGCCGCCGGCTTGCTGTCTGACTTGCTGTCGGACTTGGCGGCGCTCTTGGTGCCAGCCTTCACGTCGTCTGCCGTATCCGGCTTCTTGCCTACGACCCGGCCGTGCTTGCCCTTGGCGCGCTTGACCGGCTGCGTCTTCTCGGTGTCGGCATCGACCGCGGCGATCAACGCAGCGCCGGTCTTGGTCGGGCCCGTATAAACCACGACCGGTTCGGACGCCGCCGCCGGCTGTGCCAGCATGTCGGCCGGCTTTGTCGGCATTGCGGCCTGCAGGCCCGAAGCGAAGAAGCTCACGCCGCTGTCGCCGTTGGTGCCGGAGCCCCCGGCGCTGGCGATGGTGTCTTCGCCGTCCTCGTCGCTGGCGGGCCGCTTGTGCTTGGCGCCGCACATCTCCTCGCGCAGGTTCGGCGGCGTGGAATCGATCGGCACCAGATTGTCGACGGTGCCGAGCGAGGGCCGCAGCCACGCCAGCCCGTTATTGGCAAAGCCGCGATCCAGGAGCTGCGCGGCGCGGATCGCGCGCATCCGGCCCGACGAGGCGCCGAGCACCACGGCGATCAGCCGCTTGCCGTCGCGCGTCGCCGACGCCACGAGATTGTAGCCGGAGGCGCAGATGAAGCCGGTCTTGAAGCCGTCGGCGCCGGGATAGCGGCCGATCAGCTTGTTGAAGTTCTGGGTGATGCGGCGGCCGAAGCGGATCGAGGGGATGTGGACGAAATACTCGTATTCCGGCAGGTCGCGGATGATGGCGCGGGCGAGGATCGCCATGTCGCGCGCCGAGGTGATCTGGCCGTCGGCGGGCAGGCCGTTCGGATTGACGTAGCTCGTCTGCGTCATGCCGAGCTTTTGCGCGGTCTGGTTCATCATCCCGGCAAAGCCGTCGATCGAACCGCCGACGCCCTCGGCCAGCACCACGGCCATGTCGTTGGCCGATTTCACCAGCATCATCTTCAGCGCATTGTCGACGGTGACCTGGGTGCCGGGCCGGAAGCCCATCTTCGACGGCGATTGCGACGACGCGGTCGGCGACACCGTGAGCAGCGTGTCGAGCGACATGCGCCCGTCCTTGACTGCCTTCAGCGTCACATAGGCCGTCATCAGCTTGCTGAGCGAAGCCGGATACCACGGCATCGTCGCATTGTCGGCCTGCAGCACCTTTCCGGAATCGGCCTCGACCACCAGCAGCGCTTCGGCCCGCGCCATCTGGGGCGCTGCGATGACGAGCATCGCGACGGCCAGAATCGATTTCAGTGACGGGCGCAACAGCGAGCGAGGAAAATGCACGAATCCGGTTCCGGTCCTTTGAGACCCGCCTTCAAGAGAAGGAGGTCTTGCGATGTGACGTACGGGTTTCAAGCGTGTCCGGCGCCGCGTTGCGGCGATGCAAACCCTATACCGGCTTGCCAGCAGAGAACAGAGGCCGGCTAACTATATCGTGGACGAAATCGGCTGAATTTCGGCAGCCGCCTCAATTGGAAAGGGGAGAATTATGGTGTCTCGATGCCGGCGCGCGCCTGCTCCTGAACCATGAACTGGGCACGCGCGAGATCGGCAAAACGCCCACCTTTTGCCACCAGTTCATCGAAAGTTCCGCTTTCGATCACCCGTCCCTGGTCGAACAGCAGGATGCGGGTGGCGTGACGGATGGTCGAGAGGCGGTGCGCGATCACGAAGGTGGTGCGGCCCTTCATCACTTCGTCGAGAGCAGCATTCACCTTGGCCTCGGTGACCGCGTCGAGCGCGCTGGTCGCCTCGTCGAGGATCAGGATCGGCGGATCCTTGAGCAGCGCACGCGCGATCGACAGCCGCTGCCGTTCGCCGCCGGAGAGCATGCGGCCGCGCTCGCCGGCATGGGTCTCGAATTTCTTGTCGCTGCGCTCGATGAAATCCAGCGCCTGCGCGCGCGCCGCGGCGGTGCGCAGTTCCTCGTCGGTCGCATCGGGCTTGCCGACGCGCAGATTGTCGGCGAGCGAGCGGTTGAACAGCAGCGCCTCCTGGAACACCACGCCGATGTTCCGCCGCAGCGCCGTCAGCTTCATCGCGCGGATGTCCATGCCGTCGATCTTGATGATGCCGGATTGCGGGTCGAACGCGCGATGCAGCAGCGCGATCGCGGTGGACTTGCCCGCGCCGGTCGAGCCGACCAGCGCGATGGTCTGGCCGGGCAACGCGGTGAAGGAGAGATCCTCGATCGCCGGCCGCTTGCCGTCATAGGAGAACGAGACGTCGTTGAACTCGACGAGGCCCGACAGCCGGCCGGGATCGATCGCGCCGGGCCGGTCGCGCACCGCCGGCACCGCATCGAGCACGTCGAAGAATTCCTGCAGCCGCGGCGCTTCCATGAACACGTTGTTGATGAAGCTCACCACCTGTTCGAGCTTCTGGATCAGCATGGTGGCGAACGAGACGAACATCACGATCTCGCCGACCGTGGTGAGGCCCTCATTGTGGAGCGCGATGCCGACGGTGAAGATCGCGAGCACCGTGATCGTGGTCGAAGCCCGCGTGATCACGGTGACCAGCGCCCACCATGACAGCACCGGCATCTGCACCGCGAGCAGCTTGTCGGCGACATAGCGCAGGCCCTGCACCTCGGAATCGATCCGCACGAAGCTCTGCACCAGCGCGACGTTGCCGAGCGCGTCCGAGGCGCGTGCCGAGAGATCGCTGTAGTAGGCCTCGACCTCGCTCTGCATGCCGTAGGTCTTGCGCACCACCAGCGTGGTCAGCACCGTGAACACCACGCAAAGCGCGAACAGCAGGATCGCCAGCCGCCAATTGATGTAGAGCGCCAGCGGCAGCAGCACGATCAGCGACATGATCGCGGCGAAATGCTCGCGGAAGAAGCCGAGCCAGAGCCGCCACAGCGCGTCGGTGCCGTTCAGCATCACCTTCATCAGCCGGCCGGAATGGGTGCCGGAGTGGAAGGTCAGCGGCAGCTGCAGGATGTGCTCGAAATAACCTGTCAGCACCGCCTGGCGCTGGCGGTGCGCCAGCCGGTCGGCCTGTAGCGCGACGATCGCGCTGCAGCCGATCGTGAACAGGCCGAACGCCGCCCAGGCCACCAGCAGCGGCCATGCCGAGGAGGTCGCGAACAGTCCGGTGACCGGGCGGCCCGACAGCACGTCGACGATCTTGCCGAACAGCACCGGCTCGGCGAATTGCGCGGCGGCGAGCAGCATGTTGGCGACGGCGAGGATCCAGCCGAGCCGCGCCTCCTTGCCGAGCAGTTCGAGGACGCGGGTATAGAGGCGAAGCATGGACATGCCGGCGGGACTCGTAAGCGGTGGACGCCCGATCAGGCGGGATACGATCTAATCAGGGTTCGCCAGCGAGGGCCAGCGGGGCGACGATGCATCACGCTCCGTCATGGCCGGGCTTGTCCCGGCCATCCATGTCTTTCTTGCTAGCGGCGATGAAAACGTGGATGCCCGGGACAAGCCCGGGCATGACGACGAAGTGGGCTAGCCTCAATTCACCAGCCGGCCATCGATCGGCGGCAGGAACTGGTCGTCGAAGATGTCGGAGGCGTGCGGCCGCTTCTGGAATTTGAAGTCCTCCGGGAGCTGCTCGACCGAGCGCTCGAAGCGGGCCGGGTCGATGCCGCCGATGCCGTTGCGTTTCACCTCGGCGGTCAGGATGTTGTCGCGGATGATGGCGGTGAGCCGCTCGAGCTCCAGATCGCGCGAACCGCCATCCATCCGGCTCGCCACCTCGCTCGCCGCACGGGCCGGGTCCTTGACGGCGAGGTTGGTGCCGCCGATCACCGCGCGCACGAACCCTTTGACCGCGTCCGGCTTCGCTGCGGCAAGGCGCGGGCTGACGATCACGGCAAAGCCATAGGCTTCGCAGCCATAGTCGGCGAAACGCAGCACCGCGAGATCATCGGCAGGCACGCCGCGATCCCGCAGATTGATCGCCGAGAGATAGGAGAAGCCGGTGACGGCATCGACCTGGCCGGCGGAGAGCATCGGCTCGCGCACCGCGGCGCTGATCGTGTTCTGCTTCACGCTCGACAGCTTGATGCCGTTCTGCTTCGCGACCGCGGGCCACAGCCGGATCGAGAGGTCGCCCTCGGCGACGCCGAGGTTCTTGCCCTGGATATCGGTCAGCGCGTTGATGCCGCGGCTCTTGCGGGCAATGATCGCATAGGGTGCCTGGTTGAACAGCACGAACGCGGCCTTGACGGGAGCGGCACCAGGCTTGTCGCGGAAGCGGATCAGCGAGTTGATGTCGACGAGCGCGAAATCGCTTGAGCCGTCGGCGACGCGCGCGATGGCGTCCGCCGAGCTGGTGGCGACGTTGGTGCCGACGCTGAGGCCCTCGGCGCCGAACAGGCCGCCGGACGACGCCATCACGAAGGGTGCCGCGGCCGCATCGAGCGGACGATCGAGTGTGAACTGGATGGTGAGCGGCTGCGGCGCATCGCCGGCGCGCAACGGTGCTACGACCGGCCACGCGCCGCCCGAGAGGCCGATCATGCCGGCCAATATCCAGCGGAGAACGGTGGTCCGACTTACCTGCATCATGACATCCGGGAGGCGAGACAAAGTGCCGCGCCGGCTGCGCCTGTTTCACATCATCGAATGCGCCAAGGAAAGCTGCAGTTCAAGCGTGAATTTCAAGCGTTATTTGCTGCATTTTGCCTCGACCAAGGTGAACGGCCGATGACTGCCGAAGGTTTGACCTGCTTTCACCTAACGGTTGTTCAGCTTGCGTTCGGTTTGGGGAACCTAATCTAGAGGCGGTGGTTAGCTAACCAGGGCCCGACGGGCCGGCTTCCACAAAGGATGACTGCAATGTTTGCGCGAAAGGGTGTTTTTTCGTCCATTGGCCGCGCAGCCACATTGGCAACGGTTGCCGCGGTGGCGTTGACGGCCGTCGAGCCGACGATGGCGTTCGCGGGCTCTGCCGCGGCGGGCAAGGCGTCCGCCGTGACCTCATCTCACGGTACGAGCGACGCGACCGACATCAGCGCGCGCCGTCGTTACTATCGTGGTGGCGCGGCTGCTGCGGCGGTGTTCGCCGGGATCGTCGGCACGGGTCTCGCGATTGCCGCAGCCCAGAACCGCCGCGACTACTATGACTCCTATGGTTACTACGACGGAGGTCCGAGCTACTACGGTGGTCCCGCCTATTACGGTGGTGGCCCGGTCTATTATGGCGGTGGGCCGTACTATGGTTATCACGGCTATTACGGGCGTCGCTCGCAACTGCCCTACACGCCGTACTGACACGCGTCGTACTGACACGCGTCGGCAGTTCTCAGAACTGTCACAAAACATCGAGTCCGCCGGCTGCAAGGCCGGTGGATTTTTCAATTGTGCCGTTAACACGCTGGCGAGGCGTTTCGATTAGGCTCGTAGGATGAGTGATTCGATCGAGCGGCTTTACGAGGCGGTGATCGCGGCCAAGGATCTTGATCCGGCAACGTCGCGCACGGCACGGCTGTTCCAGCGCGGGCCGGCCAAGATGGCCAAGAAGCTCGCCGAGGAAGCGGTCGAGGTCGTGATCGATGCCATTAGCGGCAAGCCGGACGCCGTGGTCCGCGAGAGCGCCGACCTGCTCTACAATCTGACGGTGCTCTGGGCGTCGGCCGGCGTGAAACCGGAGGATGTCTGGCGCGAGATGGAGCGGCGCGAGCGGCTGCTCGGGATCGCCGAGAAGCTGCCGAAGTCGCCGGTCAAGGTCTCCAAGAGCCTTTCCAAGACCGCGCCTGTCCCGGTGGTTCGGCGTCGAATTGTCGCGCTGGAGAACCGGCTGCGCAAACGGCAGCCGTAAATCAACCAAATTCGGCTCATTCCCGGCATGGACAAATCCGCTCCATGATGGTTCATCGCGCCCATGTTGAAACGGATTTACGACTGGTGCGTCGACGCGGCCGACAAGCCCTACGCACTCTGGATTCTCGCGGCCGTCGCCTTCGCTGAGAGCTCCTTCTTCCCGATCCCTCCCGATATCATGCTGCTGCCGATGTCGTTGGCGCGGCCGAAGCGGGCATGGTGGTTCGCGGCCGTCTGCACCGTCGCGTCCGTCGCCGGCGGCGTGCTCGGCTATGCGATCGGCGCGCTGCTCTACGACTCGCTCGGGCAGTGGCTGATCCATCTCTACGGCCTCTCCGACAAGGTCGACGCGTTCCGCGCCTCCTATGCCGAGTGGGGTGCCGTGATCATCCTGGTGAAGGGACTGACGCCGATCCCCTACAAGCTCGTGACCATCACGTCGGGCTTTGCCGGCTACAACATCTGGCTGTTCATCCTGTGCTCGATCGTCGCACGCGGCGGCCGCTTCTTCTTCGTCGCGGTGCTGCTCAACCGCTATGGCGACGTCATCCGCGCCGAGCTCGAGAAGCGGCTCGGCCTGTGGGTCGCGATCGGCGCGATCGTGCTGGTGCTGGGCTTTGTTGTCGCATTCAAGCTGATCTAATCCTTCGCGGCTTTGCCTGCGCCCGGCTTCGGGTTACGCTTGCTGCGATGGCTCACGGAATCGAGGATCTGCTCAATCCTGCCGGGCTCACCCTCGCCAGGCTCACGCTCGCGAAGGCGCGCGTTGCGCTGGCGGGGCTTGCGCTGTCGATGTCGATGGCGCCCCTCGATCGCGGCTGGGGCCAGGCCGCGCCGCCCGCGCTCGGCGTGCAGTCGCCGGCGCAGCAGCCTGTCGAGCCTCAGCAGCAGATCGAGTTGCCGCCTGCGCCGGTCGAGCGTGAGAATCCCGGGCTGATCAACGAAATCGGAAAGCTGTTCGAAAAGTCGAAGTCGGTGCTGCCGCTGCTGAAGAGCCCCGGCGAGACCCTCGACGACCTGTCGAACATGGCGCGCCCCTCGACGGTGGTGACCGGTCGCGCGGCTTGCGTGGTGGCCTCGAATGGTGCGCCGGATTGCAAGATCGGCGCCGACCGGCTGTGCCAGAGCAAGGGCTTCAAGGAAGGCAAGGGCATCGACACCGACGCCGCCGAGAAGTGCTCGCCGCTGGTCTATTTGCCGGGCCACAAGCGCGGCCCGAACGACTGCAAGACGGAAAATTTCGTGACACGGGCGGTCTGCCAATAGCCGCGGCGAAACTTGCGTCTGGGATGCCAGATGCTCGTGGAAAACACGATGTCCGGATGAGGTTTTGTCATCCTTATTGCAGCGCCAAAACGCAATACTTGACACTGGAAAGATTGCCTTGTTGGTATGACGGTCAGCATTCGAGATCAACCAATCGACCAACCCGAGGATCCGCCGCCAATGTCCATGCCTGCTCTGTTCAAGGGCCGCCTGTCTCTTCCCGTGATCGGGGCGCCGCTGTTCATCATCTCCGTGCCCGACCTCGTCATCGCCCAGTGCAAGGCCGGCGTGGTCGGCTCGTTTCCGTCGCTCAACGCGCGCCCGCCGGAGCTGCTCGACGAATGGCTGTACCGGATCAAGGAAGAGCTCGCCGCCTACGACAAGGCGCACCCGGAGCGGCCGTCGGCGCCGTTCGCGGTGAACCAGATCGTGCACAAGTCGAACAACCGGCTCGATCACGACATGGCGCTTTGCGAGAAGCACAAGGTGCCGATGATCATCTCCTCGCTCGGCGCGCGCGAGGAGCTCAACCAGGCCGTCCACGGCTGGGGCGGCATCGTGTTCCACGACGTGATCAATCAGAAGTTCGCACACAAGGCGATCGAGAAGGGCGCCGACGGCCTGATCCTGGTCGCGGCCGGCGCCGGCGGTCATGCCGGTACGCTGTCGCCGTTCCCGTTCGTGTCGGAGACGCGCCAGTGGTTCGATGGGCCGATCGCGCTGTCGGGCACCATTGCCAACGGCCGCGCCATTCGCGCCGCGCGCATCATCGGCGCCGACTTCGCCTATATCGGCTCGGCCTTCATCGCGACCAAGGAAGCGAACGCGGTCGAGGGCTACAAGAGCATGATCACCAATTCCTCGGCCGAGGACATCGTCTACTCCAATTTGTTCACCGGCGTGCACGGCAACTATTTGAAGCCGTCGATCGTCGCGGCTGGAATGGACCCGGAAAACCTGCCGACATCAGATCCCTCGAAGATGAGCTTCGGCACCGATACCTCGGGCGAGCGCGCCAAGCCGAAGGCCTGGAAGGAAATCTGGGGCTCGGGCCAGGGCGTTGGCAGCATCTCAAAGGTGGTGCCCGCGGCCGAGCTGATTGGCCGGTTCAAGAAGGAATACGACGAAGCGGTCGATCCGGCGCTTTGATGGAGCCGATCTTTCGCGTTGACGGCGACCGCGTCGTCACCAGTCCCGATGCCGCGGGTCCTTGGGACCCGCGGATGCAGCACGGCTCCGCGCCGGCGGCACTGGTGGTGTGGGCGGCCGAGGCCATCCCCACGCCGGTGCCGATGCGGATCGCGCGGGTCACGATCGACCTGATGCGTCCGGTGCCGGTGGCGCCGCTGACGGTCGAGAGTGAGATCCTGCGCGACGGCCGCAAGATCCAGCTTTGCGGCGTCAGGCTGCTTGCCGACGGCGTTCTCGTCGTCTCGGCCAGCGTGCTGAAGATCAAGCAGCAGGCGGCCGAGCTGCCGCCGGATATCGCGGCCCTTCCGGTCGATCTGCCGGGCCCCGACGAAAGTCCGGCGGAGCCGGGTAATCTTGCGAACAGTCCGTTCGTGAAATGCATCTCGATGCGGGCTGCGCGCGGCCGCTTCGGCGTGATGGGCCCTGGCGCGATCTGGTTCCGCGTCAACCAGCCGCTGATCGCGGGCGCCGCCGTCTCGCAGGCGATGCGCGCGGTGGTCGCCTCGGACTTCTCCAACGGCACCTCGCCGGCGCTCGATTTCAACAAATGGACCTTCATCAACGCCGATCTCACGGTCAGCCTGGCGCGCGAGCCGGTCGGTGACTGGATCCTGCTCGACGGTGAATCCTGGATCGGGCCCGACGGCGCCGGGCTTGCGATGTCGCGGCTCGCCGACACCAGCGGCTATTTCGGCCGCGCGGTCCAGAGCCTGGTCATCGAGCGGCGCTAGA
>NZ_JACMYO010000109.1 GCF_020889685.1 Bradyrhizobium oropedii
CTTCGCGGCGAACGGGCCACCCGTGGCCGCAACCGGCTGGCGGCCTCGCGGCGGGGCTTTGCGGCCTGCGGCGGGCGCGCAAGCTCCATCAGCATGCGCAACGCTTCGACCACAGAGCGCTGCCGTACCGTGCTGCGGCCGATCGCGCCAAATCGCTGCTCACGGTGAAGGATGCGGCCGTCGCGCGCGGCGACGGCGAAATGCACCAGGCCGACCGGCTTGCCCGGCGTCGCGCCGCCGGGGCCCGCGATCCCGGTGATCGAGACCGCAAGGTCGACGCCGGCCTTCTCCAGCGCGCCGATCGCCATCGCGGTCGCGGTTTCCTTGCTCACAGCGCCGAACGTCTCAAGCGTTGCGGCCTTGACGCCAAGCATCACCCGCTTGGCCTCGTTCGAATAGGTGACGAAGCCGCGATCGATCACGTCGGAAGAGCCGGGGATGTCGGTGAGCGCGCCCGCAACCAGGCCGCCGGTGCAGGACTCGGCGGTCGCGATGGTCAGCTTGCGCATCCGGCACAGGTCGAGCAGCGAGCGGGACAGGGCACGAGCGTCGCTGCCGCCCATGTCAGGCACTCCAGCTCTTGTCGTCCCAGGGAAGGCGGATCGTGGCACTCGCGGTCGCTGCGATGCCTTCCTCGCGGCCGGTGAAGCCGAGCCGCTCGCTGGTGGTCGCCTTGACCGCCACGCGCGAGATGTGGACGCCGGAGATCTCCGCGATCTTCGCCCGCATGGTGTCGCGCAGCGGGCCGATCTTCGGCCGCTCGCAAATCATCGTCACTTCGAGATTGGCGATCCGTCCCCCACGCGCGGTGACGCGCTCGACGGCGTATTTCAGGAACTGGTCGGAGGAGGCGCCCTTCCACTTGGCGTCGCTCGGCGGGAAATGCGAGCCGATGTCACCGTCGGCCAGCGCGCCGAGGATGGCGTCGACCAGCGCATGCAGCCCGACATCGCCGTCGGAATGGGCCAGGAATCCCTTGGTATGCGGCACGCGCACGCCGCAGAGCATCACGTGGTCGCCGTCGCCAAAGGCATGCACGTCGTAGCCGGTTCCGGTCCTGATGTCGCCGAGCTGGCTTGCGAGCCGCGCTTCCTCGCGCACGAAGTCTTCGGGTGTGGTCAATTTCATGTTGGCAGGATCACCTTCAAACGTCGCAACCGTCAATCCCGCCCATTCTGCAAGCGCGGCATCGTCGGTGAAATCGCTGCGGCCCTCGCGCGCGGCGCGACGATGCGCTTCCAATATTACATCGAAACGAAATGCCTGCGGCGTCTGCGCGATCCGCAAGCGCGCGCGCTCCGGCGTCGCCTCGACGTCGCCGGCATCGCCGGTGAGCTTGATCGTGTCGGTAACGGGAATCACGGGGATCGCAGCGCCGGTCCGTCCGGCTGCAGCGATCGCACGCGAGATCACGGCTGCGGTGACGAAGGGGCGCGCGGCATCGTGGATCAGCACGATGTCGGGCTTCTCGCCGGCGAGCGCCTCGAGCCCGGCATGGACCGAGGCCTGCCGGGTCGCACCGCCCGGCGTCGGCGGCTGATGGCGCAGGCCGGTCACGGCCTCGCGGAACAGCGCAGCGTCGTCGGGATTGACCACCGGCTGCACCGCAGACACATCCGGATGTCCGGAAAGCGCCTCCATGGCGCGGTAGATCACCGTCTGCCCGCCGATCGTCCGGTATTGCTTCGGCCCACCGGTGCCGGCGCGCAGTCCACGGCCGGCTGCGACAAGGATAGCTGCGGTACGCTCAGGCTTCGGCATTTTGAACCAGTGACAGACGAATCGGGGATGAGGGGGACGGCGAGGACCGCCGCGCACAGCCCTTAGCATGACCGCTGCGCAAAAACAGAGCGTTTGCGATGACTGTGGGAAAAGCAGATTTTGTTGCAGTGCACTTGCGTCGGTGGTAGGAATGTCTAAACCGTAGGCATGAGCCTTGACTGCACAAGAATTGTGCGCAGAATGGACCACGTCAGCTGCAATGGCGTTGCTGACAAGAACGACGAGACGGCTGTGACCGGCGTGCAAAGTACTCCCCGTAACCCGTTGAAGATAGGCGATATTGCTGTCGCCAACCGGGTTCTTCTCGCGCCCATGTCCGGGATCACCGATGCGCCCTTCCGGCGACTCGCGGCCACCTTGGGGGCCGGTCTGGTGGTCTCCGAGATGACCGCCAGCGATGACCTGGTAAATGGTAAGCCAATGTCGAAGCTGCGTTGTGAGGCAGCCGGAATCGGGCCGCATGTGGTCCAGCTCGCCGGCTGTGAGACCCACTGGATGGCGGAGGGCGCACGGATCGCCGAGGGCGCCGGCGCCGACATCATCGACATCAACATGGGCTGCCCGGCGCGCCACGTGACCGGTGGCCAGTCCGGCTCGGCCCTGATGCGCGACCTGGACCATGCGGTCGCGCTGATCGATGCGACCATCGCCGCGGTCAAGGTGCCGGTGACGCTGAAGATGCGGCTCGGCTGGGACGACCGCTCGCTCAATTCGCCCGAACTGGCGCGCCGCGCCGAGGCGTCAGGCGTGCAGATGATCACCGTGCATGGCCGCACCCGCTGCCAGTTCTACAAGGGCGAGGCGAACTGGAACGCGGTACGCCCGGTCAAGGATGCCGTCACGATCCCGGTCGTGGTCAATGGCGACATCACCTCGTTCGACAAGGCTGTCGGCGCGCTGGAGATGTCGGGCGCCGATGCCGTCATGATCGGTCGCGGCGCGCAGGGGCAGCCCTGGCTGCCGGGCCAGATCGGCCGTCGCCTCGAGACCGGGATCGCGGAGACCGCGCCGTCGCTCGCCGAGCAGCTCAAGCATGTTCGCGCGCTCTATGACGAGGTCTGCAGCCATTATGGCTTGCGCATCGGGCTCAAGCATGCGCGCAAGCATCTCGGCTGGGCGCTGGAGACGGCTGCGGCCTATAGCTGCGCGCCGACTGCAACATTGAAGACCTGGCGGCAGGCGATCCTGACCTCGGAGGAGCCGTCCAGTGTGCATCGCGCGCTTGAGGATGCCTACGATGATTTTGCCTGGAGTGCTGCCGCATGACGTCAGCCATGGAATTTCGCCGGCCCGTGCCCACTGACGGCGAGGCCATCCTCAACGCGCTGCCCAATCCGGTGCTGCTGGTCGCACCCGACGGGCGGATCGTCGATGCCAACATCGCCGCCGAATCCTTCTTCGAGATATCGACCCAGTTCCTTCGTCGGCAGTCGCTGAAGGAGCTGGTGCCGTTCGGCAGCCCGCTGCTCGCGCTGATCGAGCAGGTGCGGGCGAGCGGCTCGCCGGTCAACGAATACAAGGTCGATCTCGGCACGCCGCGGATCGGCGGCGATCGCCAGGTCGACCTGCACGTCGCGCCGCTGACCGAGCGGCCCGGCCACATCGTGGTGATGCTGCAGGAACGCACCATCGCCGACAAGATGGACCGCCAGCTTACCCATCGCAGCGCCGCGCGCTCGGTGATCGCGCTGGCCGCGATGCTCGCCCACGAGATCAAGAACCCGCTGTCGGGCATCCGCGGCGCCGCGCAACTGCTGGAGCAGCAGGCATCCTCCGAGGATCGTCTGCTGACGCGGCTGATCTGCGACGAGGCGGACCGCATCGTGACGCTGGTCGACCGCATGGAGGTGTTCGGCGACGACCGCCCGGTGGCGCGCGGCCCGGTCAACATCCACTCCGTGCTCGACCATGTGAAGCGCCTGGCGCAGTCCGGCTTTGCCCGGAACGTCCGTTTCATCGAGGACTACGATCCGTCGCTGCCGCCGGTGCTGGCCAACCAGGACCAGCTGATCCAGGTTTTCCTCAACCTCGTGAAGAACGCCGCCGAAGCGGTCGCCGATCTCGGCACCGATGCCGAGATCCACCTCACTACGGCATTCCGGCCCGGCGTGCGGTTGTCGGTGCCGGGCAAGAAATCGCGGGTCTCGCTGCCGCTGGAATTCTGCGTCAAGGACAATGGCTCAGGCGTGCCGGAAGACCTGCTGCCGAACCTGTTCGATCCCTTCGTCACCACCAAGCAGACCGGCAGCGGGCTCGGCCTCGCGCTGGTCGCCAAGATCGTCGGCGATCACGGCGGCATCATCGAATGCGAGTCGCAGCCGCGCAAAACCACCTTCCGCGTGCTGATGCCGATGTACAGCGCCGCCAAGCAACTCGACCATAGCAACCGCGATGATGTTCCGGGTACGTCATCGCCTGCCTCTCAGGATGCACGATGAGGAACACCAATGCCTGCAGGTAGCATACTTGTCGCTGACGACGACACCGCCATCCGGACCGTCCTGAACCAGGCGCTATCGCGCGCCGGCTATGAGGTGCGCCTGACCGGCAACGCCGCCACGCTGTGGCGCTGGGTCAGCCAGGGCGAGGGCGATCTCGTCATCACCGACGTGGTGATGCCCGACGAGAACGCGTTCGATCTGCTGCCGCGGATCAAGAAGATGCGGCCGAACCTGCCGGTCATCGTGATGAGCGCGCAGAACACCTTCATGACCGCGATCCGCGCCTCCGAGCGCGGCGCCTACGAATACCTGCCGAAGCCGTTCGACCTGAAGGAGCTGATCACCATCGTCGGCCGCGCGCTGGCCGAGCCGAAGGAGCGGGTCTCCAGTCCTGCCGACGACGGCGAGTTCGACTCGATCCCGCTGGTCGGCCGTTCGCCGGCGATGCAAGAAATCTACCGCGTGCTGGCGCGGCTGATGCAGACCGATCTCACCGTGATGATCTCGGGTGAGTCAGGCACCGGCAAGGAGCTGGTCGCCCGCGCGCTGCACGATTACGGTCGGCGCCGCAACGGCCCGTTCGTCGCGGTGAACATGGCGGCGATCCCGCGCGATCTCATTGAATCCGAGCTGTTCGGCCATGAGCGCGGCGCGTTCACCGGCGCCAACACCCGCGCCTCTGGCCGCTTCGAGCAGGCCGAGGGGGGCACGCTGTTCCTCGACGAGATCGGCGACATGCCGATGGAGGCGCAGACCCGGCTGCTGCGCGTGCTGCAACAGGGCGAATACACCACCGTCGGCGGCCGCACCCCGATCAAGACCGACGTGCGGATCGTCGCGGCCTCCAACAAGGACCTGCGCATCCTGATCCAGCAGGGCCTGTTCCGCGAAGACCTGTTCTTCCGCCTCAATGTGGTTCCGCTGCGGCTGCCGCCGCTGCGCGAGCGCATCGAGGATCTGCCCGACCTGATCCGGCACTTCTTCTCGCTCGCCGAGAAGGACGGCTTGCCGCCCAAGAAGCTCGACGCCCAGGCGCTGGAACGGCTCAAGCAGCACCGCTGGCCGGGCAACGTCCGCGAGCTGGAAAACCTCGCCCGACGGCTCGCCGCGCTGTATCCGCAGGACGTCATCACCGCCTCGGTCATCGACGGTGAGCTGGCGCCGCCGGCAGTCACTTCGGGCAGCACCGCGAGCGTCGGCGTCGACAATCTGGGCGGCGCGGTCGAGGCCTATCTGTCCTCGCACTTCTCCGGCTTCCCGAACGGCGTGCCGCCGCCGGGCCTCTACCACCGCATCCTCAAGGAGATCGAGATCCCCTTGCTGACCGCCGCGCTGGCGGCGACCCGCGGCAACCAGATCCGGGCCGCCGACCTGCTCGGATTGAACCGCAATACGCTCCGCAAGAAGATCCGCGACCTCGATATCCAGGTCTACCGGAGCGGCGGGTAGGGCTGACGGGGCAGAGCGCGGGCCCCGCCACCGCCTACCGTTATTGAGTAGTCACAAATGGTTTTTGAGGACACGGCGCCGCACTTTGGTTTGCGCCGCGGAAATGTCGCAATTCGGCAACATTGTGATATGATTGCATCAGTTCGCAATTCCCGCGGGCGATCGCACTCAGCTCAATTGCCGGTATGACCAGCGCAGAGACCACCGCTTCAACGTTACACGCGCCACCGGCCGAGCCCACTGCGGAGGCGCGGGCCTTTGCGCTGCGCCGCTGGCTGGCGCCGTTCGCCGTGGCCATCGCGCTGCTGTCCGGCTTCCTGACCTTCGTGGTCCTGACCGGCCTGACCCCGATCGAGCCGACCTCCGAGGTGGTCCGCTCCTTCCTGATGATCAATGCTGCCACGATCCTGCTGCTGGTCGGCATCATCGTCCGGGAAGTCTGGCAGATGGTGCAGGCGAGGCGGCGCGGCCGGGCGGCGGCGCGGCTGCATGTGCAGATCGTCGGCCTGTTCTCGGTGATCGCGGTCTTGCCCGCCGTGCTGGTGTCGATCGTCGCCAACGTCACTATCGAGCGCGGCCTCGACCGGCTGTTCTCGGGTCCGACCAAGCAGGTGATCCAGAACTCGCTGACCATCGCCAGTGCCTACATGCAGGAGCACGCCCAGCTCATCAACGGCGACACGCTGGCGATGGCCAACGATCTCGCCCATGCGCGGCCGCTCTATGACCAGGATCGCATGACGTTCCTGCAGCTGATGACGGCCGGGGCCGAGTCGCGCAACCTGCCGGTCGCGGTGCTGATGGACAAGGACGGCAAGATCGTCGCCAGCGCCGAAACCGGCGTTCGCCTGAACTATGAGGCGCCGCCACCTGACATTCTGAAGGACATCAACGAAACCGAGCCGAAGATCTCGGTCTTCCCGGAAAACTACGTCGCCTCTGTGGTCCGGCTGCGAGCCTATGACGACATGTTCCTGTACGTGGCGCGGCTGCTCGATCCGGCCGTCGTCGCGCAGCTCAAGCAGACCCAGACCAGCGCCGCCGAATATGCGCAGCTCGAGACTCGCAGGCTCGGCATCCAGGTCGCGTTCGCGCTGATGTTTGCGGTGATCGCGCTGACCATCCTGATGGCCTCGGTGCTGATCGGCCTCAACTTCGCCAACGGGCTGGTGTCGCCGATCCGCCAGTTGATGGGTGCGGCGAGCGAGGTCTCGACCGGCAATCTCAACGTCCAGGTGCCGGTCCACAAATCGGCCAGCGACCTCGCGCTGCTCGGCGAAATCTTCAACAAGATGACGCAGGAGCTGCGCACCCAGCGCAACGAGCTGGTCGACGCCAGCGAGACCATCGACAGCCGCCGCCGCTTCATCGAGGCGGTGCTGTCGTCGGCCTCTGCCGGCATCATCGGCGTCGATGCCTCCGGCAGCGTCGGCATTCTCAACCGCTCGGCGGAAAAGCTGATCGGGCACGCCGAGTCGGAAACGCTCGGCCATCCGCTTTCGGACGTGCTGCCCGAGCTCGACGAGATGATGAAGACCGCGCGTGAGGGAACGCAGCGGCTGGTGCAGGGGCAGGTGACAATCCTGCGCGACGGCAATGAGCGCAATCTGTCGGTTCGCGTCTCCGCTGAGCAGACCAGCCAGTCGCGCGACAGCTACATCATCACGCTCGACGACATCACCGAACTGGTCTCGGCCCAGCGCACCTCGGCCTGGGGCGACGTCGCCCGCCGCATCGCCCACGAGATCAAGAATCCGCTGACCCCCATACAGCTCTCCGCCGAGAGGATCCGCCGCAAGTTCGGCAAGATCATCACCGAAGAGAAGGACAAGTCGATCTTCGAGCAGTGCACCGACACCATCGTGCGCCAGGTCGACGACATCAGGCGCATGGTCGACGAGTTCTCGCGCTTCGCGCGGATGCCCAAGCCCGTGATGGAGGGCGAGGACGTCGCCGACGTGGTGCGACAGGCGGTGTTCCTGATGAAGGTCGCCCACCCCGATCTCGACATCGAGGCCGACATCAAGCAGTCGCCGCTGCCGGCGCAGTTCGACCGCCGGCTGATCTCGCAGGCGCTGACCAACATCATCAAGAACGCCACCGAGGCAATCGAGCAGGTGCCGCGCGAGGAGCTCGGCAGGGGCCGCATCGACGTCGTGGCGCAGCGCGAGAACGACGACATCCTGATCGACGTCGTCGACAACGGCATCGGCCTGCCCAAAGTCGCCCGTGCGCGCCTGCTCGAGCCCTACGTCACGACGCGGGCAAAGGGCACCGGTCTTGGACTTGCGATCGTCGGCCGTGTTCTGGAGGACCATGGCGGCCGCATCGAGCTCAAGGATGCGTCCGATTTCCGCGAGGGCCAGCGCGGAGCCTGGATGCGGCTGCGCTTTTCGGTCACGGGCCAGGCGGCCAAGCCGGAGAACAAGGAACAAAAGCCGGACGTGAAATCATCCGACCCCGACAGTGAAAAAAATCCGCCGCAAGAGCCGACCAACGGCCCGGCACAGGCGACCAACAATGAACCAAAAATCCAAGAACCGATCCAAGAACCCAACAAGCAAGAACCAAATAACCAAGAGCCAAATGCGCAAGAGCCAAGAAGCCAACAGCCAAGAATCAAAGCCGCGACGGGCGACTGACAACGCAGGTGTAACCCATGGCAAGTGACATTCTGATTGTCGACGACGAAGCTGACATTCGTGACCTCGTTGCGGGTATCCTGGACGATGAGGGGTTTTCCACGCGCACCGCGCGCGACAGCGATTCGGCGCTGGCCGAGATCGCCAACCGCCGCCCGAACCTGGTCTTCCTCGACATCTGGCTTCAGGGCTCCAAGCTCGACGGCCTGCAGCTGCTCGAGCAGATCAAGAAGGACAATGCCGATCTGCCGGTCGTGATGATCTCCGGCCACGGCAACATCGAAACCGCGGTCGCGGCGATCAAGCGCGGTGCCTATGACTTCATCGAGAAGCCGTTCAAGTCAGATCGGCTGATCCTGGTCGCGACGCGGGCGCTGGAGACGTCGCGGCTCCGCCGCGAGGTGAAGGAGCTGAAGCAACTGGCGCCCGCAGCCAGCGTGCTGACCGGCCGCTCGGCCTGCATGAACCAGCTGCGCCAGACCATCGACCGCGCCGCCAAGGCCAACAGCCGCATCCTGATCGTCGGGCCGTCCGGCGCCGGCAAGGAGCTCGCCGCGCGGACGCTGCATCATGCTTCCGGGCGCGCCGAGGGGCCGTTCGTGGTGATCAATGCGGCCGCGATCACGCCGGAGCGCATGGAGATCGAGCTGTTCGGCATCGAGGGATCGAACGGCGAGCAGCAGCGCAAGGCCGGCGCGCTCGAGGAAGCGCATGGCGGCACGCTGTTCATCGACGAGATCGCGGACATGCCGCGCGAGACCCAGAACAAGATCCTGCGCGTGCTGGTCGATCAGACCTTCCAGCGTCAGGGCGGCACCAGCAAGGTCCATGTCGACGTCCGCATCATCTCCTCGACCGCGCGCAATCTAGAGGAGGAGATCGCCGGCGGGCGGTTCCGCGAGGACCTCTATCATCGCCTCTCGGTGGTACCGATCCGGGTGCCGCCGCTATCGGAGCGGCGCGAGGACATCCCCGAGCTGATCGACTATTTCATGGACCAGATCTCGGCCGCCACCGGCCTGCCGAAGCGGCAGATCGGGCAAGACGCGATGGCCGTGCTGCAGTCGCATGTCTGGCCCGGCAACGTCCGCCAGCTCCGCAACAACGTCGAGCGCGTGATGATCCTGGCCGGCGGCGGGCCGGAGGCGATCATCACCGCCGACATGCTGCCGCAGGACGTCGGCTCGATGGTGCCGGCGATGCCGACCTCCAACAATGGCGAGCACATCATGGGCCTGCCGTTGCGCGAGGCCCGCGAGGTGTTCGAGCGCGACTACCTGATCGCCCAGATCAGCCGCTTCTCCGGCAATATCTCGCGCACCGCAGAGTTCGTCGGCATGGAGCGCTCGGCACTGCACCGCAAGCTGAAGGCGCTCGGGGTCGGCTGACCCGGCGCGCCACGGCCGGCCCCGACATCGGCGCTCGGAGCGAGGCCCCGGCGATCACCCGCCGGGGGAAGCAAGGGCAGGGCGTGTCGGCCGGCGAGCCGAAGGCGGGGGCGGCACAACCGGGGATTTATCCACTCTCCACGAGAATATTCGTCTCTTTCCCCGCCCTTTCTTAGAATCGCCACCGTGTTCCTACCGACTGCACCGCGAACCGGCTTGCCTTAAAACCGCGCGTAGCCTCTAATCCTACCGCTACGCCTGCCAGAGGGGGATCTCAGGGCAGGTGGGCAGCCGGAGGAGGCTCCGTGAGAGAGCCGCAACCGGTTCAATAAAAAGAAGCACAAGCTTGCGGGACAAAAACAATGGCGGCAGACCGCGCACAAAATCTACAAGACACCTTCCTTAATCACGTTCGTAAAACCAAAACGCCACTGACGATATTTCTGGTCAACGGAGTAAAGCTGCAGGGCATTGTCACATGGTTCGACAATTTCTGCTTGCTGCTGCGGCGCGACGGTCACTCGCAGCTGGTCTACAAGCACGCGATCTCGACCATCATGCCGGGGGCTCCGATTCAGCTGTTCGAGGGTGGTGAGGACGCACCGGCTTGAGAGTGAAGTGATTGGAACCCTTCAACCGTGAAGGGGGCGCCGACCGGACCAAGTCTAGGCCCGGGTCGGCTGGGGACGGCAGCAGCGGGCGGGTGATCGTCATCGGCCCGTACCTGCGCACGCGCCGGGGCGACGGCGATGCGCAAACGGATTCCTCTGTCCGCGACTATGAAGCGCGAATCGAGGAGGCCGCCGGCCTTGCCGGTGCGATCGACCTCACCGTGGTCGAATCCGTCATCGCGCCGATCAATCAGATCCGGCCTGCCACCTATCTCGGCAAGGGCAAGGTCGAGGAGATCAACGGCCTCGTCGCCGGCAACATGGTCGAGCTCGTGGTGATGGATTGCGCGCTGTCGCCGATCCAGCAGCGCAACCTTGAGAAGGCCTGGAGCACCAAGGTGCTCGACCGCACCGGCCTGATCCTGGAAATCTTCGGCCGCCGCGCCAAGACCAAGGAGGGCGCGCTGCAGGTCGAGCTCGCCCATCTGAATTATCAGCGCAGCCGCCTGGTGCGCTCCTGGACCCATCTCGAGCGCCAGCGCGGCGGCTTCGGCTTCATGGGCGGACCTGGCGAAACCCAGATCGAAGCCGACCGCCGCCTGATCAGCGAACGCATCACCAAGCTCGAAGGCGAATTGAAGAAGGTGCAGGCGACGCGACGGCTGCATCGCGCCGGCCGCCAGCGCGTGCCGTACCGCGTGGTGGCGCTGGTCGGCTACACCAACGCCGGCAAATCGACTCTGTTCAATCGCCTGACGCGTGCCGACGTGCAGGCCGCCGACATGCTGTTTGCGACGCTCGACCCGACTCTGCGTGCACTCAACCTGCCGCATGGCGGCAAGGCGATGCTGTCGGACACGGTCGGCTTCATCTCCAATCTGCCGACCCAGCTGGTGGCCGCGTTCCGTGCCACGCTGGAGGAGGTGCTGGAAGCCGACATCATCCTGCATGTCCGCGACATCTCCCATGAGGATGCGGAGGCGCAGGAGCGCGACGTCGAGGCGGTGCTGCACCAGCTCGGCATCGATCCCGACGCCGACGGCGGCCAGCGCATCATCGAGGTCTGGAACAAGATCGACCGCTTCGATCCGGAGGAGCGGGACAATCTGCGCAACATCGCCGCGCGCCGGCCGCCGGAGCGGCCGTGCTTCCTGGTCTCGGCCGTCACAGGCGAGGGGATCAATGAGCTCTTGACCGCGATCGAGGATCGCCTCGCGGCCAAGCGCATCACGCTCAATCTTTCGATCGATGCCTCCGACGGCGCCGGCATCAGCTGGCTGCATCGCAATGCCGAGGTCCTGAACAAGGAGCTCAATGGCGAACGCTTCGACATGACGGTGCGGGTCGACGAGACCAAGCGCGACATCGTCATGTCACGATTCGATGCTTTGCCGCACGGGACGTAGCGTCCCGGAAATCCGCGGCGGCAAGGGCGATCGAAGGGGGATCGATGTTCAACCGTCGAACATTTCTCGGGGGCGGCCTGGCGAGCGCTGCGGTCGCAGGGATTTCAACGCGTGGCGTTGCCGACAACGCTGCTTTCGTCGACGCGCCCGCGCTCCGGCCGGTTCTCGCGCGTCCGGACCGCATGTTTCGTGTCACGGTATGCCTGCGTCCGTTCCGCGCCGCCGGTCCACGCATCGAAGCGGAATGGATCGACAGCAAATATGTCGTCCACAATTACGGACACGGCGGTAGCGGCTGGTCGCTGTCCTGGGGCGCCGCGCAGGCGGCCGTGCCGCTCGCCCTGCAATTGAGCGCGCGCAACATTGCCGTCCTTGGCGCCGGCGCGATCGGTCTGACGACTGCGATCACAGCCCAGAGGATGGGCGCGACCGTTACGATCTACGCCAAGGAGCGCTTTCCGCAGGTGCGCTCGGCGCGTGCCACCGGGGACTGGTCGCCGGATTCGCGTATCGCGATGGAAGCAGACGTCGCGCCGGACTTTGCCGGCCGCTGGGAGCGGATGGCGCGCACGACCTTTGCCACCCATCAAAGCTATCTCGGCCTTGCCGGCAATCCGATCGAATGGACCGATCGCTATTTGCTCTCCGACGACGCGCCCGACGCCGACGGCCGTCCGCGCAGGCGCCAGCATGCTTCGGGCGACGGCCAGAAGAACTTCCTCGAATTGCGCGGCCGGATCAGGTCGCTCACGCCGCGATGGGATTTGCTGGCCGCCGGATCAAATCCGTTTCCCGCACCATACGCGTGGAAAAGCGCCTCGCTCACCTACAACGTCACGGATCTCTACCGTCAGCTCGAAGCGGAGTTTCAGCGCGCCGGCGGGCTGTTCGTGCCAATCGAGTTACAGACGCCGTCCGATCTTTCGAAGATCCGCGAAACCGTCATTGTCAACTGCACCGGCTACGGCGCCCGTGCGCTGTTTCGTGACGAGAGCATCGTTCCGGTGCGCGGCCAGATCGCCTGGCTCATTCCTCAGCCGGACGTCAATTACGGCGTCTTCTACCGCAACCTCAGCGTGCTCGGCCGGCGCGACGGCATCGTCGTCCAGCCGGTCGGCGAAAACGACTATTTCGGCTTCAACGACGACAACGAGACGCCGGATCTCGCCGCCGCGCGCCAGGCGGTGGACGACGCCGCGAAACTGTTCAGCCGGGCCTGATCGGCTCTCCGGGCACGGCACCGCGCGATCTCCCGAAATGTGACGGCGCCGTGACGCGGCTTCACTCGGGCACGCCTGCGGCGTGCCGGTGCGCTTTCTGTTTGAAATCTGCGCCGCCTTGGTTCATTGCGCTGCTGGACGCAAAGCCGAGGCCGATCGATGCAGGACACCAGCAACACCATCCCCCACGACACGCTCGCCGGCCAGAACGGTGATCTTGCCCATGCCCGGGCGCCGAGATCGTCGATGCGCTCAATGCCCGGGAGCCGGCCGATGCCGCGCAGCTGCTGCGGTCCTTGCCCGCCGAGAAGGCGATCGAGGTGCTCGACCTGCCCGGGCTCGACAACACCTGCGAGATCCTGGCCGAGCTGCCGAAGGACACCGCGGTGTCGCTGCTGTCGGGCGTCTCCGACGACCGTGCCGCCGACATCTTCAAGGAGCTGGTCGAGCCGCTGCGCACGACGCTGCTGAACGGCCTCAACCCGGATACCCGGAACGTCATCTCGGGGCTCCTGGCCTATCCCGAACGCAGCGCCGGCAGCATCATGACGACGGAGTTCGTCAGCGTGCCCTCGAGCTGGACCATCGCCGAGGTCCTGCATCACATCCGGATGGTCGAGCGCACCCGCGAGACCGTCTACTCGATCTTCGTGATCGATCCGGTCAAGAAGACCCTGATCCAGGCCGTGCCGCTGCGCCGGCTGATCTCGGCCGATCCGCATGCCAATGTGCTGACCGCGGCACCGGCGCGAAAGCCGCTGATGATTGCGCCCGAAGCCGATCGCATGGAGGCGGCGCGACTGATCTCGCGCTACGATCTGCTCGCGGTCGCCGTCGTCGACGGCCCCGGCCATATCCTTGGCATCGTCACGGTCGACGACGTCATCGACGCCATCGTCGAGGAATCGACCGAGGACGCCCAGAAGTTCGGCGGCATGGAAGCGATCGACGAACCTTACTTGCGGATCGGTTTCGGCGAAATGATCAAGAAGCGCGCCGGCTGGCTGTGCGCGCTGTTCCTGTCGGAAATGCTGACCGCCACCGCAATGCAGTCGTACCAGAGCGAGCTCGAGAAGGCGATCGTGCTGACGCTGTTCATCCCATTGATCATGAGCTCCGGCGGCAATTCCGGCTCGCAGGCAACCTCGCTGCTGATCCGTTCGCTGGCGCTGCACGAGGTGCGGCTGCGCGACTGGTGGCGCGTCGCCATCCGCGAACTGCCGACAGGCATCGTGCTCGGTTCTATCCTGGGCGTGATCGGCATTGTCAGGATCACGCTCTGGCAGACGCTGGGCCTGTTCGATTACGGCCCGCATTGGGTGCTGGTGGCCGCCACCGTCGGCGCCGCGCTGGTCGGCATCGTCACCTTCGGATCGCTGTGCGGCTCGATGCTGCCGTTCATCCTCAAGCGCATCGGATTCGATCCGGCGAGTGCGTCTGCCCCCTTCGTCGCGACGCTGGTCGACGTCACCGGCCTCGTGATCTATTTCGGCGTTGCCGCGGTCATTCTGCGCGGAACGCTGTTGTGAGGTGAGGGCAGGGCAAAGGTCGTGACGGCGTATATTCGGGCTCAGATTGTCAGATGGGTCAGTGACGATTTCCCGGGGATCGTCGAGTGCCGATTCTTCGACCGGTTCGGCAAAGAATGGGCGATAGTCGAGAAGCTGCCAATTCTTACGGACGCCGATCTGCGATCTGATAGCCAACTCCCGCAGCCCGCTCTTATTGCGTGCGAGGTCATGTCAAGACGGCAGGATGGAGTTGGACGCGAAATCGCTGACATATCCATTCTGACTCCTTGGGCCATAGAAGCTACGAATGGAGCGACGAGCTTCCAAATTTACGCGGAGCAATTACAAACCAGCAGAACACAGCCTTAGAACAGACCGCATCCACACACTCAATGTCGTCCCTGCGAAAGCAGGGACCCATAACCACCGGCCCTCATTGTTGAGCGCAGCAGCAGTTCTGCACTTTGCTCGCCTCGATGAATCTCTGGCGATGCCGTGGGACTGATACCGTCATCCAACTGTTAGATCACGCGGTATGGGTCCCTGCTTTCGCAGGGACGATGGTGGTGGTTGTGGCCGCGGTCTTCGCCTCGTTCCACAACGCGTCCATCTCTTCGAGCGACGCGCCGTCGAGCGAGCGGCCCTTCGCGGCCAGCGCCTTCTCGATATAGGCAAAGCGTCGCTCGAACTTGGCGTTGGTCGAGCGCAGCGCCGTTTCCGGATCGGCGTCAACGTGGCGGGCGAGGTTAACCAGCGCGAACATCAGGTCGCCGGTCTCTTCCGCGATCTCCTGCTTGTCGTTGCGGTCGAGCGCGGCCTCGATCTCGTCGGCTTCCTCGCGGATCTTGGCGAGCACCGCGCGCGGATCGTTCCAGTCGAAGCCGACGGTCGATGCCTTGCGCTGCAACTCCATTGCCCGCGTCAGGGCAGGGAGCCGGCCTTCACGCTCGCCAGCAGCGAAGTATGCGCAGTGTCCTCCGGCGGCCGCCGCGCGGCGCGTTCGGCTTTCTCCTCCGCCTTGATGCGTTCCCACGCGCTCTTGACGCCGGCGGGCTGGATATTGCCGTCCTTGTCGGCAAAGACGTGCGGGTGACGGCGGATCATCTTCTTCGTGATCGCCTCGACTACGTCGCCGAACGCGAAGGCGTTCTGCTCCTCCGCCATCCTTGCGTGGTAGACCACCTGCAGCAGCAGGTCGCCGAGCTCCTCGCGCAGATCGTCGAGATCGCCGCGCGTGATCGCGTCGGCGACCTCATAGGCCTCCTCGATCGTGTAAGGCGCGATGGTCTCGAAATTCTGCACGAGATCCCACGGGCAGCCGGTCACCGGCGTGCGCAGCGCAGCCATGATCTCGATCAGGCGGGAAATATCGCGGGAAGGGGTCATGGGACACCGGATGGTCAGGGGTATGGGCCTTATGCCAAATCAGCCCTGCCGATCCCAGCAAAACGCGACGAAATCGCGGCGCTGTCCACCGATTGGCCATGGGCACCATCAGATGCTAAATCGCGTTCCATGACCGATCAGATCAATTCCGACACGGCGCTGGTGCTGTTTTCCGGCGGCCAGGATTCCACCACCTGCCTGGCCTGGGCCCTGTCGCGCTTTGCGCGTGTCGAGATGCTCGGCTTCTCCTACGGCCAACGCCATGCCGTCGAACTCGACTGCCGCGACCGGTTGCTGGCCGGGATCAAGCAAATCCGGCCCGATTGGGCGGCGAAACTCGGCGACAGCCATACGCTCGCGATCCCGACGCTGTCGGATATCTCGGACACCGCGCTGACCCGCGACGTCGCGATTGAAATGGGCGCGGACGGGTTGCCCAACACCTTCGTGCCTGGCCGCAACCTCGTGTTCCTCACCTTTGCCGCGGCGCTGGCCTACCGGCGCGGCATCCGTCACATCATCGGCGGCATGTGCGAGACCGACTATTCGGGCTACCCGGATTGCCGCGACGAGACCATCAAGGCGTTGCAGTCCGCGCTCAACCTCGGCATGGCGAGGAACTTCGAACTGCACACGCCGCTAATGTGGCTCGACAAGGCCGCGACCTGGCGGCTCGCGCACGAGCTCGGCGGGGCAGGGCTGGTCGATCTGATCCGCGAGCATTCGCACACCTGCTATCTCGGCGAACGCGGCGCACAGCACGATTGGGGCTATGGCTGCGGCGAATGCCCGGCGTGCAGCCTGCGGGCCAAGGGCTGGCGCGAGTATGTCGCGCAGGGCGATCTCTGAGTTGCCCGACGGCGGAAGCCGATCGCGTCCAGCGCCGCGTTGCAGGGGCGCTCTGCCAAAATATCGAAAACAACCCCATGCAAAGTAGCCGTCGGCTGTCGGCGTTCGACACGGCAAACTTGACACGTCGGGCAAATCAGTCGTATTTTTCCATTATTCCGAAATCGCGCAACTGTGTCCCCAACTACAGCTGTCATCGCCCGGCTTGCCGCCTCCGCTGAAGCTCCGGCACGCCCAAGACCGCAGGCCCCGTCGAAGCCTTGGCGTAGACGGGACCGGGCGATCCAGTACGCCGCGGCCTCTCGGCTCAAACGCTGCTGCCTCTGGAATACTGGATCACCGCTTTCGCGGGTGATGACAGCAAGGTCCCGTCATCGCGAGGAGCGAAGCGACGAAAGCGATCCATCGTCCCACATATGCTGAGCGATGGATTGCTTCGCTTCGCTCGCAATGACGGTGAAAGAAGGAGGCCGCCGCTACCTAAAATCCCCCGGCACCAGCTCGATCGGCTGGCCGTGTGGGGTGCGGTCGGCGGCATGATCCCAGGCATCGCGGTAGCGGTGCAGCGTCTCATGTGTCGTGACGCCCTTGGCGGCGACGAGGTGTTCGAGCGTCGCCAGCCAATGCTGGTAATAGGTCTCGCCGGTGTCGGGATCGCCGGCGGCCTGCGCGCGCTTGATCTGGTCGGCGAGGGCGGCCGCCCATTCGGTCCAGGTGAACACGCCGCGGTCATGCAGCGTCAGCGCGATTGCGAACGCCTGCGCCTCCCACGGCGCGTGGAACACCGGGCCGTCCTGATCGCGGGGAATGCTGGAGACGGCGCTGGTCGCGCGCGCGGCGGCGCCGGAATCCATCAGACGGCCTCCAGATACGGCTCGAACGCGTCGATCGACACCTTGATGGTCGGATCGGAGTCCGGTCCCCACAGCTCGCGCCCGTCGAACGCGACGGTGTACAGCCATTGCGGATGCTCGCCGGCGTCGTTCGCTGCCGTATCGGGAAACACGTGACAGCCATGATCGCGCTCGATCACCCCGACATGACCGCGCACATAGCGCGGCAGCCGCGTGTGGGTGGCGGGATGGATGTTCTTCGCCCGCACCCGATCGCCCGCCTTGAATTTCGCCGGCCCCGGCGCGGGGCGGCCGAACTTGCCGCGCACCATGATGCGCTCGACATCGGCCATGGAGAACTTGCCGTGCTTGAGCGATTTCGCCGGCGCGACGGAATGTCCGGATGCGACGTCGTCCTTGGAGATATAGCCCTTGTCGAGCAGGAGCGCTTCCAGCCCGAGCAGCCATTTCCTGTAGTAGGAGCTCGACAGATAGACCTGCGGGGGCAGGGTCTCGCGATAGAAGCGCGACGCATCGATGTTGAAGGCGCCGGCGGCGCCCATCGCGCGGACCATGGCGAGCACGCGCGACTCCCATTCCTCATGGAACATCGGCTCGTTCGGCTCGGGCTCGACCTTGCCGAACCCGTCCATGCCGCCCATGTCGTGGACGCCGTTCACGACGGGGCTCCCGGTGTTTTCGGAAATCCGGTGCCGATCATGGAATCGCGCGTCACGAGCTCGGCGAGCTGGTCTTCGCTCCAGCCTTCGGTGCCTGCGGGCCGCATCGGCAAGACCAGGAAGCGCGTTTCGGCTGTGCTGTCCCACACCCGAATTTCCGTCTCCTTCGGCAGGCTGACGCCGAAATCGGCGAGCACACCGCGCGGATCCTTGACCGCGCGCGAGCGATACGGCGAGGCCTTGTACCAGACCGGCGGCAGGCCGAGCATCTCCCAGGGGTAACAGGAGCACAAAGTGCAGACGACCATGTTGTGACGGCCGGGCGTGTTCTCGATCGCGACCAGATGGTCGCCGACCCGGCTGACATGGCCGAGGGTGCCGACCGCCTTGGTGGCATCCTCGAGCAGCGCCTGCTTGAAGGCGGGATCGGTCCAGGCCTTAGCGACGACCCGGGCGCCGTTATGCGGGCCGATCTTTGTCTCATAGGCCTGCACGATGGCGTCGAGCGCGGCAGCCTCGACATAGCCTTTCTCGGTCAGGATCGATTCCAGCGCGCGGACGCGCAGTTCGGTCTCCGACAGTTCGGAATGGTCGTGATCGTGGTGGTGGTGATCATGTTCGCTCATGCCCAGAGAATAGGCGAAACTGCCGTGCTATGTCGAGGCAAGCAGTACACAACAATGCGAGCAGGGAGGTATGCGTGGCTGGTGATGTGACGATCGAGAAAGGCCTCGGACCGGAGGGCCGCATCGCGGTGGTGCGATTCGACCGTGGCGATGGCATCAACGCGCTGTCGCCGGAGGCGCTGCGGCAGCTGACGGACGCGGCGCGCAGCTTCGAGGACGATGGCGACACCTCGGTCGTCGTGCTGACCGGCGGCACCAAATCGTTCAGCGCGGGCTTCGACCTTAGGGATGCCGAAGGGCGTTCGCGCCAGACCATGGATATGGGAACGCTGCGCCGCCACCTGAAGCTCGGGCCGCGCCTGACGCGCGCCTGGCAGGAGATGGAGCAGGTCACGATCGGCGCGATCGAGGGTTTTTGCGTCGGCGGCGGCGTGGCGCTCGCGGTCGCACTGGATTTCCGCGTCATGGCGCGCGACGCGCATATGCGGGTGCCGGAGATCGCGCTCGGCATGAACATGAGCTGGCAGAGCGTGCCGCGCATGCTGCATCTGATGGGGCCGGCGCGCACCAAGCAGGCCGTGATCCTGGCCGACGACCGGATCTCGGCCGAGGAGGCCTACGAATGGGGCTTGGTGGAGCAGGTAACCGATCCCGGCAAGTCGTTTGACGCTGCGATTGCGCTGGCGGCCAAGGTCGCCGCCCAGCCGCCGATTTCGGTGGCGATGACCAAGCTGACCGTCAACCGGCTGGCGCATGCGCTCGACGATCTCGCCAGCCACATGGATCTCGACCAGTTCGCGCTGGCGAGCCTGACCGACGATCACAAGGAGGGCGTCGCGGCCTTCCTCGGACGGCGGAAGCCACGCTTCAGGGGGCGCTGACGGGTGTCACCGACGTTTGGCCACATCGCGGCCGGCTAGGTCGGCCTCCCAGCCGAACACCGAGCGGCCGTCGAAGGCTGGCGAACGCGCGCGCTCGTTGGCCACGAAGGCATCGAAGGACGGGCCGGTTGCCGTCAATTCGAGCCTGCGGGCCTGATCGTCCAGCCGCTTCAACGCCTGCAGTTCCTCGTCGCGGCCGAGCTTCGCCTGCTGCACCGCCGATTTCAGCACGCCGATGGTCTCGTCATAGACCTTGATCGGCACCGGAAACGGATGACGATCCTTGCCGCCATGCGCGAGCGAGAAGCGCGCCGGATCGCGGAAACGATACGGCGTTCCGTGCACGACCTCAGCGACCATCGCGAGCGACTCCACGGTGCGGGCGCCGACGCCCGGCGTCAGCAGCAGCTCGGGGAAGTCCATCGGCCCACGCTCCGCGGCGGCGGCGAGGGTGCCGTGCAGGCGGCGGATAAAGACGTCGCTCGATCGCACATCGTGATGAGCGGGCATGATCAGGTGCAGGAGATCGCCCTGCGCCGCTACCTTCTCGGTCAGTTCGGCATATTCATGCGCGATGCCGTCGGGACCGAGCGCGGCGAGCAAATCGAGCTGGGCCTGGCGCGAGGCGTCGGCGCGGTGGTCGGTCAGATTGACGATCTCGCCCTGCGCTGGACCCTCGATCGCGCTGTGCGGCTCGTCGACGAAGCTGCGCAGGCCCTCGGAGTGCCAGTGATAGCGTCGCGCTTGCCGCTTGCTGTCGCTCATGCCTTGCTGGACCACAGTCCACTTGCCGTCCGTGGTGACGAAGAAGCCATGCAGATAGAGCTCGAAACCGTCCTGGACGGCGGCGCTGTCGACCTTGGCGACCAGGCGGCTGGCCCGGGTAAGGGCAACGCCGTCGAAGCCGGTCCGCTCGCCCAGCGCCGTCAGCTCGTCCGGCGTCCGCCGCGAATGCTTGCCGCGGCCGCCGCAGATGTAGATGCCGAGCTCGTCCTGCAGCGGCGCCAGCCCGCGCTTGAGCGCGCCGATGACGCTCGTGGTGATTCCAGACGAATGCCAGTCCATACCCATCACCGCGCCGAACGACTGGAACCAGAACGGATGCGACAGCCGCTGCAGGAACGCGTCACGGCCGTAATGATGGACCACGGCCTGGGTGATGATGGCACCCAGCGTCGCCATGCGCTGCGCCAGCCACGGCGGCACGCGTCCACTATGGAGGGGCAGATCAGCGCTGCCGGTACGTCGGGCCATCGGTCTCCAAACCTTGGATCACGCCTTCGATCGAGCCTCGATGCGACGTCCGTGAGTCGAGGCAGACTATCCTCGACGATCAGCCTGTCATCGACTCGTTGGCAACCCGTCGAGGATCGCGAGGGGATTGTGGTCGCCAAACGCCTCGCTGTCGACCCTGCGGAGACCCGGCCGGAATAGCTGGGCGATGGCTAAGAAGGCGGTGGCGAGCAGCATCCCCACCGCGACGAGCGCCACCGTGTGCCGAAGTTCCGTGCGTTGGATGCGCGTGGCGTCGAGTTGCGCCACTGGAATTGCCTCATGAATCCGGAATAGCAGGGCAATCCGTGATCGTGCCTTTCAGGCGGGGCCGCCGGCAGCCGGATCGGGGGCTGCCGGCGACTGGCAACTACTTTCGGTTCTTGTCCAGGTCCTGCGCCATTGCGAGATGGTGCTGGAGCGCCGGCAGGGTCCTTCCGGCCCAGTCCTTAAGCTTCGGATCCTCACCGCCCTTGGCGTAGCGTTCGAACAGCGAGACCGCATCCTTGTGGGCGCTGACCTGCATCGGATCATATTCGCTGGCGAAATTGTCCGGCTTGGTGTTGCGCAGCACGTCGAGCTTCTTCTGCGAGCTGTCGTCGAGGCCGGTCGGCAATGCGGCCTTCATCTCGCCGGTGACCAGCGCCTTCAGTTCGGTACTGGTCTTGGTATGGTCCGTCACCATCTGGTCGGCGAACTTCTTTTCCGCCGTATTGCCCTTCTGCTGGGCAATCTTGGCCGCCTCGATCTCCAGCATGTCGCTGGTTGCGGCTTCCTTGATGAAGTCTTCCGTTTTCGGTGTGACGCCAAGCACGGAATTGACGCCGGTCTTCTCGCCGACCGATTGCGCCAGCGCGGGCACTGCCAGCCCGCAACTAATGGCAATTGCCAGAATAGTTCGCTTCATCGCGCGTCTCCTCAGGCCGCCTCGGCGTTGATGGCGCCGATGGCGAGCTTGGTGAGCGCTTCATCCGTCTTCTTTTCCTCGGCCAGGGTCTGGTCGATGAGCTTGACGGCGTCCTTCATGCTGAGCTTGGTCGCCCATGCTTTCAGTGTGCCGTAACGGGCAATCTCGTAATGCTCGACCGCCTGGGCGGCAGAGACCAGGCCCGGATCGAGCGCCGGCGTGTCGGCGTACTCTTCCATGATCTCCTTGCCTTCGTCGAGGATGCCCTCGATGGCGTCGCACTTCTTGCCGCGCGCCGGCTTGCCCATCAGATCGAATATCTGCTCAAGCCGATCGATCTGTCCTTCGGTCTCGTCATGGTGCTTCTCGAAAGCCGTACGCAACTGCTCGGACCCGGCGGCCTTGGCCATCCGCGGCAGCGCCTTGAGGATCTGCTTTTCGGCGTAGTAGATGTCCTTGAGGGTATCCAGGAAGAGGGCGCTTAGGTCTTTCTCCGGCATCGGTGTCGCTCCGTGTGGGGTTGATCTGTACCCACAACAGGGACCCTACAATGTCGTTCCTATCTGTCCTGGTTCACGCGCGGACTTACGACGCTCGCGAGGAACGAAGCGTCGGGGCACCCGTTGGACGATCTCATCTTTCAATGGAGAACCGCGATGGACTGGAATCGTGTCGAAGGCAACTGGAAGCAGATGAAGGGCAAGGTCAAGGAGCAGTGGGGCAAGCTGACCGATGACGACCTCGATGTGATCGCCGGCAAGCAGGACCAGCTCGAAGGCCGTTTGCAGCAGCGTTACGGCTATGCCAAGGATCAAGCCACGAAGGAAGTGAATGACTGGTACGGCCGCCAGAAATGGTGACCGCTACGCATTCAGGGCCCCGCTTGAGCGGGGCCCTTTGCTTTGCGCCGCTTGGAACAGGGGCGAATGCGAAACGTTTGAAAGATGCCGTCATCGCCTCAAGCAAGGCATCCATGCCGATCACGGTCCGACCGACCCAGCAAGATATTGCCATTGCGCGCGTTATCTCGCGCAACACGACCCCGCCAACAGAACGCGCCGCCTCAATCCTGACATGGGCGGCGGACGAGCATGTCGTCTGCGCCCTGGCACTTGGATGGTGGCTATGGTGTCGGAGCAAGCCAGAGCCGCGACGCCTGGCGAGTGACCATCTTCTGGTCACGGCGTTGGCCGCATCGCTGGTTCCGCACCTGCTCAAACGGGTATTCAACCAGAAGCGGCCGGACCGGCTCACCGTCCTTGGTCATCTGCACGGCGTTCCAATCTCGGGCAAAGCTGAGGACTCGTTTCCGTCCGGACACGCAATTCAGGTCGGAGCCATCAGTTCGGCAGCGAGCCAGCTTCCCGGGGGCGAGCGCAGAATCGTCCGAGCGCTCGGCGCTTGCCTGATATCGACCCGCGTTCTGTTGCTGGCGCATTGGACGAGTGACGTCGTCGTGGGATCGGCGATCGGGGTGGTACTCGAGCGGCTGATCCGATGCGTCACGGGGTACGGGCGGCGGGATCAGGTCTGAAGAGATGCCGTTAGCTCAGGTCCGGGTCACAAAATCCATCAGGCCGAGCCAGAGCGAAGCAACGGGATAGCCGCCGGCAGTCGTGGCCACGCCTATATCCGTAATTCGCATAAGGTATATTATGGAATATTTATATCTACAATTAGATCAGATATTTAGTGGGAAATCTTCGTACTGGCTCGCAACTCGACGCCTGTCCCAAGCTCGCCTGGTCGTGCATTTGGCTGGTGCGAACACCACGGCGATCTACGCGCAGGCCTCTCGTCAGAAAGCCGATATTGCCGCGGCGTACGGACGCTGCAATAAGCGCGGCCTGCGCCGAGATCGCTGGTGACCCCACGGCATCAGGTCCGTATAGGATGGCATCTCAGAACAACAACAAGCCTCTCGAGGGAGCAAACCCAATGAGCTTTTCACGACGCACGCTGCTGAAGGTCTCCGCCGCTTCCGCCGTCATGGGCGGAATTGGCGCGCCGTATGTGGCGCGCGCCCAGTCGGCCGAGTTCTCTTACAAGTTCGCCAACAACCTGCCGGAGTCGCACCCGCTGGTGGCTCGCGCCCGGGAGATGTCTGCGGCGATCAAGACCGAGACCAACGGCCGGTTTGACCTTCAGGTGTTCCCGAACAACCAGCTCGGCTCGGATACCGACGTGCTGAGCCAGGTGCGCTCCGGCGGCGTCGAGTTCTTCACGCTGTCCGGCCTGATCCTGGCGACCCTGGTGCCGGCGGCTTCGATCAACGGCATCGGCTTCGCGTTCCCGGATTATCCCACGGTCTGGAAGGCCATGGACGGCGATCTCGGCGCCTATGTCCGCGGTGAGATCAAAAAGGCCGGCCTCGAGGTCATGGACAAGATCTGGGACAACGGGTTCCGCCAGACCACGTCGTCGACCAAGCCGATCAACGGGCCGGACGACTTGAAGGGTTTCAAGATCCGCGTGCCGGTATCGCCGCTCTGGACCTCGATGTTCAAGGCGTTCGACGCCTCGCCCGCCTCGATCAATTTCAGCGAGGTCTATTCGGCGCTACAGACCAAGATCGTCGAAGGCCAGGAAAACCCGCTGGCGCTGATCTCGACGGCGAAGCTGTATGAAGTCCAGAAGTATTGCTCGCTCACCAACCACATGTGGGACGGCTTCTGGTTCCTGATGAACCGCAGAGCCTGGTCGGCCTTGCCCGATGATATCAAGACCATCGTCGCCAAGCACGTCAACGCGGCGGCCGTGAAGGAACGCGAAGACACCGAGAAGCTGAACGCGACCGTCAAGCAGGAGCTCGCGGGCAAGGGTCTCGTGTTCAACCAGCCCGAGGTTGGGCCGTTCCGCGACAAGCTGCGCACCGCGGGCTTCTACGCCGAATGGAAGGGCAAGTACGGCGAGAAGGCCTGGGAGCTGCTCGAGAAGTCCGTCGGCAAACTGTCCTGATCGATCAAGCGGGAGGCTCGCCATGGCTCATGTCGAGATGACGCCGGCCGTGGCCGGGGCCGGCGAGGCGGCGTCACAGCCCCCTCGCCGCCGCTCCGTTCTCGGTTCCGTCGACGCTGCGCTCGGATGGCTGGTCGAAATCCCGGCGGCGATCCTGGTCGTCGCCGAGGTCGTCATCCTGTTCGCGGGCGTGGTGGCGCGTTACGTGCTGCACACGCCGCTGATCTGGTCCGACGAACTGGCGTCGATCCTGTTCCTGTGGCTTGCCATGCTGGGATCGGTGGTCGCTTTCCGCCGCGGCGAGCACATGCGGATGACCGCGCTGGTCGCGAGCGCCGGTCCAAGGCTCTGGGCCTATCTCGACGTGGTCGCGACCTGCGCCGCGCTGGCGTTCCTGATCCTGATCGTGCGGCCGGCCTATGAATACGCCTATGAAGAGAGCTTCATCACCACGCCGGCGCTGCAGATCTCCAATACCTGGCGCGCGGCGGCGCTGCCGGTCGGCACCTGCCTGATGGCGCTGTTCGCGCTGCTGCGGCTGGCGCGGGTCGGCAGTTTCAAGACCTTCCTGCTGGCTGCGCTCACCGTGGTTGCCTTGATCGGCGTGTTCTGGCTGGCGCAGCCGATGCTGCGGCCGCTCGGCAACCTCAATCTGATCATCTTCTTCGTCGGCGTGGTCGGGTTCTGCGTGTTCGCCGGCGTGCCGATCGGCTTTGCCTTCGGCATGGCGATCTTCGGCTATCTGGCGCTGACCACGCGGACGCCGCTGATGGTGCTGGTCGGCCGGATGGACGAGGGCATGAGCCATTTGATCCTGCTGTCGGTGCCGCTGTTCGTCTTCCTCGGTCTGCTGATCGAGATGACCGGCATGGCGCGCGCGATGGTCGCGTTCCTGGCGAGCCTGCTCGGGCACGTCCGCGGCGGCCTGCATTACGTGCTGGTCGGCGCCATGTATCTGGTCTCCGGCATCTCCGGATCGAAGGCCGCCGACATGGCCGCCGTCGCGCCCGTGCTGTTCCCGGAAATGAAGGAGCGCGGCGCCAAGCCGGGCGATCTGGTCGCCCTGCTCGCCGCCACCGGCGCGCAGACCGAAACCATTCCGCCGAGCCTCGTGCTGATCACCATCGGTTCGGTGACCGGCGTCTCGATCTCGGCGCTGTTCACCGGCGGCCTGCTGCCGGGCGTGGTGCTGGCGATCACCCTGTCGGCGCTGGTGTGGTGGCGCTACCGCGGCGAGGACCTCAGCCATGTCCAGCGCGCCACCGGCAGCGAGATCGGCAAGGCGTTCGTCTTCGCCCTGCCCGCATTGGCCCTGCCCTTCGTGATCCGCTACGCCGTGGTCGAAGGCATCGCCACCGCCACCGAAGTGTCGACCATCGGCATCGTCTATGCCTTCGTCATCGGCCTGTTGATCTACCGAAAATTCAATTGGCGGCGGCTCGTGCCGATGCTGATCGACACGGCGTGCCTGTCGGGCGCGATCCTGTTCATCATCGGCACCGCCACCGGCATGGCCTGGGGCCTGACCCAGTCCGGCTTCTCGCGGGCGCTGGCGGCGTCGATGGCGGGTTTGCCCGGCGGGTCGGCGAGCTTCGTCGCGGTGTCGATCCTGGCTTTCGTGATCCTCGGCAGCGTGCTCGAGGGCATTCCGGCGATCGTGCTGTTCGGGCCGCTGCTGTTTCCGATTGCGCGCCAGGTCGGCGTCCACGAGGTGCACTACGCCATGATCATCATCCTGGCGATGGGCATCGGACTGTTCGCGCCGCCGTTCGGCGTCGGCTACTATGCCGCCTGCGCCATCGGGCGCGTCGATCCGGCCGAGGGTATCCGGCCGATCTGGGGGTACATGCTGGCGCTGTTGATCGGCCTGATCATCGTTGCCATCTTCCCCTGGATATCGATCGGTTTCCTTTAAAGCACCTTGCGGATGGGATAGAGCCATGAGTGCAGCTCAAGACCAGTACTCGATCGGGCTGGACAAGACGCCCGCCAACTACGTGCCGCTGACGCCGCTGAGCTTCCTGGCGCGCTCGGCGACCGTGTATCCCGACCACGTCAGCGCGGTCTATGAGGGCCGCAGCTTCACCTGGAAACAGACCTACGAGCGCTGCAAGCGCTTCGCGTCCTATCTTGCAGGCCACGGCATCGGCCATGGCGACACGGTCGCGGCGATGCTGCCGAACATTCCGGCGATGAACGAGCTGCACTTTGCGGTGCCGATGACCGGCGCGGTGCTCAACGCGCTGAACATCCGGCTCGATGCGGCGTCGATCGCATTCCAGCTCGACCACGGCGGTGCGAAGATCATCCTGGTCGATCCCGAATTCTCAGGCGTGATCGCGGAAGCGCTGACGCTGATGAACGGCGCAAAGCCGTTTGTGATCGACGTCGATGATGCGGCGTTTGCCGGCGGCAAGCGGATCGGCGAGATCGAGTACGAGGCGGCGGTCGCCGCAGGCGATCCGGCATTCGCCGAGCGGCCGCCGGCCGACGAATGGGATGCGATCGCGCTGAGCTACACGTCCGGCACCACCGGCAATCCGAAGGGCGTGGTGACCCATCACCGCGGCGCCTATCTCAACGCGGTGAGCAACATCCTCGCCGGCAATCTCGGCCAGCATCCGGTCTATCTCTGGACCTTGCCGATGTTCCACTGCAACGGCTGGTGCTTCCCCTGGACGATCGCAGCAACCGCCGGCGTCAATGTCTGCCTGCGCAAAGTCGATCCGGCCAAGATCTTCGAGCTGATCCCCAAGCACGGCGTCACCCACATGTGCGGCGCGCCGATCGTCTACAACACGCTGATCAATGCGCCTGACGCGCCGAAGGGCGGCAAGGCAAAGCCTGTCACAGGCCTGATCGCGGGCGCGGCGCCGCCGGTTGCCGTGCTCGAAGGCGCCGAGCGCATCGGCATCAGGCTGACCCATGTGTACGGGCTGACCGAAGTCTATGGCCCCGCCTCCGTCTGCGCCGAGCAGCCCGGCTGGGATGAACTGTCGGCCGATGCCCGCGCGCAGCTGAAACGGCGCCAGGGCGTCGCCTACCCGTTGCAGGAAGACGTCACCGTGCTCGATCCCGAGACCATGCGTGAGGTGCCGCGCGACGGCGAGACCATCGGCGAGGTCATGTTCCGCGGCAACATCGTGATGAAGGGTTATCTGAAGAACGAGAAGGCGACGCAGGAAGCGTTCGCCGGCGGCTGGTTTCACACCGGCGATCTCGGCGTGCTCGACGAGCACGGCTACGTCATCATCAAGGACCGCTCCAAGGACATCATCATCTCCGGCGGCGAGAACGTCTCGTCGGTCGAGGTCGAGGACATCCTCTACAAGCACCCGGCCGTGCTGTTCGCGGCTGTGGTGGCAAAGCCCGATCCGAAATGGGGCGAAGTGCCCTGCGCCTTCCTCGAGCTGAAGGACGGCGCCAAGGCCACCGAGGCCGAGATCATCGCCTATTGCCGCGAGCACATGTCGGGCTTCAAGACGCCGAAATCAGTGGTGTTCGGCGTGATCCCGAAGACATCCACGGGCAAGATCCAGAAATTCCTGCTGCGCAACGCGGTCGGATCGGCCAAGGCGATCTCGGCCTGACGGCGCCACATGCCCGCTGTCGTCCCGGGCTTGACCCG
>NZ_JACMYO010000110.1 GCF_020889685.1 Bradyrhizobium oropedii
CACGCGTGCGCCGTCGACCGGGACCAGCAGCAGTCGCAGCGAGCTGACGGGAACCGGCCGTAATAGATCGAGACCGCGCGGGCGGACGCCTTGATCCAGTCGAATATCCTGTCCTTGGGCAACGTCATGTCGCCGGGGGCAAAGGCGACATGGATGGTGCCGCCGGGCACGTCGAGATCGGTCTTCGGCAACCGGTCGAAGGCGTCGTAGGGCATGCGGTCGCCACGCATGAACTCGGACTGCGCCTCGACATGGCAGGACGCGATGCCGAGGATGATGGCCGCGATGAGCATCGCCGCTGCGATCACGCGATATGTCGGGATGCCTTTCATCGCGACCTGCCGCGTCCCTATTTGCGAATGGATACCGCCGTCAGCAGTCCCGCCGTGATCCAGCCGTGCAGATGGCCGGCGCCACGCGCCGCGGCATTGTCGGGATCGTCATAGGTCGCGAGCATCTCGCAGAGCACGCCGAACGGAATGCCGGCAGACGCCTCGTCCCACATCATCGCTTCCTCGGCCGGCAATTCGCGGAACATCGGCGTGGTGTCCTGGCGCCAGATCAGCAGGCGACAGGGATCGGCGAGCGTCTCGGCCTCGGGCGTCGTCTCGTTGTTCTTCAGCGCCATCCAGATCGCGGCGGCATTGGTCGACAGGTCGATCCGTGCAGCGCTCGGATGCGGCTGGAACACCAGGTCGTTCCACACCTCGGGTGCAAAGCCGGCCATCGCCTCCACGGCGAGCACGGCGCCTTCGCCGGCGTCGAAGGCGTCGTTCAACGCCTTCTCCAGCGCGGCAAGGTCGGCGAGCACGGGATGGTTGCAGTAGGGTTCGGTGGACTTCAGGAAATCCGGCAACGCTTGCGAGAACCAGCGCAGGTTCGGATGCTCCGACGGCCGTGCCTTGACGTAGGCATGGCCCATCTCGTCGAACATCTCGTCGCCGAGAAAGCGGTGCAGCAGCTCGTGGTCGTTACGCATCGCCTCGACCAGCCGCGAGCCGTAGGCGTAGCGGTAAACACCGAGCAGCGTCTCGCGCTTCTCCCGCGGGCTGTCGAGGATTTCGGACAGGATGTCCCCGTCGCCGCTGAGGATGCCGCGTTGAAAGTCGCTCTGCTGGCGCGCGAAGTCGCTCATGTCGCCGGCGCGCCCGCTGGCAGCACCTGCTCGGCGATCTCGCGGGTCCGCCTGACCTCGCGCAGCAGTTCGTCGAGCGGCGGGATGTTGTCGTCGCGCTCGATCATGGTCGAGACCCGTCCGAACCGCTGCAATGCCGCAACGTAGAGGTCCCAGACATCCTCGCACACCGGATGGTCGTGCGTATCGATGATGTGCGTCCCCATATGGCTGTGGCCGGCCATGTGGAATTGCACCACGCGATCGGCTGGAATGCCGTTGAGGAAGGCCATCGGATCATAGCCGTGGTTGAAGGCGCTAACATAGACATTGTTGATGTCGAACAGCAGCCAGCAGCCGGAACGGCGCGACAGCTCGGAGAGGAATTCCCACTCCGTCATCTCGGAGTTGTTGAACTGCACGTAAGTCGAAACATTCTCGAGCACGATGGCGCGGCCGAGGAAATCCTGCACCAGCTGCACGCGGCTCACGACATGATCGAGCGCTTCCTGCGTGTAGGGGATCGGCAACAAATCGTGCAGGTTCTTGCCGTGAACGCCGGTCCAGCACAGATGGTCCGACAGCCATTTCGGCTGCACGCGCGTTGCGAGGTCCTTCAGACCTTGCAGATAGTCGAAGTTCGGCGGCGCCGTGGAGGCGATCGACAGCGAAACGCCGTGCATCACCACGGGGTAGCGCTCGCAGATCCGGTCGAGGATGCGCAGCGGCTGGCCGCCCGGCAGCATGTAGTTCTCGCTGATCACTTCGAACCAGTCGATCCGGGGATTGCCGTTCAGGATCTCGTCGTAGTGCTGGGCGCGCAGGCCGAGGCCGAAACCGAGGAACGGCGGCTTGGCCGATTGCAGCGGGCGCTCTGCGAGCACCGACTTGTCCGGTGACCGGCTCGCAACGTTCATGGCGGCTCCGCGCTTCTGGCGCCAGGATCGCGGCGCCCAACTTCAGAAAACTATCATGGAAACGAGGCCCGGCCTACACCGGGCCCCGCTCGGTCTGATCCGTTCACCCGGCCTTGAACTTGCCCTTCGCCGCGGTGCAGTCGGCCTTCGTCATCTCCGCAAAGCCCTGGCCCTTGCAGGCATTCTGACCTTTGCAGGCGTGATTGCCGCCCTTGCAGGCGCTCTGGCCCTTGCATGCATTGGCGCCAACGCATTTGCCTTCGCTCGCAGCGTAGGAGTGTGTCGACACCACGGCTCCGGCCAGGAAAAGCGTCGCTGCAGCGGCGGCAAGTGTGGCACCGGACTTGGTTGTAAGCTTCATGAGCGTCTCCTATTGCAAGATGGTTGAAGGTGCGCCGCCTACAAACCGCGTCAGTTGGCCGAAGGCTGCACCCAAAGATAGCTACGGATGTGGTCCGCCTTGGTTACCCATGCTGGGATCATTTTATCCGCGCCTGGCGTGAAAAGGCCCGGCGCGGTCACCGGGCCCTCCTGGGACGATGCGATCAGCCCTTGACGAACTTGCCGCCGGCCGCGCTGCACTGCTTCTCGGAGCTCAGCGAGAAGCCGGTGCCCTTGCAGGCATTCAGGCCCTTGCACGAATTGGCGCCGCCCTTGCATGCGCTCTGGCCCTTGCAGGCGTTGCCGGCCATGCACTTGCCCATGGCGGCATTCGCCGGCGTCGAGGTGGTCGAAACCACGGAGCCGGCGAGGAACATGGTGGCCGCAGCGACGGCGAGCGTGGCGCCGGACTTCGAACTCAACTTCATGACGATCTCCTCGGTGATTGTTTGAAAGCAATAGGTGTGGCGCCGTGAGCGTCCGACCCCGGACCGCACAACGGATGGACATTCGGAGAACAATCAGATCGCAGGGGCGTCCGCGGCGCGGTGCTTCCCGCGATTTGAGTGCTCGTCCAAGATCAGCTACGGGGTAACAGGCGATTTGGTTACAGCGCTTCAAAAGAAAATTTTGTCTGATCCGGGTCTGACGCCCGGTCCATATCAAACACCGCAGGCCAAAGAGTATTTCGTTGCGCCTGGCCGATCCGGTTGTTGCATCGCACAGTCTGCATTTTAGTCAGTTTTGCGCTGCGCGCGCCGGCTTCAGCTTCGCCATCTGCGCCACGTTCGCCTGCAATTCCTCGGCGCTGAACGCCGGGAAAGAGCAGATGCGGTTGCTGCAGGCAAAGGCCGCGGGCTCGCCGAGGTCGGGATAGTCGACGTCCGGGTTGGGCAGCTTGCCCTCGCGCAGGTCGAGCCATTCGAGCCGCTTGTAGCGGGCGGGCAGGGCGCGGGCGATGGCGTGCAGGCGTTGCGCGCGACCGTCGTCCTTGTGTCCGACGATCGTCACATGCGTTGGCTCGACCGCGAGCTCTTCATCGGCGAGCAGTACGCCGGGCAGCGGACGCGGCATCTCGCTCGAAGCCGCAGCGAGATAGCGCATCGCATGCGCCGCCTGTTCGCGGATGCCGTCGCTGCCGGTGTAGCGATTGAGCATGTTCATGAAGCGCGCGACCTGGATCTGGTCGTCGATCAACTTGGCGGGCTTGGCGAACACGCCCGTCTGTCCTTCCGACGTCTTCGAGGTGAAGAAGCCGCCGGTCTCGTCGCGGAAGGTCGCGACAAAGTCGCCGGCCTTTGCCGCGGACGCCAGCCAGTCGCGATTGCCGGTCGCGGCGTAGAGATCGAGCAAGGCCTGTCCCATCGCGACGGTGTCGCCGAGGAAGGGGCCGCCGCGATCCTTGTCGCCATGGCGGAAGCCGCCGTCCGGCAGCACGCGATTGGCGAGCACCCATTTTGCTGCCCGCTCGGCGACCTCCAGCGCCTTCGGATCGTCGCTCGCGTCGTAATAGGCGGCGAGGCCTGAGATCGCCCAGCCGTTCTCGCGCGCATAGAGGTTCCTGTCGATGCGGGGCAGGCCGAGCTTGCGGCGCTCGGCATGCGCGAGCGCGTAGTAGGTGTGGCCGTCGACGTCGTGACTGAGATCGGCGTCCTGGCTGACATAGAAGGCGCCGTCCGGGCTCAGCAGGAAATCGTTAAGGTAGCGCGCGACATTGCGCGCGGCCGCGAGATATTTCGGATCCTTCCATTGCGCATAGGCCTGGCTGTATTGCCGCAGATATTGCGACTGGAACGAGATGATCTTCTCGAAATGCGGATGGCTCCAGGAGCCGGCCTCGGAATACTGAAAGACGCCGCCCCACACCGGATCGATCAATGCGATCGCGGCATCCAGCGTCTGTCTGGCGCGCTTGGTTGCCGTGGCGTCGCCGGCCTCGGCCCGGCTGATCGCAAGGTCGAGACTGTCGGCGTCGATGTATTTCTGGTTCTCGCCCCAGCCGCCGAGCTTCTCGTCGTAGGATTCGTCGAACGTCCTGGTCAGTTCGGCGCGTTGGGTCTTGCTGAGAAAGGCCGAAATGGCGGGCTTGATCTCGAAGGCCTCGCCGACCGATGGGCCCGGCGAGGGATCGTCGATGATGGCCTTGAGCAGCGACTGCATCCGTTCGGGCTCGATATAGCCCCTGATCTTGGCGATCTCGCTGCCATCGGGCGTGAACACGATGGTCGCAGGCCAGCCCCAGTCGCCGTAGCGGCTCGAGAGATCCGGATTGGCGTCCTGGTCGACACGGACGGGGAGATATTTCGCCGCAAGCAGCTCCTGCACCCTGGGGTCGGCGTAGGTCGTCTTCTCCATCACGTGGCACCAGTGGCACCACACCGCCTCGAGATCGAGGATGACGAACCGCTTCTCGGTCGTGGCGCGCGCGAACAGATCGTGGCTCCAATCGGCCCATGCCGGACCTTCGGCCGCACAGGCCGGCGACAGGGTCAGTGTGGCAAGGATGGCGGCAAGGCGGACGAATGTCATGTCAGGCCCCTCGGTAAGCGCGTGGTTGTGCCAGCTACGCGTCGATTGGGACCGGGGCTCGCCACGTCACGGGATTGTGAGGGCGCCTCTCAGGTTGGCCCCTTCTGGCCCGACAGATTAACCAGCAGGCGGTCGAGCGAGGCGGCGCCGGGACCCGCGATCGCAAGCCACATGAAGGCGGCGAAGTAGGTCGCTTCCTCGAAGCCCAGCAGCGTCTCCAGCGAGTCGACGTCACCCCATTTGGCCGACCTGATCGCGACGATCATCACCACCGCGAGCATCGCAGCCGGGATGCGGGTGAACAGGCCGAGGATCAGCATCGCGCCGCCAAAGCACTCGACGCCGGACACGAAGGGGGTGAGGATGCTCGGGAAGGGAATGCCCCAACCCGCGAAGTTTTCGGTGACCTGGGCGAGGTTGGTGAGCTTGCCCCAGCCGGCCAGCATGAAGGTATAGCCGACGATGATCCGCATGATCAGCGGTCCGGCCCAGGCAAAATGCGAGGCGATCCGCGCCGGCAGCAGTATCAGCAGGTTGACGATGAAATTCATGCGAAACCCCTCCCGAATATCTCGCTTCGCCGCCTGCGCCTGCGGTCAGGGCGAACGGCGTCAAAGGGCACGAGCCAAAAGCTACGGCCGCGTCTTGGCAGGAGTTTCGCAGGAGGTGGCGGGCTTGTTACGCCGCTAGCCGATATTTTGCAGCGCCGGGAAGGTTTCCAGCAGCCAGACGCTGACGCCCGAGACCGCGCCGGTCAGGAAGCCGATGCCGGTGACCACCATCAGCACGCCCATCGCGCGCTCGACGGTGTCGAGATGGCGCTTCATCCGCGCGAACAGCGAGGAGAATTGCTTGATCATGAAGGCCGCGAGCAGGAAGGGGATGCCGAGCCCGGCTGAATAGATTGCGAGCAGGCCGGCGCCTTTTGTCACCGTCGCCTCCGCCGCCGCTATCGAGAGGATTGCGGCGAGGATTGGTCCGATGCACGGCGTCCAGCCGAAGGCGAACGCCAGGCCCATGACATAGGCGCCCCACAGCCCGACCGGCTTGGGCGCGGTCAGCCGCCCCTCGCGCATCAGGAGGCCGATCCGCGTGATGCCGAGGAAATGCAGGCCCATGATGATGATGACGATGCCGGCCAGGATCGAGAGCTCGGCCGACCAGGCGCGCACCAGCCCGCCGACGATGGATGCGCTGGCGCCGAGCGCGACGAACACGGTGGAGAAGCCGAGCACGAACATCAGCGCCGCCGTCATCACCGCGCGCTTGGAGGCCGCGGTGGCGCCATCCTGGTTGACCTGCTCGATGGTCGCGCCGGTCAAATAGATCAGATAGGGCGGCACCAGCGGCAGCACGCAGGGCGACAGGAAGCTGACTAGGCCGGCGATCAAGGCCGCCGGGATCGAGACGTCGTGCATCAAAGAACCTTCGAGGGTAGCTGTCTTGTCTTGGCGTGTACGCCGCCAACAATCCAGAAGTTTCGTCAGTCCCCTATTCAACTATGGTCACAGGGCCGTGTCCGGGCGCCGGGTCTGAACCGCGCTGGTGAAACAATCGCGGATATGTTCCGTAATGCGGGATAGAAACCGCCAATCCGGACCTGGATCGATGCGCATCGGCATCCGAAGTGCCATCTCCGCCCTCGTGCTGACCTCGATCGTGGTCAGCGCCGTCGGCGTGCATCTGCTGTGGTGGCGCACCGCACAACGGGTCAGCCAGACGCTGGCCGACACCATCAATGACCAGATCGTCTCGGCGGTCGGCGACGAATTGCAATCGATCACGACCGAAGCGCGTTCGTCGATGACGGCGGTACGGACGCTGTTGACCGAGAAGGTGCTGGACGCCCGCGACGCGCGCAAGCGCCAGTTCGTGTTCCTGTCGCAGCTGCAGTCGCAACCGACCATTTCGTGGGTCGCGTTCGGCTGGCCGGACGGTTCGTTCTTCGCCGCGCACAAGCTCGGCGAGGGCGGCGTCGAGATGCTGACGATTTCGCCCGACCGCAAGCTGCGGGCCGATCAGTACGACTATGCCGGCAACGACATCAAGCTCAGGGGCAGCATCGCCGAAGACGGCAAGTATCTGGTCACCGACCAGCCCTGGTTCCGCGATGCGATCGCAGCCCGCGACGAGCAATGGTCGACGCTGACCACTCTCCCGCGCGGCGAGCGGCTTGCCGCGATGCTTGCGGTGCCGATCGATGTCGACGGCAAGCGCGCCGGCGTGCTTGCCATCATCATCGAGCTGACCCGGGTGTCGAACTTCCTGTCGCAACTCACGGTCGGCAAATCCGCGGGCGCCTTCCTGCTCGATCGCGACGGCGGAGTGATCGCGTCTCCCGATCCGGACGCCGACGAGCTGAATGCGTTGAAAACCGACCATCCGATGCTGCCGGTCGCGGTCGCAGCGATGAGGCAGGCCGGCAAGGCCTATGATCCCGGCGACGGCGAGGCGTTCCGGTCCCAGGTCACGCGGGACGGGAGGGCCTACCAGGCGGTGCTGACGCCGATCTCGTTCCCGGGCTGGTCACTGGTGACCGTGGTGCCGGAGTCCGAATTCCTCGGCCCGGTGCAGATGACGATCCGCAACCTCCTGATCGCCCTTGCGGCGCTGATCGTGGTGGCCGGGCTGCTATCGGCCTGGCTGGCGCAGCGCCTGATCGCGGCGCCCCTGATCAAGGTCGTCGGTGAGATCAGGCACATCGAGCGCTTCGATCTCGACAGGGTGGAGCGGCATCCGTCGCGCCTTGCCGAGATCGAGAACCTGTCGGGCGCGATCGGCGACATGGCGCAGGGGCTTGCCGCGTTCCGCAAATACATTCCGGCCGATCTGGTCCGGCGGCTGGTCGGCGACGGCACCGGCGCGCGGCTCGGCGGTGCGGTCCAGCCGATGAGCGTGATGTTCGTCGATCTCGCCGGCTTCACCGGCATGTCGGAACGGCTCGGCGACCGCATCATCCCCCTGCTGTCGCGCTATTTCGACGTCGTCTCCGCGGCGATCCAGAACGAAGGCGGCACCATCGACAAATTCATCGGCGATGCCGTGATGGCGTTCTGGGGAGCACCCGCGGCGAATGCTGACCATGCCGTGGATTGCTGCCGCGCCGCGCTTGCCTGCCAGCGCGCGATCGCAGAGACGGGTCTTGCCGACGACAAGGGAGACATGGTCGGGATCCGCATCGGCATCAATTCCGGAGACATGCTGGTCGGCAATATCGGTTCGGAAGTGCGGCTCAACTACACCGTGATCGGCGATGCCGTGAACATCGCAAGCCGCCTCGAGGGTGCCAACAAGGTCTATGGATCGACCATCATCATCGGACCGGAGACGCGGCGTCTGGCGGGTGATCGCATCGTGGTCCGCGAGCTCGACCGTCTCGCCGTCTATGGCCGTGCGGGCGGGCTCGAGATCTACGAACTGCTCGCAATGGCTGACCAGCCCGCGATTGCGCACGACTGGATCGCGTCCTATGAGACCGGGCTTTCGGCCTGGCGCGTGGGTGATTTCACCTCGGCGATCGGCGCGTTCGAGACGGCCCGGCAACTCCGTGGCACTGATGCGGCCTCCGCGCTGATGATCGAGCGATGCCGGCATCAGCTCGACAATCCCGCCGGCGCGGACTGGGACGGCACCACGGTGGCGCGCTCGAAATAGCCCGCCAAGGTTTGCCAGTTCACGGAAATTGGCGCTATCGTTCGCGGATTGCGCGGCTGGCCCATGGGAGAGCTGCATGAAGGAACAGGATTTCGAAAGGCAATTGAAGTCCGACGGTTTCCAGGAAATCGAGTATCAGAAGCTCGATCCTCGCCCCGGCAAGGGGCGGCACCGGCATCATTTCGAGATCCGCGGCCTGGTGATCTCCGGAACCTTTGTCGTCAGGCAGACTGGCGAGCCGGTCGTTTACCGCTCAGGACAGATTTTCTCGGTTGCCGAAGGCGAATTGCACGACGAGTGGATCGAGGCCGACGGCGCGCACATTTTGGTAGGCCGGAAGTTCTCTGAGGCCAGGGCCTAGCACTATCGTCGAGGTTCGCGGCGTGGCGACGGCGTCTCGAACTCCCGGCCACGAATCCGCACCAGATCGTCAGCGGAATGCGCCAACAGCACCATCGTGGCCGCGCGCGCGGCCTCCGCATCGCCAGCCACGATTGCGTCCAGCACCGCGCGGTGCTCGCGCAGCGCGCGCGGGCGATGCGAGCCGGTTGCCGCGATCGTAAAGCTCTGCCGCAGCGTGATCTCGAACATCTGCGCGATCGGCCAGAAGAACTCGTTGCGGGTCGCAAAATAGATTGCCTGATGGAATTTGATGTCGGCGGCGACGAACTCCTCGTTGGTCTGTGCCGCGTCCATCCCGTCGCATCCGGCGCGGATGCGCGCGATGTCGTCTTCGAGGGCGTGGGTGGCCGCAAGCGCCGCGGCGGCGGGCTCGACCGCGGAGCGCAGCTGGAACAGTTTGGCCAGATAGCGATCGATCTCCGCGGTCTCGAGGTGCCAGCGCAGCACGTCGGGATCGAGCTGATTCCACTGCTCGGGCGGCCGCACCCTTGTGCCGCTCTTCGGCCGTGACTCGATCAGGCCCTTGCCGGTCAGGGTGCGGATCGCCTCGCGCACCACGGTGCGGCTGACATCCATCATCTCGCAGATCTGCATTTCCGGCGGCAGCGTCTCGCCGACGCCGATCTCGCCGCGCACGATGCTGCTGCCGACCCGGTCGGTGACCTGGCTGTGCACACTCCGACGCAACGCGTTGGATGTCTGGAACATCGGAAGCCTCGCTGCGGTTGAAACCTGCGCCGCCGCCGTGCCGCGCTCTTGCACAACCGTATCGCATTTGTCATACATTATGACAAAAGCTCTGCCAAGCTCAGGCTAACCGGCGGGCGGCCGAGAGAATGCCAAGACAAAAACGATCCGTTCCTGGGGAGGAGCATCATCATGACGTCGACGCGCGTGAGCCGCCGTATCGTGTTGCGGTCATCGGTCACTGCTGCGGCGTGGCTTGCCGCCGCGCCTGCCATCATCGGCCGCGCCGAGGCCGCGGCGATGAAGATGCGGTGCTCGTCGTCGCTCCCCAACGATCCAAAATATGCCAATGGCCGGGTCTATTACGACAACCTCGTCAAGAGCCTGAAGGCGAACGGGCTCGGCGAGCAGATCGAGGTCACCTTCTTCCCCGACAACCAGCTCGGCCAGGAGATCGACGTCATCAACTCGGTCAAGCTCGGCGTGGTCGACCTGATGGTGTCGGGCTCGTCGATCTCGGCGAACCTCGTGCCGCTCGTTGGCACCTTCGACCTCGGCTACCTCTTCACCAGCTACCAGCAGCAGACCAAGGCGTTCGATGCCGGAGCGGCCAAGCCGATCGAGGACGCGTTGCTCAAGGGCGGCAATATCCGCATCATAGCCTGGGCCTACAATTTCGGCGCGCGCAGCGTCTTGTCGAAGAAGCCGGTGAAGACGCCGGAAGATCTCGCCGGGTTGAAGATTCGCACGCTGCCCAATCCGATCATCACCGAATGCCTCCGCCTGATGGGCGCGGCGGCGACGCCGCTGGCGTTCGGCGAGATCTACACGGCGCTGCAGGCCGGCGTGCTCGACGGCCTCGAGCATGATCCGCCGACCATCCTGGCGAGCAAGTTCTACGAGACGGCGAAGCACTACGCGCTGACCCAGCACATCTTCTCGCCGCTCGCGGTCTATTTCAGCGACACCACCTTCAACCGCATGGCCCCCAAGCTGCGCGAAGGCTTCCTCGATGCGGCGAAGCGGGCTGCGGCCGATACCCGTACGCACGGCCTCGCGGTGGAGAAGGAGGCGCTGGCGTCGCTGGCGGAGAAGGGCGTCACGGCCGTCGAATGCGACAAGGATGCGTTCCGCAAGCGCGTGCTGCCGCAGACCGACAATTTCATCAAGGCGCGGCCCGAGGCGAAGGCCGTCGTCGATCTGATCCGCGCCACCCAGGCCTGAGGTCGGCGCATGTCAGTCGCCGCAGTTGCGACGAGAAGCAGCACCGATCGGATCACGGCGCCGCTGCTTGCGCTCAGTGATGCGATCGCCGCGGTCCTGCTCGCTGCCGATCTGGTGGTGGTCTGCGTCTCGGTGCTGGCCCGCTTCCTGTTCAACGCGCCGGTCGAGTGGTCCGACGACGTCGCCCGCGGCCTGATGGTGGGGTCGAGCTTCTTCGGTGCGGCGAGCGCGCTCGCGCGCAGCGAGAATCTCGGTGTCGCCTTCTTCGTCGACATGCTGCCGCCGGGCGTGCGGCGGATCGTCGACGCGGTCGGGGCGCTGCTCGTCACCATCATTGCGGCCTACGTTGCGTTCAACGCCATCAAGATGGGCTGGCTGACCACCGGGCAGACCTCGGGCTCGGGGCTGCCGCTGGAGTGGACGTTCTATCCGATGGGCGTCGGAGCGGCGTTCATGACCATCTTCGCGTTCGAGACGTTCTGCGGCCGGCCGCTGCGCGACATGGCGGCAGGCATCGTCGCGACCGCAATCATCGTTGGTCTCTATCTGGCTTGGGATGCGTTTGCACCGTCGTCCGTGCCATCGTCGCAGACGTTGATGCTGGTCGGCTTCTTCCTCACGCTGTTCGGCGGACTGCCGATCGGCTTTGCGCTGGCGCTGGCGGCGCTGATCTTCATCTGGGTCGAGGGCACGCTGCCCGGCGTGATCTTCGCCCAGCAGATGGCGCGCGGTATCGACAATTTCGTGCTGCTGGCGATCCCGTTCTTCATCCTGGTCGGCTATCTGATGGAAGCCAACGGCATGTCAGTCCGGTTGATCGAGCTGCTGCAGCGCGCGGTCGGACGGATGCGCGGCGGCCTCAATGTCGTGATGGTGATGTCGATGGTGCTGTTCTCCGGCATCTCGGGCTCGAAGATGGCCGATGTCGCCGCGGTCGGTTCGGTGCTGATCCCGGCGGCGCGCCGCTCGCGGCAGAACCCGGGCGGGGCGGTGGCGCTGCTCGCGGCCTCCGCCGTGATGGCGGAAACCATTCCGCCCTGCATCAACCTCATCATCCTCGGCTTCGTCGCCAACCTGTCGATCGGCGGCCTGTTCGTCGCCGGCATGCTGCCGGCCGCGCTGATGGCGCTGGCGCTGATCGCGGTGTCGATCATTTTCGGCAAGCGTCCGGCCGCGAACGTCGAAGCCGAGCCGCGCGCCGCGGTGTCGGGCTTGTGGACCGGCGCGATCGCCTCGTTCGGGCTGATCTTCATGATCTTCTTCGGCTTCAAGAGCGGCTTCGCCACCGCGACCGAGATCTCGGCCTTCGCCGCGGTCTATGCCATCGCCGTCGGCAGCCTGCTGTTCCGCGAGCTCGGCGTGAAAAGCCTGGCGCACTGCTTCGTGCAATCCGCAACGCGCTCGGGACTGGTGCTGTTCATCGTCGCCGCGGCGCAATCGCTCGCCTTCATCCTGACCTTGCAACAGGTGCCGCACGCGGTCGGCGACCTCATGCTGGCGATCTCGGGCAGCCATGGCGTCTGGCTGTTCATGCTGCTGTCGATCCTGGTGCTGGTGGTGATGGGCTCGGTGCTCGAGGGCGCCGCGGCGCTGATCATCTTCGGCCCGCTGCTGCTGCCGGTGGCCGTCAAGCTCGGCGTCGATCCCCTGCATTTCGGCGTCGTGCTGGTCATCGCGATGGGGCTCGGCCTGTTTGCGCCACCACTCGGGCTTGGCCTCTACGGCGCCTGCCTGATCGGCAATGTGCCGATCGAGCAGACCATCAAGCCGATCGCGGGCTATCTCGGCCTGCTGTTGCTGTGCCTGCTGGTGATCGCCTTCGTGCCGGCCATCAGCACGGCCTTGCCGCATGCGCTCGGCTATTAGGGGAGTGGAAGCGTGAAGGTGCTGCTCGCCCATACCCCGCAAATGCGCCGCGACTATTACGGCGAGCGCAGCCTGAACGGCCTGCGCGCGGTCGCTGACGTCAAACTTCACGAGGGCGACGAGGCCCTCGATGCAACCGCCCTCGTCGAGGCCGCGGCCGACGCCGACATCATCGTCGCCGATCGCATGACCCAGGGGCCAGGCGCGATCTTTCCGGTTCTGCCGAAGCTGCGCGCCTTCGTGCGCTGCGCGGTCGATATCCGCAATATCGACGTGGCCGCGGCATCCGCCGCCGGCGTGCTGGTGACGCAGGCGAGCGCCGGCTTCGTGCAATCGGTCGCCGAACTCGCGATCGGCTTCATGGTCGACCTGTCGCGCGGTGTCTCGCTGGCCACTGCGGACTATCACGCGGGCCGGGCGCCCGAGGTCGTGATGGGCCGCCAGCTTGCGGGAAGCACGATCGGCATCATCGGCTATGGCAGCATCGGGCGCTATCTTGCCGGCCTTGCCAAGGCGCTCGGCATGACTGTGCTGGTCGCCGATCCCTTTGCGGCCATCGACGATGTGGTGATCGCGCATCTGCCGCTCGACGATCTGCTGGCGCACGCCGACTACGTCGTCTGCCTCGCGATCGCCAATGCGCAGACCGAGAACCTGATCGGGCAGGCGGCGCTGGCGCGGATGCAGAAGCACGCGTTCTTCATCAACCTGTCGCGCGGCAATCTCGTCGACGAGGCGGCGCTGGCGGCCGCGCTGCGCGATGGCCGTATTGCGGGCGCGGCGCTGGATGTCGCCGCGCGCCCGACCAGATGCCGACGCCGGGACTTGCGAAGCTCGGCAATGTAATCGCAACGCCGCATGTCGGCGGCCTGACGCCGCAGGCCATCGAGCATCAATCGTCGGAGACCGTGCGCCAGGTCGCGAAGATCGTCGCCGGAGAAATACCTGTCGGAGCTGTCAATGCCGAGCACTGGACGCGGCGGCCTCGGCCATGAAAGTTCAGCTGATCCCAATGCTATCGGAAGGGCTGGACAAGGCCTTTACATCCAGCTCAAACTTGAGCCCGTAAAACCGCGGCCAAAGAGCGTGCGGACAATCAATCAACGGACGTCCCGCAACAAACGACGGGCGCCGAGAGGGAAACAGGGAGTGCATCACATGGCCATTTCACGCCGGGACGTTTTGTTGGGCAGCGCCGGTGCATTGGGCGCCGCATCATTCTCCTTCCCGGCCCCGGCCATCGCGCAATCCGAACCGATCAAGATCGGCTGTCTCGCGGCGATCACCGGGCCGAGCTCGGCGCCGACCGTCGGCTTCAACCGCGGCGTCAATTTCGCCGTCGATGCCATCAACGGTGCGGGCGGGGTGAAGGGCCGCAAGATCGAGCTCGTGATGCGCGACACCCAGGGCGACCCGACCAAGGCTGTCAACGCCACGCAGGAGCTGATCAGCCAGGCCAAGGTGCACGCGATCTGGGGGCCGCTGAATTCGGGCGAGGCGCTGGCGACGACGCCGATCATGGCGCGCGCCAAGATGCCCGATTTGCACCCCTGCGTGGTCGAGACCCTGATCGATCCGGTCAAGTTCCCCAATGCGTTCCGCATTGCGCCGTCGAACAATCAATGGGACGACGCAGTGCGCAATTATTGCCTCAAGATCCTCAAGGTGAAGAAGGTCGCGGTGATCGGTGACACCACCGGCTATGGCGTCACCGCGGTCGGCGCTTCCGTCGCAGCGTTCAAGAAGGACGGCGCCGAGGTCGTCTATCAGGCCAATGTCGACGCCACCCAGCCCGACATGACGCCCGACATGCTGCGCGCCAAGAACGCCGGCGCCGAGGCGATCGTGGTGTGGAGCGTCTCGACCGGCATGGAGGCGCGCATGTTCAACACCCGCGCCGCGATGAGCTGGGATGTTCCCTTCGTCGGACACCCCTCGCTCGCATCGGGCGAGCTCGCGAGCCTGGTCGCTAAGCCGGAGAACTGGAAGAAGGTCTACGCGATCGGCTACAAGAGCTGCAGCTATGACAGCGCCGGCAAGCTGCCGCCGAAAAGCGCCGATCTGGTCGCGCGGCTGACCAAGGCCAACATCGCGCTGAACGACACGCTGCTGTGGTGGATCGCCGGCGGCATCGATTGCATCGAGCTGATCGCCAAGGCGGTCGCGGAAAGCGGCTCGACCGACAGCGCCGGCATCGTCAACTACTGGAACTCGCTGTCGACCTGTCGCGGCTATTTCGGCAATTACCGCTTCTCGCCGACCCAGCATAACGGCTATCTGACCGAAGAGATCGTGATGTCGGAAGCCTCGACCGCCAAGGACGGCACCTTCGCGCTGGCGCCGGGATACACATAGCAGGGCGAGGGCGCAGCCGATGCTGGCCTCGATCCTTGCATCCGGTCTCGCGGCGGGCGCGATCTACGCGCTGGTCGGCGTCACCTACAACACGATGTTCTCGACCTCGCGGGTGATGAGCTTCACCGCCGGCCAGCTCGCGATGCTGGGAGGCGTGTTCGGGTCGATGTTCACGCTGAAGCTCGGTTTGCCGATTGCCGCAGGCTTCGTGCTGACGCTGCTCTGCTGCGCGGTGATCGGGATCATCACCGAATTCGTCGCGGTGCGGCCGGTGCTCAAGAGCCTCGATCAGCATCTCTACGTGCTCTCGACCCTGGCGGTCGCACTGATGATCCAGCAGGTCACCGCGATCAAATGGGGCACCGAGCCGCAACCGTTCCCGCGCATCGCAGGATTCGGCGAGGGCGTTTGGGACGAGAAATTCTGGCTGCCGGTCGCCGCCTGCGCCGTCACCATCATCGGCCTTGAGTATCTCTACCGCCGCACCCTGGTCGGCCGCGCGTTCCTGGCCATCGCGGAGGACAATTTCGCGGCGCGGGCGCTCGGCCTGCCGGAGCGCAATCTGCGCGTCGCAAGCTACGCGCTTGCCGGTGTGGTCGGCGGCATCGCCGGATTCTCCGGCGGGCAGTTGCTGCTCGCCTTCTTCGCCAATGGCGCGCTGCTCAACTTCTACGGCTTCGTGCCGGTGGCGCTGGGCGGGCTCGGCAACAACCGAGGCGCGATCATCGGCGGGCTGGCGCTCGGCCTGTTCCAGCAGGCGGCGAACTTCCTGGTCGGCGGTATCTTCTCCTCGGTCGCGGTGTTCACGCTGTTCATCGTGGTGTTGCTCGCAGCTCCTCAGGGACTGTTCGGCAGTTCCACCGCGCGGAGGGTGTGATGACCTCGGTCGCAGCCGCGCCGCCCCGGACCGACAGCGGCGCATGGCGCGCCGCGCTACCGCACGTCCTGCCGTTCCTCGGCATTCTCGTGCTGGCGGTGCTGCTGCCGTTCGTCAGCAATGATTACTGGGTGCTGATCGGCACGCGTGCCGCGATCTACTGGGTGCTGGTGTCCGGCCTCAATCTGGTGGTCGGCTTTGCCGGCCATCTGGCGATCGGCTATGTCGCGCTGCTGACGCTCGGCGCCTACACCACCAGCGTGCTGGTCGCCGGCAATGTGATGCCGGCCATTCCGGTGTTCGCCGCCTTGCCGATCGCAGGCCTGATCGGTGCGGTCTTCGGCGTGATCGTCGGCCTGCCGGCCTTGCGTCTGCGCACCTTCTACTTCGCGATGTCGACGCTCGGCTTTGCGACCATCGTGACCCAGATCGCGCTGGCCTGGCAGAGCGTGACCGGTGGCGGCATCGGCATTACCGGTCCGGAATTCCCGGCGCCGTTCAACACGCCGTGGGGATTTTACGGGCTGTGCATCGGTTTCGCCGCGTTGACGACCTGGATGAGCGCCAACGTCGCGCGCAGTCGCTTCGGCCGCGCCTTGATCGCGGTGCGCGACGCCGAGGTCGCCGCCGAAGCCAGCGGCATCTCCAAGCCGAACATGCTGATCGCGATCTTCCTGTTCGCCGGGGCGCTGGCGGCAATCGCCGGCGGATTGTTCGCGACCCTGCAAACCTACATCACGCCCGATGCCTTCACCTTCGATCTCTCGGTGCTGTTCTTCATCGCGATCCTGATCGGCGGCCGCGGCTCGATCCTGGGGCCGATGCTCGGTACCATCATTCTGACCATCCTGCCGGAGATCGCCGCGCCGCTCGCGGCCTGGTCGACCTTTCTCTACGCGGTGCTGCTGCTTGTGATCGTGCTGGTCATGCCCGGCGGCATCGCGGCGCTGCTCGATTTCCGCAACCGCCGTCCGCTCGCCAGCAACCGTGCCATCGTTCCGCGCCCGGCCGCGCTCGCCGACATCGTGCGCCGGCGCAACGGCGGCAGGACGCTGCAGCTGCGCGGCATCGCGCTCAGCTTCGGCAATGTGAAGGCGATCGACGGCCTCGACCTCGACGTCGCACCCGGCCAGATCCATGGCCTGATCGGTCCGAACGGCAGCGGCAAGACCACGACGCTGAACGTGATCTCGGGCTATTACGGCGCGAAGGCCGGCAGCATGGCGCTCGGCGACGCAGTCTTGCCCGCGGGCCAGCCGGTCAGCCGTGCGGCGTGCGGCATCGCGCGTACCTTCCAGACGCCGCGCGTGATCGGCGAAGCCTCGGTGCTGGAGAATGTCATGATCGGCGGCTCGATCGAGGGCAGGGCCAATTTCGTCGAGGCGATGCTCGCACTGCCACGTAACGGCGCCGACGAGCGCATGCTCGCCGCGAAGGCCCGCGCGCTGCTCGGCGTCGTCGGCCTCGAGGCGCTTGCCGATGTGCGCGCCGATCGGCTGCAGCACAGCGAGCTGCGCTTCATCGAGATCGCGCGGGCGTTGATGCTCGATCCGGACTTCCTGCTGCTCGACGAGCCCGCCGCTGGCCTCTCCAATGACGAGATCGAGCGGCTTGCCAGCCTGATCAAGGCGGTCTGCGGCCGCGGCACCGGCGTGCTGCTGGTCGAGCATCATGCCGACCTGATCTTCGATATCTGCCACCAGGTCACCGTGCTCAATCTCGGCCGTACGCTGGCGGCGGGAACGCCGGCGGAGATCCGCGTCCACAAGGAGGTCGTCAGTGCTTACCTCGGCGGCTGAACCTCTGCTCAGAGTGAGCGCGCTGGAGTCGGGCTACGGCAAGATCCGCGTGCTGCACGGCATCGACATGGCGATCGCTGCGGGCGAGGTGGTCGCGTTGCTCGGCCCCAACGGCGCCGGCAAGACCACGCTGCTGCGCGCGATGTCGGGATTGTTGCCCGTCAATGCCGGGCAGGTCCGGTTCGGCGGCCGCGACATGACCAACGCCACGCCGCGCGATGCCGCGCGGGCCGGGCTCGTGCACGTGATCGAGGGACATCGCGTGTTCACGCAGATCTCCGTCACCGACAATCTGCTGCTCGCCGGCTACGACCTGCCACGGGCTGAACGCGCCGTACGCATCGACGAAGCGCTGTCGTTCTTCCCGGAGATCGCCGAGAAGCGTCACGAGCGCGGCGGCGCGCTCTCGGGCGGGCAGCAGCAGATGCTGACGGTGGCCCAGGGGCTGGTCCGCCGTCCGCGGCTCCTGATGCTCGACGAGCCCTCGGCGGGACTGTCGCCGGTGCTGGTCGATCGCGTCCTCAACGTCATCGGCCGGCTGCGTGAGCAGGGAACCTCGGTGCTGCTGGTGGAACAGCTGCTCGAGAAAGCGCTGGCGTGTGCCGATCGTGTCTACGCGCTGGTGCAGGGCGCGATCGCGCTCGAAGCGCCGACCGGTGAGAGCGACCTCGCGCACCGGCTCGAGCGCGCCTATTTCGGCCATGAAAGCCACGCGTTCGCGTAGTACAATCGATCCCATTCTTCGGTGCCAAATCCTGCAGCCGCAGCCGGCTGGCTGCAGGACGCCGGCTAGCGGAAGTAGGTCAGGAACTCCGTCGAATCGATCGGCCTCGCAATGGAGGGCTTCTCGGTCCTTTCCGGGGTCTCCTTCTTCACGACGTACATGTCGATGAGTTTCGCGCCGGAGAGATTGCGCTCCACCGTCGCTCCCGTATCCATGTTGATTGCCGACGCGCCGCAATCGTGGAAGACCACCGTACCGTAGTCCGGGAGCTGCAGCGGGGTTGGATTTCCCGGGGCGGCCGACCTCTCCATCACCCATTCCGCGGTTGCGCCGGGAATCTTGAAGGGTTGCCCCAGACCGGTCAGCGGTGCGGTTTGAAAGAACTGCACGGAGCGACTGGTCGTCAGATTCGTGATCACGAACGACACGCCGGTGCGATCCGGCGCGACCTGCATGAGGCACATGATCAGATCGCCGGCATGGATCTTCGGCGACACAAGCGTTATGGGATGCGACTGGGCCGGGTCGCCCCTTACCCACCATTGCCACCACGCAAAGAACGACGTCGTCGGATTGCCCGCGCCCGTGGCAGGGTCGATGTTCTGCGCGGTACCAATTTGCGGCAGCGTCGATCTGTAGTATCGACGTTGTCCGTCAAAGCCGATCCAGGTCGAACTGTGATATGTCTCGCTGGCGCGGCCGTCAGCCGGCTGCGTTGGCGTCGGCACCTGAAACTTCCCCCAGACCGACGAGAAGACGGTGCCATCCCTCGGTGTGATGTAGGCACCGGACCAGTTGAGGCTGCTTTCCCGCCGCGGCGATTGGTTGAACGATCGGCGCAGGCCCGCCGTGACCGGGGAAAGCACCTTGATATCGAACGCCTCGAACGCCACCGTCGGGCTAAACATCTTCTGCCAGAATGCATACTCGGCCGGCTGAAGCACCGGGTCCGGGCGTCTCGGAAAACCGAGCGCCTTCAACTCATCCTGCGACGCCACCAAGGCGCGAAATCCGGTGGGGGGAAGTACGCTGGTCGTCGAATTCTCAATGGCCTGCTTGAGGCCTTCGGTGTCGTATGCGGGGCTCCGCCCATCCCGGGTGCTCATTGCCATTCGCCCGCAGCAGCCGTGATTGCGCTGTCAAACATCGGCACGACGTTTGGTGTCAGAATGGCGGTGTCCAGCAAATCGGCAATTCTGGCGCCGCCTTCCGAATCCTTCGGATAATGCACACCGGCAATCTCGCGGTTTCGGGCGATCGAATCCGCCAGAATCGACAGGTCGGATTTCCATACGGCCTGGTCGGCGGCGGACATCGCCGTTGCGGCGAACACCCTGAGCATGCAGTTCTTCATGAAATGCGCCTGGGTGGAATGCCCGCTCGGCCAGGACGCGTGGCCGGGGACCTGGATCGGCGGCAGCAGGGCGGGGCAAATCTGCGAGGGCCGAGGCAAATCGTACTTGTCCTTGAAATACAATGCCGCAAAGGACCCAATCAAACTCGCGATATTCAACAGGCGCCAGGTTTGCGTGTGCGAGCCGGGCCTGGCGGTCAGCACAGCCAGAAAATCCGTGAAGAATTCAGCGTCCTGCGACAGGATCAGGCCCATGGCATCCGCGCGCTCATCCCGCGCGGCGAGCACAAGGTTGTCGATCTGGGTGGAATAGTCGGTGACCAGGTCGTTCCGGATCTGCGTGAGGGTGGCGTCGGCGTCGACGGTCGCTGCCCAGCCGGGGACATTCGCGATGAACTGATGCAGGACACGCCACGCATACCAGTTTGCAGACCATTGTCGGCTGCCGAAATGCGCCGGCGGCGTCCGCCGCAGGCTGCCTAGCTCGTCGGTGCCCGAGGGGTCGAGCCTTGTGACGAACGGCAAGTCGACGCGGTCCGAAATAAACCAACCACCCCCTCCGACGTTGCCGGTGTTTCCCGTATTGCCGGTGTTTCCGGTATTTCCGGTATTGCCCGTGTTACCCGTGTTGCCTGTCATTGACGTCTCTCCCTTGTTCGGCAGTTGTCGTCAGCAATACCGGTCAATCAGGAAGCTCCGCCGATCGCAGGTGGCCGAGCCAGGTTTCCAACGCCTCGCCACGAAACGGGCAGCGTGGCGCGTAGGACGAAATACGGAATCCTGGTTGAATTTCCAGGTAGCGGCGTGCCGCCTCCGCTGCTTCTTCACTACGGCCCAAGGCGCCAAGCGTGACGATGAGCAGGCGGTGATTGAAGCGAATAAGCCCGTTGCGGTTCAATGCGCCACGCACCCACTCCAATGCCTGCTCATAGTCGCCATTCACATAGTGAGCCTGGCCGAACAATCCCTCGTGCCAGAACGAGCGCGCGTCGAGCGGCGAGAGCCGGACGCCCTGCTCACCTTGGCGCAGGGCGGCAGGGCCATCACCGAGAAAGCCGGATGTCGCGCTCGCCATGGTCCAGGCCATCGCTGAACTCGGGCCGGCGGCAATCGCGCGGTCGAGGGCTACTCTCGCGCTTTGAAAGTCATGCAGCAGAAATGACTGAACGTGACCATACACCGCCAGCGCGAATGCGTCGTCGCCGCCTCGATCGATCGCCTCCTTGGCATATCTGGCACCGGCGATGACATCACCCTCAGGATCCGGCGATCCGATTTCGCCGATCCGGAACACGTACCACAGCGCGACGTAGGAATAGGCCAACGCAAAATTAGGGTCGTGTGAAATGGCTTGCTCGAGCAGGCCCCGCGCCCTCGAAAAGGAGTCGTAGTCCATCCGGTACAGCAAATCGAGCGCCTGCAGGACGAGATCGTAGGCGGTCAGATTCTGCGGATGTTTGCGCATTGATCTCATCAGCTCACGCTCGCGAACCTGCGGCGCGATTTGTCTTACGACGTTGATGGCGATCCGATCCTGAAGCGCAAACAGTTCGCGAAGGTCGCCTTCGTGCAAATCCGAACGAATGACTTCGCCCGACTCCGCATCGCTGAGCTCGGTCACGATACGGACCGAGGTCATTGTCCTTTGGATGCCGCCATAAAGGACATAGCGAACCCCGAGCCGACGCCCGATCTCGCGCACGTCGACGTTGCGGCCGCTGAAGCCGAGGCTGGACCCGCGTGATACGACAAAAAGCTCCTTGAGCCCGGCAAGGCCGCGAATGATGTCGTCAACGACACCATCGGCGAAATACCCCTCTTCCGGAGTGGCGAGGTTCATTCGGAACGGCAGAACGGCAATCGAGGGGCGAGGTTCCGAACCCACCGGGGCTTCGCCAACAAGCTTCGCGGGCTGCATGGAACGGTGGAGCGCATACACGCGGACAGGCCGACCCATGTTGCGAAGATGCAGATCGCCGAGGTCGATCACGCTGACGTCCAGGTCCTTGCCGATCTGCTCGGCAACGGCGCCTGACACCACGACGCCGCCCGCTTGCGCATAGTTCTGAAGCCGCGCCGCGATGTTCACGCCCTCGCCGTAGACGTCATCTTCTTCAACGATGATATCCGCGGCATTCAGCCCGATGCGAAAGCTGATGCGCTCGTCAGCGGGCATTGCGGCTGTATTCAAGGCTAGAGCTTCTTGCAGCGAGAGGGCACACCGCGTTGCATCGCGCGCGGTATCGAATGTTGCAAGGAAGCCGTCGCCGGTATTCTTGACGATCCTTCCGTTCTGCGCCGTGACGCCCGGGGTGAGGATTTCCGAGCGCAACTGCATCAGCCGGGTATGGGTGTTTTCCTCGTGCGCCTCCATCAGGCGCGTATATCCGACCACGTCTGCCGCAAGGATTGCCGCGAGACGTCGGCGAACTTCCGGGACCGATGGGGTCATCATATTATTGATACTTCTGTGAAATCTTTACTGATACGCGACTAAAATCCGGCACAAGCAACAGGACACCAATGCGAAAAGAATATCGTCATCAAGATCATAAAGGAAGGCTTCATCCCGAGGTGTGCCAACCGAGTGGGCTGGTACAGTATAGTGTTTGCAACTTCTGAGGGAGTGTTCGGGGATGCGCAATCGCGATACTCCCGACTGGTGGGACAGTGCAGGCCAGGCAGGCATTCGCGCCTTGCGCATGCAACGCAAATGCGTCCCTTGACTTCATGGCTGGATCATCTCGCGGCGAAAACTCGTCACCATTGATCTGCGTCAATGCATGAAGCGGTATTCTGCCGTCTCGCCGCCGATCGTGGGCGAGTTTGGCCGGGCGCGCGGTGCTACCGCTGGAGCGATCGTCATCGTTGTCTCCGGTGCCGCCAGTCGTCCGATCGAACGTGCTCGGAATGTCCGCAGGCAACGGAAGATCAGCTGACATGGCCGAGGGCTTCGACATCGCGCGCGAGTTTGCCGCGCCAAGCCTGACTGTCTATGAATTGCTTCACACAGTTTGGACTGTTGATTGAGCGAATTGACGCGGGCTGGTGGAATAACCGCCCTGGAAGCCACCTTGCCGGTCCATGGGACTTGACCGTCAGCGGCACGGGCTGAAACAAGTATTCGTCCTCTGACCCTGGCAACGAAGACCCCCCATGCGACTTCGCTTCTTCTACGGCTGGATCATCGTCGCGGTGACGTTCGTCACCATGGCCATCGGCGTCAATGCGCGCACGGCATTCTCGCTGTTCTATCCGCCGATCATCTCTGAATTCGGCTGGGAGCGCGGCGTCACGGCGGGCGCATTCTCCTTCGGCTTTGTCGCCTCCGCGATCGCGAGCCCGCTGATCGGACGGTTGATGGACCGCCGCGGTCCGCGCGCGGTGATGGAGCTTGGCGTGCTGCTGATGGGCTCGGGCCTGCTGCTGGCGCCGCTGACCACGCAACCCTGGCATCTCTATCTCACCATCGGCGTGCTGGTCGGCTCCGGCAGCGTTTGTCTCGGCTATTCCGGCCAGTCGCTGTTCGTGCCGAACTGGTTCATCCGCAGTCGCGGACTTGCGATCGGGCTCGCCTTTGCCGGCGTCGGCATCGGTTCGGTGACGCTGCTGCCATGGGTGCAGCACATGATCGAGCACACCGGCTGGCGCACCGCCTGCACGGCAATGGGGATCGTGGTGCTGGTCGTGCTCGCGCCGATCAATTTGCTGCTGCACAAGCGTCCGGAGGACATCGGCCTGCAGCCGGACGGCGATGCGGCACCGACCGCGACGTCGGCCAGGCCGGTATCGAACATTGTCGACCCAGTGTGGGCCGGCACCGACTGGACATTGTCGCGTGCGCTGCGCACCGCGCGGTTCTGGTGGATCGCGATCGGCTATTTCTGCGGCCTGTACATCTGGTACGCCGTCCAGGTGCACCAGACCAAATTCCTGCTCGACATCGGCTTCAGCTCCAATGTCGGCGTCTGGGCGCTTGGCGTCGTCAGCCTGCTCGGCATTCCCGGCCAGATCTGGCTCGGGCATCTCTCCGATCGCATCGGCCGTGAATGGGTGTGGGCGATCTCCTGCTTCGGCTTCGTGATCTGCTTCGCCGCGCTGGCCGCGCTGAAGTACTGGCCGAGCATGGCGCTGATCTATCTCATGGTCTTCACCCAGGGTGCGCTCGGCTACGGCCTGACATCCGTGATGGGACCGGTGGTGCTGGAGATCTTCCAGGGCAGGCATTACGGCAGCATCTTCGGCACCGTGATGCTGGCTGCGCTCGCCGGCGGAGCTGCCGGCCCCTGGATCACCGGCCAGCTCTATGACCTCTCGGGCAGCTATACGAGCGCCTTCCTGCTCGGGATTGCCGTCAGCCTGCTGTCGGCGTTCGCGATCTGGCAGGCTTCGCGCCGCAGGGTCCGCGCCGTCGCCGGACAGATGCACAAGATCGCAAGCGCGGCGTGAGCCTAGAGCCCTTTCCGTTCCGATGGAATCGGAACGGGGCTCTAGATTCTCGTTTGACGCGTTTTCTTCACGCGAACCGGTAGCCACTTCGCTCGAAAACGCTCTAGCGGGCGGAGGAGACGCCGATCGCGCGCTGCAAGTCGGTGATGGCGCGCAGGAAGCTGTCTGCCGGCGTGGTCTCCGGATCGATCAGGCGGTGCAGGCGGAAGCCGTCTTCGAGCGCCAGCACGACGGCACCGGTCCATTCCGGGTTGAGCGCGCCGTTCCGGCCGCCGTTCTTCCCTGTCGTCGCGACGATGTCCGTGATCAGCTTGCGCCGCGCGCGCAGCCGTTTTGCCAGTTCAGGCCGTCGCTTTTCCGCGCGTGCGACGAACAGGATCATCTCCATGTGCAGGAGCGGTGAGCGGCCGAGCGGATCTTGCCGGCTGCGATCCATGGTCCGGAGTGCCTCGATGAAATCGGCAAGGTTCTGGTGTTGGGCCAGCAAGTCGAGACATCGCCGGATCGATTGCTCGACGTGATCCTCGAGCATCGCGAAGATCAGCTCGTCCTTGCTCTTGAAGTTCGAGTAGAAGGCGCCGCGCGTGAAGCCCGCCGCGGCGGCGATCGCCTCGATGCTGGCGCCGCCGATGCCCTGTTCCTCGAACACCTGCGCCGCTGCCTCGAACAGCTTCTCGCAGGTGTCGTCCCGTGTCGGTCTGGTTCGAACCCTTGACATCGGCGCATTTTAGGGCAGAATGCAACTCGATACAACAGTGTATCCAATTGCATTCGACAGAACCAGAACCGCCGCATCCGTGATGGTGCGGTCTTGAGGATGACACCAAGGCGCGCCAAGGTCTTAAGCACCGGTGCAGCGAGCGAACGAGGTCACCATGAACGAGCAAGTTCAGCCGGCGAACGGCGATCCGCTTTTCAATCCGCTGGCCCCTGAATTCATTCGCAATCCCTATCCGCATTACGAGCGGCTGCGCCGCCTCGATCCGATGCATGTGAACGCGCACGGCGCCTTCGTCGCCAGCCGCCACGCCGAGGCGAGCCTCGTGCTGCGCGACAAGCGCTTCGGCAAGGACTATGTCGAGCGCACGATCCGCCGCTACGGCCCCAAGATCATGGATGAGCCGGTCATCCGCAGCATGAGCCATTGGATGCTGCAGCAGGATCCGCCGGATCACACCCGTTTGCGCGGCCTCGTCGTCAAGGCGTTCACCGCGCGCCGCGTCGAGGATATGCGTCCGCGCATCCAGCACGTGGTCGACGAAACGCTCGACCGCATCATTCCGCAAGGGCGGATGGACCTGATCGAGGACTTCGCGTTCCGTCTGCCGGTGACGATCATCTGCGACATGCTCGGCATTCCCGAGGAGCATCGCGAGGCTTTCTACACCGGCTCGCGTGACGGGGGACGTCTGCTCGAGCCGGTGCCGCTCACGCCGGAGGAAATCAAGCAGGGCAATGCCGGCAACGCGATGGCGGCGATGTATTTCCATCAGCTGTTCGAGCTGCGCCGCAAGCAGCCCGGCGACGACCTCACCACGCAGCTGGTGCAGGCCGAAGAGGATGGCCAGAAGCTGACCAATGAGGAGCTCACCGGCAACATCATCCTGCTGTTCGGTGCCGGCCACGAGACCACCGTCAACCTGATCGGCAACGGCCTGCTCGCGCTGTTCCGCAATCCGGACCAGCTCGCGCTGCTGAAGGCCAATCCCGGCCTGATCACCAATGCGATCGAGGAGTTCCTGCGTTACGATTCCTCGGTGCAGATGACCGGCCGTGTCGCGCTGGAGGACATCGAGGATCTCGGCGGCAAGCGCATCCCGAAGGGCGAGAGCGTGCTGTGCCTGCTCGGCTCGGCCAACCACGATCCGGCGGTCTATCCCGACCATCCCGAAAAGCTCGACATCCAGCGGCCGAACGTGCGGCCGCTGTCGTTCGGCGGCGGCATCCATTTCTGCCTCGGCGCCCAATTGGCGCGGATCGAGGCCGAGGTCGCGATCTCGACATTGCTGCGCCGGATCCCCGACCTGCGGCTCGATGACGCGGAAAATCCGGAGTGGCGGCCGACCTTCGTGCTGCGCGGGCTGAAGCGGCTCCCTGCGAGCTGGTGACGTTCCTGCGGGGCTGTGGCCTGCGGTGAGGCGGACGCACGCACGCTTGAAGGGAAATTCACCATCTAACCCGAAGTTGCAGCGGTAAAGCCGCTGTGACTTCGCCATACTTGTCTCTATATTTGGGGTGCTCCGGCCAAGGGTTGGCAAAGGGTTCAGCATAAGGAGGCTGCCGCGGAGCGGGTTCAAAGGGAGACACCGTGCAGACGACGCTGCTCGGCCTGGCAATTGCCTTCATTCTTGCACTGGTCGCTGCGCTGGTCGGCCCGTATTTCGTTGACTGGAACCAGTTCAGGCCGCAGTTCGAGGCGGAGGCGTCCAAGATCATCGGCACGCCGGTTCGTGTCGCCGGCAATCTCGACGCGCGCCTGCTGCCTGCGCCCTCGCTGCGGTTGAAAACCGTCACCGTCGGCGGCGCCAACGACCTCGGCAAGGTCCGGGCCGCCAATCTCGACGTCGAGTTCAGCCTGAGCTCGCTGATGCGCGGCGAGGTGCGCGCGAACGAGCTCACCATCAACGGCTTGTCGCTCGATCTCGGGCTCGATCCGAAGGGCCGGATCGACTGGTCTCCGTCGAGCGGGGCCTTCAACCTGGCTTCGCTGGCGATCGATCGTCTCAATCTGACCGGCCGTGTCGCGCTGCATGATGCCGCGAGCCGCAGCACGCTCGAACTGAACGACATTGCCTTCAGCGGCGACGTCCGCTCGCTTGCCGGCGCGATCCGCGGCGACGGCAATTTCATGTTCGAGGGCAACCGCTACCCGTTTCGGATCTCGTCGGGGCAAAGCGCCGATGCCAGCGGCACCCGCCTGCACTTCAACATCGATCCCGGGCAGCGGCCGATGTCCGCCGATCTCGACGGCATCCTGACCTTCGAGGCGCGCGCGCCGCGGTTCGAGGGGACCGTGACGCTGGCGGGCACGCCGGGCCAGCGCGGCGGCAGCGACGTGCCGCCCTGGCGGATCGCAGCAAAGGTGAAATCAGATTACTCGGCGGCGCGTCTCGACCAAATCGAGGTGAGCTATGGCGCCGAGGACCGCGCATTGAAGCTCGCGGGCAACGGTGATCTGCGCTTCGGCGCGTCGCCGCTGCTGCGCGCCTCGCTCACGGCGCGGCAGCTCGACGGCGACAAGTTCGCGGCCAAGGAAAGCGCCAAGGACAGCAATAACGGCAATGTCGAACCGGTGCGCGTGTTGCCGGCCCTGCGCGCGGTGCTGTCGGGCCTTCCGCAAAGCCCGATTGCGGCCCAGGTGGAACTGGCGTCGGAACAGATCATGCTCGGCGGGCGCCCCTTGCAGGACATCTCGGCCGAGCTGCAATCGGATGCGAAATCATGGACGGTGCGCCGGCTGGAGTTTCGCGCTCCGGGATCCACGCGGGTCTCGATGAGCGGCGCCAGCGCGCAAGCGGGCGCCTCGAACAGCTTCAAGACCGCGCTCAACATCGAATCGTCCGATCCCGATGCGTTGATGACCTGGCTGCAGGGGCGCGGCGACATCACCTATCGCAGCCAGAAGCCGTTGCGGTTGCGCGGCGACGTCACGGTGTCGCCGTCAGGCTTTTCGATCGACGCGATGAAGGCGGAGATAGAGAGTGGCACCGTCGAAGGCCGTGTCGCGGTGGTGCATCGCGAGGCGGCGAACGGCTCGAAGGTCGAGGCACAGTTGAAGGCGGAGCGGCTCGATCTCGACGCGACTGCAGCCCTTATCCGCTCGCTGGCCGGGCCGCAAGCCGAATGGCCCGACGAGGCGCAGCTGTCGCTCGACGTCGGGCGCGCGATCTCCTCGGGGCAGGAATTGCGGCCGCTGCTGGCGAAGATCGCCTACAGCCAGAAGAATATCGTGCTCGAGCGCGTGAAGATCGGTCAGCCCGACAATGTCACGCTCGATGGCAGCGGCAGTTTCGACCGCGCCAATTCGACCGGCAAGCTCGCGGTCGATGCGACCGCCGCGTCGCTCGGCCGGCTTACCGCCGTCGTCCAGCCGTTCG
>NZ_JACMYO010000111.1 GCF_020889685.1 Bradyrhizobium oropedii
CGGCGGCTGGCATGGCGGAGGCTGGCACGGCGGCTACTATCGGCGCGGCTGGGGCTATCCGTTCGCCGCCGCAGCAATCGGCTTCGGGCTCGGCTATGGCGCCTACGATTACTATGACGGCTACTACGGTAATCCGTACTACGCCGATTACGGCTACGACGATGGCTATGGTGACGGCGGGTGCTACGTCGTGCGCCGCGCAATCATGACGCCGTATGGCCGACAGGTTCGGCCCGTGCAGGTTTGCAACTGAGCCATCCGTTGAAGCATGGCCGGTCCATTCGATCGCCATGCTGATGGTCTTGGAATGAATGGCGCGGCCTCGGTGTCTTGATGCCGAGGCCGTTGCGTATTGGTACGCTGCTTGCAGCGCCTTGCAGCAGTCTGTGCGTGAACGCGTCGCGAAAACACAAGGGCCGGCTGCGATTGGAGCCTGGCCTCAGAGGATCCGAAAGATGCTGACCATTCCTGATCTGACCTTGTTGTTCATGGTGGTTGTTTCGTGTCTTGCTGTTGCGTTGATCTACATGCTCCACGAGCTCGAGCCGAAGCTTGCGCGGTTACGGCTGCGAACCGACCGCGTCCTGCGCGATCGCACCAAATAGGCCGGCAACGCCGTTCGCTGCGGCGATGCTTCTGCGTGCGGAGCTGCAAGCGGAAACCGAGCGCGGACCTCTCGTGCGCGAGGGCCGTCGTTGACGTCCGAAGCGAGGCTTTTCCTTAGAGACGGTAGGCCCAAGACCGCGATTGCAAGGCCCAAAAAACAAGGCCGTCGACGTAGTATACCGTCAACGACCTTGCCAGCCCCGGATATTGAAATCGGCTCACGCCATCCGGTCATTTAAGGATGACTCGGATTCGAGGGCCGATATGTGAACCAGTTCACAAAGTCCGGATTAATTCACGGTAACGGGCACTCATGCGAGGCTGCCGCGGCAGGCCTGGAGCCCGGAAAGTTCCACCTTAGACCCTGATCTTGTTCGGGATTTGGCGCATTTTTATGGCCGGGCGCGTGGCACCCGCGGTCGTTAGCTGCGCGACCTGTGGCGCTTCCGGTTGGCGCTGCGCGTGGCCTTCGAGCGTTTGCGCGGCTCGGGCTCGGCGGCCGGCTCATTGGCCTGTGCGCTGGCCAGTGACTGGCGCAGACCCTCGACCTGTTCGGTCAGTGCGGCGACCTGGTCGGAGAGCTTCCTGGCGTCGGCCTGCTGCAGGGCGAACTGCTTGCGCATGGTCTGCAGCTGGTCTTGCACCTCCTGCAACTGGTCGATGGATTCCTGCTGGGTCACCTCCATGCCCTTGGTCTTTTCCACCAGGGCCTCGGAGACCTGCGCGGTCCGCGCTTGCATTTGACGGGCGGCGACCATCCGGTCGGTCTCCGGCACGTTGCCGCTGAAGGCGCGCCACAGCGCGATCGAGCCGATCCCGAACAGCACGAGCACCAGCGCCACGGCGCCGATCGCGATCGGCTGCACGCCAATCAGGCTGCTGGCTTGTGAATTCCGGGGGGCAAGTTCGACCATGCGACCAGAACCGGACATCAATTGAAAGGTTCCGAATAGCACAACCTTGGCGCGGGCAAAACCCGGGGCTTCAAGCTGATGGCGCTGTGTCCGTAAAATTCGCTGCAAGTTCCAAGGCTTCCGCACCAAATTGAGACGTGTGCGCGAGCCTCAGCGCACCGGCGCGATCAGGCCGACCCTCATGTCCTTCGCGAGGTAGACGCAGGTGCCGTCGGCGAGCACGCGGCCGTCGGCGATGCCCAGCACCAACCGGCCGCGCCTGACCTGGCGCATGTCGACCTCGTAGCGCACGAGCCTGACGTCCGGCGTGATGTGTCCCCTGAACTTGACCTCGCCGACCCCGAGCGCCCGGCCTTTGCCCGGCGAGCCGGACCAGCCCAGCCAGAAGCCGATGATCTGCCACATGGCGTCGAGGCCGAGGCAGCCGGGCATCACGGGGTCGCCGGCAAAGTGACAGGCGAAGAACCAATGATCAGGTGCAATGTCGAGTTCACCGGCGACATGGCCCTTGCCGAAGGCGCCACCCTCGGTGCTGATTTCGGTGATGCGATCCATCATCAGCATCGGTGGCGCCGGAAGTTGCGCATTGCCCGGGCCGAAATAGCCGCCCTCGCTCGATAGCAGCAGATCCGGCTTGGTGTACGACGATTGCGGCATGTGAAAATCGTGCGGGTTGAACAAGATGGCCACCAACCTTGGGGTTATTGTTTAACGTTAGCGGCGGCTGCGCCGCGTTGGCTTTGACTTCACGGAGGCTTCGGCGGACAGCCGCAACGCAGCGGCCATGAAGGCCCAGATGTCGTCGGTCAGATCGGCCGGATCCGGCCGCCGCTCGCCGGTCAGGGCACCGATCAGCGCCTGACGGATGCCGCCGATCATCAACGCGATGGTGAGGTGAGGGTCGATGTCCGTGCCGACGATCCCGTCGCGCTGCGCCGCCTCCAGCATCCGCGCTCCGGCCGCGAGCTGCCGGGCGGTGAAGGCGGTCTCCACATCCAGCACCTCGGCCGCCCGGCTCAGCGGTCCGATCACGAGTGGAGCAAACGGGTGCCGATAGTGAAACGCGACATAGGCGCCGATCCGGGCCTTCTCCCGGCCGGCCCAGCTTGCGGTCGGCAATTTGGCGCCGCTGAAGGCTGCCTGATCGAGCAGTTCATAAAACCCCTCGACCACTGCGGCGATCAGGCCGGCTTTCGATCCGAAATGGTGATAGGCGAGCCCGACCGAGGCTTGCGCTCGTCTGGCGACGGCCTGCATCTCGAGATGTCCTTGGCCCTCGATCAGTTCGTCCTGGGCTGCGGCGAGCAGCCTTTCCCGCGTTGCCGGGGTGGCGATTGTCATTGTCCATCCGCAAGCTGAATTGAATTCAATTCAATCGGCCGGATGCTAGGATGTCAAGCGTGGTGGCACGAGCCGGCATTTGGACGGTAAGGCGGGGATGGCATTCGCGATCAAGACCGAGATCTCCGAGCCCCGGGCGAAGGCGTTCGCCTTCACGGCGCAAAAGACCATGTATGGCGGCAAGCTGATCGCCGCCGGCGACATCGTGTTCGTATTCGCGAGCGAGAACGAGGGCGGCAAGGGCCTGATCGCCCGCGCGCTCGTCACCTCGGCCGAGGCGGTGCCGCGCAAGGTCGGCATCGAAAGGCAAACGCCGCGTGTCAGCATCGTGGTCAAGCGCACCGCGCTGGCGACGCGTCCGCTCGGGCGAGACCAACTCAAGCACTTCAAGGATTGGGATGACGGCCGGCCCGAGACCGAGCTCAACTTCAAGTTCTATCGCCAGGCCACCAACAAGATCGTCGGCATCACCGACGAAACGGCAGCCTTTCTTGAACGCCTCTTCCGAGGTGGCTGAGCGCTGCCCGACTGTCGGCCTCGATCGCCTTCATCGGGCACCCCGGGGTTTTCGTACCCCGCAAAAAGGTTGCGGCCAGGCTTTGGGGGAAGCCTGGCCGCGCGCGAACCGGTCTGGGACGGGGAGGGGTGGGGATGTGACCGGGTCGCGAACTCGAAAATCCTTGGCTCTCTGCTCAGCGCGAGCTTGCGGTTGAAACTGCTGGCCGGTTGTCGCCGAGCGAGACCCACACATTGGGATCGCTCTGCGATTGCCGCTTGACGAAGCGGTAGCCGGTCTCCGTCCAGGCGACGATGCTCTCGTTCTGGTTATCGAGCACGAACTCACCCTTGTCGGTCTTCACCGTCAGCACCGCGTGGCCTTCGCCCTTCTTGTCGCGGACGACCGTGATCAACAGCGCCTCGCGGGGCCAGCCGGCGTCCATCAGCATCTTGCGCTTCAGGAGCACGTAGTCCTCGCAGTCGCCGTAACCGTCTGTCGGCAACGACCATTTCTCGATCACGCCCCAATGATCCATGTCGGTCATCGGCTTGATGGATTCGTTGACCCACTTGTTGACCCGCACGAGGTCGCGCCAAGCGGTCTGCGACAACACGATGTCGCGTGGTTGCGTCTTGCTGCCGCGGCACTCGGCCGGATTGTCGGCGCAGAACTCGACCCAGCCGATCGGCGAACGTGCGACGTCACCGAGGCTGGCGTAGACCACGTCGCCGGCCTTGGCCGACACGCACGTTGCAAAAAGGATGGCGGCAACCGCCAAACCTTTCCCCTGTCCCCTGAAACCAAACATTGTGGCCCCCGTTCTTTTTGTTGGGACCACGTTTCGCACAAAGCTTTTGCGCCGCCGCTAAGTGCGCGAAGTAGATTTGACGCGAATACTGGTAAAAGCTGCGGCTAAGTCGATCTTTACTTGAATCGAATTCGCCTAAAATTTGAAACAACTGCAATTGATTCAAATTTTATGCATTAATACGGAGAACGCTGCGCCAGCGCGGTTTGTTGCGTCAAAAGCTCCGGCCGTTAACCGCCGATTTCACTACGCCAAACGCACCGAAGGCGGCCACCGGTGTACCGGAGGCCGCCTTCGCGGGCTGAAAACGGGGGTCTTGAGCGGTTTTTCGCTTTACCTCGCGGTAACGCTCTCTTCGAGCGTTTCCGCGGATTGCTCGTGGACGAACTCGAGCGCGAAGCCTTCCTCGAGATTTCGCACCACGCGGGCCTGCACCCGGCCGAGCATCACGAGCGATTTCAGCGGCGGGCGGTTCTCCGCGGCGATAGCAGCGCCGGACAGGGAAAGGTCGATGATACGGCAGGTCATCCGTGTGCCGTCTTCCTGGGTGAGCAGGGCGATCGGGTTGCGCGGCACGATACGGTCGTGGCGGCGATCCTCGGGCAGATTGAGGATGTCGCGGTTGGCGAGCCAGGTGAGCTGGGCGGCGAGCTTGTCGCGCTTGCGCGCGGTGGCGCCGATCGTCATCGCAAAGCCGTTGTCGATGATACGGGTGATGCGGCCCTCGACGCGGCCGATATGGTCGAGATAGGCGATCACGCGGTCGCCGACATTGCCGATGCCCGGCGCCAGCAGCGCGAGGCCGCCCGGCGACATGTTGATAATCTGGCAGGGAAACTCGCGCCGGTCGGGCAGCATGTAGCGGCCGAGCAGGTGCACCTTGACGCGCTGAAAGCGCCGTCGCTCCTCGGCTACGGGGACGACGGTAGTTTTCTTCTGTGCAAACGACATCACGACAAACCCGGCCACCGTCCATTCGGAGCCCCGACGACCCTAAGGCTGATAGGGTTAACGGGGCGTTACGGTTGAGATGGGGAACCCGCACACGGTGCAAGAGAAGTGTGCGGTGCTGCCGCGCGCAGCTTCTCAAGAGATTGCGGCCGCTTCGCGCGCCGCATCCGGTTCGCCGAACCACCGCGACATGGCCTGAGCAGCGTCCTCAAGCTGGGGGGCGGTGTCAGCGGCCCAGGCGACGACGCCGTCGGGGCGCACGAGCACGGCGCTGAGGCCGAGCCGATCCCTGGCGTCGCTTGCGACATAGTCGATCCGCCCACGCCAGCGATCGCCAAGCGCTTGCAGGCGCGAGCGCGGCTCGAAGTCCAGCAGCAGGCCGCGCCCGTCTCTGAGCAGTTCGCCGAGCTTCGTTCCGCCGGCGAGCGCGAAGTCGGGTACGCTGCGGCCCACCAGCGGATGGCGGCCGCCAAGATCGTAGCGGAGCGAAACGCCCCACACGCGCTCGGCAAAATATGTCGCGCCGTCCGATGTCGCGATCAGATCGCGGATGATGGCCTCGAGCGCACGCGAACTCCGGCTTGGCCGCATCAGTGCGACCTGGGCGCGCGACCAGTCGAGGACTTGCGCGCCCACCGGATGCCGCTCGCTCATATAGCTGTCGAGCAGGCCGGCCGGCGCGTCGCCGCGGATCGAGGCCGCGAGCTTCCAGCCGAGGTTCATCGCATCGCCAAGCCCGAGATTGAGCCCCTGGCCGCCGAGGGGCGAATGGATGTGCGCAGCATCGCCCGCGACCAGCACGCGACCGTTGCGGTAAGCCGTGGCCTGACAGGCGCGATCCGTCCAGGTGGTGGCGAGCTTGAGCGCCGTCAATGTGACGTCGGTGCCGGAGACCTGGCGCAATACCGCCTGCACATGCTCACGCGTGATGGGTTGGGTTCGGTGGAAAGCGCCGCCGTCGAATTCGACCATCGCGATCGTGCCGGGATGTGCGTACGTATACATGCCCGTCGGCGTGTAGTGGCGGCCCGGACGCAGCTTGTCCGGATCTGATATCTCGACTTCGACCGAATAGCCGGTGAACTCGGGATCGGTGCCGACGAAGTCGAAGCCGCCGGCCTTGCGCACCATGCTGCGCCCGCCGTCGCAACCGACCAGCCAGCGTCCATGGAACGTGTGGCCGGCGGCGCCAACGGTCACACCGTCATCGGACTGATCAAGCGCCTCGACGCCGAGGCCGCGCCTGATCTCGACGCCCATCGCGGTTGCGCGCGCGGCGAGCGCGGATTCGAGCGACTCCATGTCGACCGCGATGCTGGTGCCGGCCGGGCTCGGCAGGCGAAACGGCCATTTCGACGTGTCGATATCGTCGTGAAAGAACTGGATGCCGGCGAAATGGCCGGCCGGGCGGCGCGGCTGTTGCATCCAATGCGCGCCATTCGATACGTTACTCGAGCTATCTTTCGCACGCTGCGGCGCCGCGATGTCGTCCAGCATCCCGCGACGATAGAGGGCTTCGATGGTGGGCGCCGAGAGACCGCGCATGCCGAACGGCAGCCGCTTCAACGGCGAGTGCGGGTCCGCGGCCTGCTCCAGCACCAACACCGAGAGCTTTGCGAGCCGCAGCTCACAGGCAAGCAGCAGGCCGACCGGGCCGGCACCGGCGATCACGACATCATAGGGGAGGGGGTGGTCGTTGTGCATGAACTGCTCCTTTGTCGGTGTTCGACCGGAGCGGTTCGTCGGGTTGAGAACCACACGGACGAACAATGGGCGCCTGGACGGCGTCCGGTGTTCGTCGTGGGGATCTCACGCATCAAGCAGGAGACCAGAGCTTTCGTTTAGAAAGGACTTCGATTTCGAAAGGACTTGGGCTTACCAAACCAAGTCTGCCTTTTTCGACGCTGGTCGTATAGCGGCGTGGCGCCTGGTCTGCAACGGCGATCCGGCGTGCGGATGACGGCAACAATGCGCAGCTGCTATGCCCCGGCGACCGCATCGGCATCGCGCAGGCCATCGACGCGGCGCGAACCCGGGCGCGGCCCAAGATTATCCGGCGTCTTGATGTTGCTTGCCAATCCTGTTGCCTCGAACGCCTTGATCAGCCACCAGCCGAGGTCGATCTGACCCGGCAGCAGCCCGAGCTTCGCTGAGCCGGGGTAGGCATGGTGATTGTTGTGCCAGCTCTCGCCCATGCTGATCAGCCCGGCGATGCCGACATTGTAGCCCTGGGCCGCGACGCCTTCGATGACCCAGGTCTGTCCGCCCTTGCGATGCGAGTAATGACCGATCAGCCAGTGACCGGTGACGCAGACAGCGACCCGGACGCAGATGCCCCAGACCAGCCAGCTCCACGAGCCGATCGCAAAGAACAGCATCGCCCAGGGCAATTGCTGCCACATCCAGGTTCGCTCGACGAAGGCGTAGAAGCGGTCATCGGCGAGCCGCGGTTCGAGCCGGAAGACCGGCGGGTGCTTCAGCGCGAGCGTACAGTGCAGTTGCCACCAGGCATCGCGCCAGAAGCCGGCAGCGTGGCGGGAGTAGGCATGGCACGCTGCCTGGCGTTGCGCCCAGTCGCGGAAATCATGCAGCCGCACCATGCCGTAGGGGCCGGCCATTCCAACCAGCGTGCCGAGATAGACGCAGAGCCGCTCGAGCCATAGCGGACAATCGAAGCTCGCATGGATCAGGCGGCGATGCATGCCGACCGAATGCCCGAAGCACAGCGTGATCGCGCTGGTCACGATGAACAGCGCGAATGCGCTCCACGAGAACAGCCGCGGCCCGAAGATGATCGCGACCACGGTCATGCTGCCGAGCCATAGCGACTTCGCCGGCGCCCATTGCACACGTCCATCCAGCGGGTCGGTGCTGTCGTCCGCGAAGATTCGTTCCGACCCGGGCTGAAGCTTCATTCCAATACCTGATGGTGCCACCGCAGGGTGGGATGGAGCGACCATTGCTGTCAATCCGCCGCGCTCATCCGTCGTGTCGCAGCCGACATTGGCATCTCCGGCCACTTCACCTAACCTGTCGCGACTTGGTGAGCTCATTGGCTTAGTCAGCGCTTGGGGCGGGGACGTTCGATCATGCGACAGAAATTGTGGCTTGTGCTGGTTGCGGCAATCGTCGCGGGCGCCGGCGCCGCGCGCGCCGCCGAAATGCGCGTCACCTTGCTCGGCACCGGCACGCCGACGCCGCGGCTCTCCAGCTTCAGCGCCTCGACGCTGGTGGAGGCCGGGCCTGAGAAGCTGATCTTCGATTTCGGGCGCGGCTCGACGATCCGCCTGTTCCAGAAGAAGATCCCGATCGGTGCGATCACGGCGCACTTCATCACCCATCTGCATTCCGACCATGTCGTCGGCCTTCCCGACATGTGGTTGACGGGATGGATCGGCACGCCGTTCGGCTCGCGCAAGACCCCGATGGTGATCTTCGGGCCGAAGGGCACGGTAGCGATGACCGAAAATCTGACCAAGGCGTTCTCCGAAGACATCCGCATCCGGATCGACGACGAGAACTATCCGCCTTCGGGTGTCGCGTTCGCGGCGAAGGACATCGAGCCGGGCCCGGTTTACGAGCACAACGGCGTCAAGGTCACCGCGATCGAGGTCAATCACGGCGAGAAGATCAAGCCGTCGTTCGGGTATGTCGTCGAATATGACGGCAAAAAGGTCGTGCTGTCGGGCGACACCAAGCCGGACGAGCGGGTGGCAAAGGCGGCCGAGGGCGCCGACCTCCTGATCCATGAGGTCGCGGTGATCGATCCGGACCTGTTCAAGGACTATCCGAACTACCGGGCGATCGAGAACCATCACACCTCGCCGGAGGAGGCCGGCAAGATCTTCGCAGAGGCGAAGCCGAAGCTTGCGGTCTACTCGCACATCGTGTTCGCGAGCCAGCCGCCGACACAGGACGTGCCGGAGGACGTCCTGCTGAAGCGGACGCGCACGACCTATCAGGGGCCGCTGGTGATCGGGCACGACCTGATGTCTTTCGTGATAACGGACAAGGTCGAGGGCTTTGCGCCGGACGGCACTGCACTGAAGTGACAGTCGCTGAAATGACAGTCCCGGCCTGAAAGCAACGCGGCGAGGTTATTTGGCTTCGCCGTCCATTGCCGGTTCGACAGTCACCGCCGGCGGTTCAACGGTCACCGCTTTCAGCACCTTTCGTTTCGCCGCGCGGATCTCGAGCAGCAAAGGCGGCTGATAGGAGCCGGCTGGCGGTTCGAACATGAAGCCGTGGTGCCCGTCGCCCTTGTTGAGCTTGAGAAGATCCTTGCGGAATTGATCGGCGACGACTTCGGCAACAAGGTCGCCGTTGAAATAGATATCGATCGTGACTCGTTTGTCGGGGTGCTGGTCGTACAAGGCCCAGCCGGCGATCCTGTTCTCGTTGAAGACGTCGACATGGCCGGTGACCTCGCCCGAGAGGCTCTCGATGCCGGCCTCGATCACCTCGAGGTCGCTCTTGTAGATCGATCGCGTGACGTCAAAGCTGAAATTCGCCGTATCGACGCATTGATCCAGCAGGCTCAGCCGATGCTCTTTCATTCGTTGCAGCGTGTCCAGTTCGCCCATCTTGACGTACATGCCAACGATGCCTTCGATACCTGGATTCATGGTGTCGTCCCCGCAATGCTACAAGCCTCTTCGCACTCAGCTGCATTCACAATCGATAGTTTCTTGCGATGCGCGAAAAAATACTCCCGTCGAGAGTTGAAGCGCCTCGTCCCGCCAATGCCTGTCATGAATCCCTTCATGACAGGCATTCATGACATCCCAATCGTCCTGACCTAAAGTCGGTGCGGCCGTGCCCGGCCCAACGACAAGGACAGGGAGAGCGAACCGATGGAGCAGATCCGCGTCTGCACGCATGATGGACCTGGAGCCAAACCCGTAATCCGGACCGTGCCATGGCCGGAAGTCGGCAAAAAGGCGGCCTTGATCAAGGTCGGCGCCTGCGGGGTTTGTGGAACCGACCTACACATCCTGAAGGGACACTGGCCGAAGCCGCTGCCATGGCCGTTCACGCTCGGCCATGAGCTCGGCGGCGTGATCGTCGAATGCACCTATGTCGAGATGGGCCAGTTCACCGATGCCGGCTCGATCAATACCTCGTGGCACCGCATCTGCACCAAGGACCTCAATGTGCTCGGCTCCTGGGGCTTTACCGGCAACGACCTGCCGCTCGGCGTCGACATGCTCTACCGCACGTGCAACAAATACCCCTGGCTCGACATGCAGACGATCTATCCGTTCACAGAGGATGGCGTGGCGCGCGCGGTCGCCGACGCGATGGCGATGAAGACGGTGAAGTCGACCATCGTGCCGTGGCCGGAACTGGTCGGGTGAGGCAGATAAACGGGCGCGCTGCAATTCCTGTTGCAGTGCCCCCAAGGAATAGCGGCCGGGTGCTGCCGATCATGCTCTGATATCGCTCGCCGGGGCGACGGCCGGGAGCTAACATCTGATGATGCAGTCGAACCGTGTGCCGCCCAGTGCAACGTTTGCGGGGGGGACCGTGTCCGCGGACTTCCCGCTGTTCAGGACCCTCAGCGCGGAGCAGCGGCTGATCGCCTTTGGCGCAATGACCCGGCGCGACCTGGTGCGCGGCGAGCTGCTGGTCGAGCAGGGCGGCGCCTCGGATGCATTGTTCCTGGTGCTGCACGGCGCGCTCGCGGTGTACCGGACCGATCATTCCGAGCCGATTGCGGAGCTTCGGGCCGGCGAGCTGGTTGGCGAGATCGGCTTCTTCGCCAACATCCCGCGCACGGCCAATGTGATCGCGATCCGCGATACCAGCGTGCTGGTGCTGACACGTGCGGCCTATGCGAGGCTTGTCCAGGAAACGCCCGGCATCATCGACGCACTGCTGGCCGCGCTTGCACAGCGATTTGCGGTCCAGACTGCGCGCCTGTTGCCGGTCCGGGCGTCACCGAAGGCGCGGACCGTTGCGTTGGTCTCAGGCGGACGGGAGCCGGTGCCTGCTGCCTTTGAAGCGCGCTTGCGTCTGAGCCTTGCCGCGGCCGGTGCCGAGATCGTCGACCTCGCGCGCGTTCAAGCCAAGTTTCCCGGCCGCGCGCTCGACGCATCCGAAGTCGCCGACTGGCTCAACGGGATCGAGTACGACGCGCCGCTGGTGGCCTATTTCGGTGGTCACGAGGCCTCGGAATGGGCGCGGAAAACCATTCGCCAGGCCGACCTCGTCGTGTTCGCCTGCCGCGGCCATGCTCCCGCGCCCGACCTGACCGAGATCGAAAGCTTCGCCTGCTCCGTGCATCCGGCGTCGGCGCGGCGCCTGGTTCGTGTTCACGACATCAGGCGTCACGAGGTCAGCGGCACCGCGGCCTGGCTCGCGCGGCTTCCATGCTTCATGCATCATCATGTCGCGCTCGAGGACCAGATCGATATCGACAGCCTGGTGCGTTTCCTGTGCGGCCGCGCCGTCGGGTTTGTCGCCGGCGGCGGCGGCAGCCTCGGCACCGCGCATGTCGGGATCTACAAGGCGTTTTGTGAGCGCGGCGCGATGTTCGATATCTTCGTCGGCACCAGCGTCGGTTCGGCGATGGCGGCGGGTTTTGCCAAGAACTACGACGCCGAGCATCTCGAGCGCGGCACCCATGAGATTTTCGTCTCCAGCCGCAGCTTCCGCCGCCCGACCTGGCCGCGCTACGCGCTGCTGGACCACAAGGCCTTCGATGCGGCGCTGGCCGATCAGTACGGCCTGCATTGCCGCATCGAGGACTGCTGGCGGCCGTTCGCGGCGGTCGCGACCAATCTGTCGACGCACAGTCTCGAATTGATCCGCACCGGTCTGCTGTGGCAGGCGGTGCGCGCATCGAGCGCCATCCCCGGCCTGCTGCCGCCGTTCTATACAAGGGACGGTTCGATGCTGGTCGACGGATGCCTCGTCGACAACGTGCCGCTCGCGCAGATGCATCAGCTGAAGAGCGGGCCGAATCTGGTGGTCCATTTCGGCGAGCCGGCGACCGAGATGTTCGACGTCGACTATGCGGCGCTGCCGGGGCGGCTGGAGCTGCTGGCGTCGCTGCTGACGCCGTTCCGGAGAAAATCGCTTCCGGCGGCTCCAAGTGCCGTCAACGTGTTGTGGCGTAGCCTCGTCGCGCATCAGCGCTACGATACGCTGCCGACCACGCCGCTCGACATGGTGATGCGCCCGCCGACGCCCGATGGCATCGATGTGACGGATTTCGATCGGCATCAGGAGATTTTCGAATCCTCGTACCGTTGGGCCCAACAGATTATTGCGGCCTCGGAGGCGGTGCATAACCCGGCCCTTGCTGCAATCGTCGCGTCGGCCATGGTTGGGGACAAGAGCGCGGATCATGCGACAACGGCGACCGCGCCGGTTTCCCAACAGGCCCGTGTCGGCTGAACGGCTTGCAGGCGGCGGCGAAGTCGACCATCGTGCCGGACGGAAATCCGGAGAACACGATGCCTTTCGATTTGATTCTGCGCGGCGGACGGGTGATCGACCCGTCGCAAAAGCTCGATGCGGTGACGGACGTCGCCTTTGCCGGCGGCAAGGTCGCAGCCATCGGCCGAGAGCTGAAGGCCGATGCCACGACGGACGTTCGCGACGTGTCGGGGCTGATCGTCTCGCCGGGGATCATCGACCTGCACACCCACGTCTATTGGGGTGGCACCTCGCTCGGCATCGATGCGGAGGAGTTTTGCCGCAAGTCCGGCGTCACCACCTCGGTGGACACCGGCAGCGCCGGCCCCGGCAACTTCGCCGGCTTCCGCAAGCATGTGATCGAGCCGAGCCAGGTCCGCATCCTCGCCTATCTGCACGTCTCGCATGCCGGCATCTTCGGCTTCTCGGATCGCGTGATGGTCGGCGAGAGCGAGGAGCTGCGGCTGATGAATCCGGTCGACGCCGCGCGCGTGGCCGACGAGAACCGCGACCTGATCGTCGGCATCAAGGTGCGGGTCGGCCTGTTCGCCTCGGGCACCTCGGGGCTGGTGCCGCTCGAGATTGCGCTGGAAGTTGCAGAGCAGGTCGGCATGCCGCTGATGGCGCATATCGACCATCCGCCGCCGAGTTATGAGGAGGTGCTGGCGCGCCTGCGCCCGGGCGACGTGCTGACCCATGCGTTCCGTCCGTTCCCCAACACGCCCGCGACGGCGCAGGGCACGGTGAAGAAAGTGGTGCTGGAGGCGCGCGAGCGCGGCGTGCTGTTCGACATCGGCCACGGCAAGGGCTCGTTCGCGTTCAAGACCGCGCGCGCGATGCTTGCCAACGGCTTCTATCCCGACACCATCTCCTCCGACATCCATCAGCTCTGTATCGACGGCCCGGCCTTCGACCAGGTGACGACGATGTCGAAATTCCTCTGCATGGGGATGCGGCTACCGGACGTGATCGCCGCATCCACCGTCAATGCCGCGATGGCGGTGCGGCGGCCGGAGCTCGGCAGCCTCAAGCCGGGCAGCGTCGGCGACGCCACGCTGCTCTCGATCAAGGAAGGCCAGTTCGATTATGTCGACGTGGTCGGCGAACACCTGACCGGCGATCGCAAGATCGCGTCCGAAGGCGTTGTGATCGCTGGACGCTGGTGGCATCCGAGGTAGGCGCTCAAAGAATCCGCATCGCCTTCTCCATCAAAAAGCCGACATCGAAGGCGGTCTGAATCGATGTCGGCTAAGGGCCCAGAAGCGGAAGTCGCAATCAAGTGTTATGCTAGGCCGCAATCATCCAGAGAACGTACATGAAGACCATTGGCATACTAGGCGGAATGTCTGCGGCTTCGACCCAAATTTACTACCGCGAGCTATGCACGATGACGCGGGAGCGGCTTGGCGGACTTCACTCTCCCGAGTTGCTGATCCGCTCTCTTGATTTTGCCCTGATCGAAACCCTCCAGATGAAGGGCGATTGGACGGCCGCTGGAGTTATTCTCAACAAGGGGGCCAGGGCGCTGGAGCGCGGAGGCGCACAGGTAATTGTTTTGGCAACGAATACCATGCACAAGCTTGCGAATGAGATGATGGCGGGAGTTCATGTCCCGTTTGTTCACATCGCTGACGCGACCGCACATGCAATCAAGACGAAGGGGCTTCGGACGCCTGGTTTGATGGCAACCTCCTTCACGATGGAGCAGTCGTTCTACACCGATAGATTGATTGCCGCCGGTCTTAGGCCCGTCATCCCAAATCCCGGCGACCGAGCGGAAACACACCGGATCATTTACGAGGAGCTCTGCAAGGACGTAACGACCGAACAGAGCAGAGCGGCCTATGTAGCAATCGCTGAGCGGCTTGCTGCGTCGGGGGCCGACAGCCTGATTTTGGGGTGCACAGAGGTAGGAATGCTGCTCAATGAAGGCAACGTCGAGATGCCGGTTTTCGACACGACGCTGATACATTGCAAAGCGGTGTTGGACCACGCGCTTGAATGACCACTTCGGGGCCAGGAGCTGACATCCCGCACACTTCCCAATCGCTTGAAAGTGCGGTGATATGGCGTCTTGAGATGCTTGGCGTTTTGCGGCCAGAGTGCCTGCTTGTACGGGGAGAATGCGCGTGAAGGAACTTGCTGGAAAGACCGCGTTCGTGACCGGTGCGGCGTCAGGTATTGGGTTGGGGATCGCGACCGCTTTTGCTCAGGCGGGGGCGAAGGTCATGCTTTGCGATATTGAAGACGCGGCTCTGTCCGCGGCGCTGGAGCAACTGAGGCGCACCAATGTCGATGTCGATGGCGTGAAAGCGGACGTCTCACTCAAGGCCGAACTCGCGGCGGCCGCCGAAGCCACGACGGCCCGCTACGGCAAGGTGCATATCCTCGTCAACAACGCGGGCGTCGGCGGCGGTGGGCCTTATGGCACCTGGACCGACACGTCCTGGAATTGGACCCTGGGCGTCAACCTGATGGCGACCATTTGGGGGATCGAGATTTTCGGGCCGTTGATCGAGCAGCATGGCGAGGGTGGACACATCGTCTCCACAGCCTCGCTCGCTGGCCTCATTTCAGGGGGAAGCACGGCATACAACGTTTCAAAGTACGGCGTTGTCGCGCTGTCCGAGGGACTGCGGCCTGAACTCGCGCCCCGCGGGATTGGCGTATCGGTGCTGTGTCCCGGGTTCATCCGCACTCAAATCATGGACTCGACGCGCAACCTCCCCAAGCGCTTCGAGGGGACCGCCCGTACCTTGCCGACTTCGGGCCCGCTTGCCGAGCGGATCAATCTGGTTCGCCAACGCATCTCTCAGGGCATCGATCCCATGTATGTCGGTGAACTCGTCCGCGAAGGCGTCGAAAACGACTGGCCCTATATCTTCACCGACCTCGAATTCGAATCGGTGGTCGAAGCGCGCTTCGCCGCAATCAAGCAAGGCTTTGACCATATCCGCGGGCGTGACCCGAAACGCTGAGCACGCAGGGCACGGTGAAGAAGGTGGTGCCGGAGGCGCGCGAGCGCGGCGTGCTGTTCGACATCGGGCACGGCAAGGACTCGTTCGCCTTCAAGACCGCGCGCGCGATGCTCGCCAACGGCTTCTCACCCGACGCCATCTCCTCCGACATCACCAGTTCTGCATCGACGGCCCGGTGTTCGACCAGGTGACGACGATGCCGAAATTCATCAGCATGGGGATGTCGCCGCCGGACGTGATCGCGGCATCCACCGTCAATGCCGCGATGGGCGAGGTCGAAATCGGTCTGAATGAACGTCGTCTGTGGGCCGGAAGCGATCATTGAGCGATTTCTGCCCCTTGGCGAATGAATTTAAGGCGACTTAGTGGGCTTTCGCCGCTGCCGATCGAATTGCGTTTTGATAGTCGCTGAGAAGTTTGGAATCTTCGATCGATCCGTGATGATGCATCTGCCGCCAGCGCCCATCGATCAGTTGAAAGATGCGACTCGTGCGAATGTTTAGATTTTTTTCGGCATCACCCTCACGATAGGTACCGCGTTCACGCCCAACAGCCCAGAATACATCGCCCGCGCGGTGTATGGTATAGTCCCAAAATACAACGTGAACGTCCGCCGGACTCTTGAAGACTCCCTCATACATCGCGTGTGGCTGATCTGCTCCCCGCCGAATGCCTCCGAGAGGATTATCGATCGCAACCTCATCGGTATGAGCGAAGTTATCGTCGATCATCTTCAGATCACGCGTATTGAAGGCGCGGTAGAACTGGGCCAATGCCTGTTCGGGCTGGCTCAGATCTCCAATATCTTCGTTACCCGTAATGGGTTCTTGTATCGGTTTTGCTTGAGGCTCGGCGAGGGCTACGGATATCGAAACTCCTCCTAAATTATTTGCCAAACCGAATAGTGCCAAAGCGTGCAGGCCTCTGCGGAATAGCTTAGCCGACATGGCTCTCTCCTGTTCCAGTATAGCTTTGCCTCTCTATCAACTTCCGGACCGCGGCTCACAGGCGCATCGTGCGAATGGCCCATTAGGGCGATAGGTTCACGTTAGCTTGCTGCGCCGCGATAGCGACTGCCGACGTGGCACTCGCGCTGCCGAAATTGGTGATGAAGTCACGCCACCTTATGCCGGTCCCCGCCATGGAAACCGCCGGAGGCGATAGCCAAAGCCTAGCACTTTTCGATCGTCTTGCTCGGAAAAAGGGCCTGATGCGTGATGTCTCAGTTGGGTCGAAAGCCGGCAATGACGACCGATGCTGGCAGCCGCCGCTTTCCCCAGAGGCGGACGTATGAGTCCCAATTGTCGGGCAAATCCTTCCGCGCCGCCGCAGTGCGAATGATGCGCACTTGCGGCAGCTAGTCACGCGCACCAACGTCGCGCGAGTCATCAGGCGGTTCATCCCGTCATCAAAAAAAGATTGGCCATGCGAATAATGTTCACGCCTTGTGCCCGCAAGGCCGCGCACCATCTCCGCACCGCAATTCTTGGGTGCAGGTTTGGGTTCCAAACCGCCCAGTTGCGAATTGTGGAGATGGGCTATGGACTTCCTCGGTTTTCTTAATGGTTCAGGTTTAACCCAACCGGCCATTTGGATCGCAGCCGTGGTCGCATGTGTGATCCTGCTGCGGATATCGAACGTATTTCGCTACATTCCCAACAATCAGGTCGGCATCGTCGAGAAATTGTGGGCGGTGAAGGGCTCGATCGACGGCGGCTTCATCGCGCTCAACGGAGAAGCCGGCTATGAGCCTGAGGTGCTGCGCGGCGGCCTGCACGTGATGTTTCCCTTCATGTACCGGATCCACCGCTCGGACCTCGTGACCGTCGGCCAGGGCAAGATCGCCTATGTGTTCGCGCGCGACGGTGCGCCGCTCGAGCCTTCGCAGGTGCTCGGCGCCAACGACAGCGAAGACAAGTCTGACTTCCAGGACACGCGCCGCTTCCTGCTCGGCGGCGGCCAGAAGGGCCCGCAGCGCAAGATCCTGCGCGAAGGCACCTATGCGATCAACACGACGCAGTTTGCGGTCATCACTGACGAGCGCGTCTACGGTCACGCGCTGAGCGAGCGCGAGCACGGCGTGCTCGAGAGCATGCAGCTCACGATCACCGAGCGCTGGGGCTTTGCCCCGGTCGTGCTGGCGGCCGATCACGATCTGGTCGGCATCGTTACCGTACATGACGGCCCGTCGCTGCCTCCGGGCGAGATCATCGCGCCCGAAGTCGGCATCGAGCTGCGGGACGCTGCGACCTTTCACAACAATTTCCAGGAGCCTGAGAAATTCCTGAAGGGTGGCGGCTATCGCGGCCGCCAACTCCAGGTCATCGTCGAAGGCACCTGGTACATCAATCGCCTGTTCGCGACCGTCGAGGCGGTGCCGAAGACGGTGATCCCGGTCGGCAATGTCGGCGTCGTGATCTTCTATACCGGCCCGCGCACCGACGACGTCTCGGGCGAGCAGTATCGCCATGGCGAGCTGGTGCTCAACGGCAGCCGCGGCGTCTGGAAGGACCCGCTGTTGCCGGGCAAATACGCCTTCAACACCTATGCCGGCAAGATCGAGGTGATCCCGACCGTCAACTTCATCCTGAAATGGGTGCGCGGCGAGGTCGGTGCGATGAAGCTCGACGAGAACCTTTCGGAGATTTCGCTGATCACCAAGGACGCGTTCGAGCCGACGCTACCGCTCTCGGTGGTGATGCATATCGACTACAAGAAGGCGCCGATGATCATCCAGCGCTTCGGCGACGTGAAGAAGCTGGTCGAGCAGACGCTCGACCCGATGGTCAGCGCGTTCTTCAAGAACATCGCGCAGAAGATGACGCTGATCGAGCTGCTGCAGAACCGGGCCGCGATCCAGGAGGAGGCGGCACACGACATGAAGGCGAGGTTCGAGAGCTATTCGCTCGACCTTCAGGAGGTCTTGATCGGCACGCCGCGGGCGGCTCCCGGCGACCACACCATCGAGAACATCCTGATCCAGCTCCGCTCGCGCCAGATCGCGCGCGAGCAGATCGAGACCTATCAGGAGCAGGAGAAGGCCGCGGTGCAGGAGCGCGCGCTGAACGAAGCCAAGGCGACGGCGGCGGCGCAGACGGCACTGACGCAATCGCTGATCCAGGTCAGGGTCAACGAGAACGAGGGCGCGGCGGCGTTCGCCCGCGCACAGAAGGATGCCGAAACGAGGAAGGTGACGGCGGCCGCGGTCGGCGAGCAGTCGCGGCTCGAAGGCCAGGGCGAGGCCGACCGGGTGCTTGCGGTCGGCGCCGCTAACGCCCAGGCGACCAAGCTGTCGGTCGATGCCTATGGCGGGCCGGAGTACCGGCTTGCCGAACAGAATTTTGCAAAATTCGCCGACGCCCTGACGCGGATCAATCAGCCCTTGGTGCCGCAATTCCTGATGTCAGGCGGACCGGGCCAGGAAGGCAGCAGCGCGGGGCTGATCCCGACCGCGATGCTGAGCTCGATGTTCGGACAGATGATGCCCGGCGCATTGGAGAAGCTGAAGGACGAGGCACCGAAGCCCGCGCGCCGGACCAACGGCCAGTGATGCGGCGACGATGCGATAACCGAAACTGACGTTTCCTCACCGCTATGGCCGGTCCAAGCCCGGCCATGGCGGTGCGCTTGCGCGATTTCGGAATATTGGAAATGTATCCCTGAGTTGCCCGACGTGTCAAGTTGCCTTGTCGAACGCCGGCAGTCGCGGGCTCCTTTGCATGGGGTTGTTTTCGATATTTTGGCCGCGCGCAGCTAGTCCGTCTTGTCGACGTTCCAGAACACCGGCGGCGCCGGGCCGTCCAATATGCCGGTCAATGATTTGCGCCAGGCGCTCGGCAGACGGAACTGGCCGAGCGGGATATAGATCACCTGCTCATACGCTTCCTTTTGGATCTCCACCGCGAGCTGCTTCTGCGCCTCGGGTGTGGTGGAGCGCGCGTAGGCGTCGCGCATCTGCTCGATCTTGGCGTTCTCCGGCCAGCCGAACCAGGCGCGCTTACCGTTCGCAGCGATCTGGTTGTTGACGATCGGATTCATCGTCTCGGTGGCACCCGTGAAAGTGAAGAACAGGTTCCAGCCGCCTTCCTTCGGCGGCTTCTGGCTGGCGCGTCGGCTGACCACGGTCTGCCAGTCCGTCACCTGCGCGTCCACGGTGAAGCCTGCCGCGCGCAACAGCTGCGCCGCCACGGTCGGTGGCCCCTTCAGGGTCTGCACGTCGCCGGGGATCATGATCACGACCGGCGTGCCGTCATAGCCCGAGGCCGCCAGCGCCTTCTTCGCCTCGGCCATACCGTTGCCCTTGATCAGCGTCTCCGCGCCGACGTCGCTGGCGAGGGGCGTGTCGCAGGCGAAATAGGCGCCGCAGATCTCGTAATATTTGGCATTGCCGACGGTTGCGTCGAGCACGTCCTTCTGGTTCATCGCCAGGAATGCCGCGCGGCGGATCTTGGGGTTGTCGAACGGCGGGTGCAGGAAATTCATCCGGCCTTCGATCTGGAAGCCGAACTTGTTCAGCACACCCACGGTGAGATCGGAGTTCGCCTCCAGCACTGGCACCAGATCGATCGACGGTTGTTCGAGGAAATCGATGTCGCCGGATTGCAGCGCGTTGATCGCGGTCTGCGCATCGGGCATCGTGATCCATTCGACGCGATCGACCTTGGCGACCTTGCCGCCCGACAGCCAATCCGGCTTTTCCTTGCGCGGCAAATAGTCGGCGTTGCGCTCATAGACCGCCTTGACGCCCGGCTGGAATTCAGCGGCAATGAACTTGAATGGGCCGCAGCCGATCTGTTCAGGGATCTGCTTGCCCGGCGGCGTCTCCGCGAGCCGCTTCGGCAACATGAAGGCGACATAGGAGGAGGGCTTTGCGATGCTCTCCAGCACCAGGCCATACGGCTCCTTCAGCTTGAGCACGATGGTCCCGGGTCCGGCTGGCTCGAGCGTCGCCGTGAAGTCCATCAGCTTCTGTCCCGTGCCGTCATTGGTGGCCCAGCGCTTCAGCGAAGCGATGCAGTCTTCCGCGGTGACCGGCGCACCGTCGTGCCATTTCAGGCCGTCGCGCAGCGTGAAGGTGTAGGTGAGCTTGTCGTCCGAGACGGTCCAGTCCGCCATCTGCGGCCGGACCTTGAAGCTTGAATCGATGCCGAGCAGGGTGTCGTAGACCATGTAGCCGTGGTCGCGGGTGATGTAGGCGGTGGTGAAACCGGGATCGATGATGCGCAGGTCCGAATGCATCACCGCCGTGATGGTCTTGCCCTTGGCGGCGGCGAGGGCGCGCGAGGTGAGGATGGCCGGGGCCGCAATGGCCGGCGGCACGCTGGCCGCGAGCTTGAGGAGCATTCTGCGCGAAACATCGACCATTCGCCGTCCCCCGATTTGTCGTTGCGCCGGCACGTAGGCCACAGCGGCCGGCATGCTTCACGAATTCGTTGTTGAAAGCAAGCAAGGGCCATGCCGCCGGTCTGTCGCATGGTTTGGTCAGGTGAACGTTTGATGACCGCGACCGGCGCGCGTTGCGTCGGCACCGCACAAGTCCGCATCCTGCATAGGAGCCTGCGCTTCCTGCCGCACCTCGCAGGCTGTTCGGAGCTCGCCCTGCCGTGTAGGCTTCTGGCCTGCGGGCCAGCAATAAGGCCATACCCCCCAAGGGAACAAGCAGCGCGAACAAGCAGCCGAGGGAGACCAAAAGAACCGTCATGACCGATATCCGATACGTAGCACCGCGCACGCTTGATGAAGCGATTGGCGCATTCGCTGCCGCCGGAAGTGCCGCCCGCATTATGGCAGGGGGCACCGATTTGTTGGTGCAAATGCGCTCCGGCCTGGTGCGGCCGGGATTGATCGTCGACATCAAGAAGATCGGCGAGATGACCGAGATCACCGAGGCCGCCGATGGCGGTTTCCGCGTCGGTGCTGCCGTCTCCGGCATGGAGCTCGCCGAGCACGCGCGCTTCGGCAAGGTGTGGCCCGGCGTGCTCGAGGCCGTGAACCTGATCGGCTCCAAGCAGGTGCAGGGCCGGGCGTCTGCCGGCGGCAATCTCTGCAACGGCTCGCCGGCCGGCGACAGCGTGCCGGCGATGATCGCAGCCGGTGCCGTCGTCACCGTGCAAGGGCCGAACGGCCGTCGCGAGATGAAGGTTGAGGACGTGCCGGCCGGACCCGGCCGCACCAACCTCAGGCCGGGCGAGATCCTTGTCAGCTTCAGCTTGCCGCCGCGGCCCAAGGGCTCGGGCGATGCTTACCTGCGGATGATCCCGCGCACCGAGATGGACATCGCGGTGGTCGGCATCGGCGTCAGCCTGACCTTGCAGGATGGTGTCTGCATCGCCGCCCGCGTCGGCCTCGGCGCAGTGGCACCGACCGCGCTGCTGGTCGCGCCGGCGGCGCAGGCGCTTGTCGGCTCCAAGCTCGACGATGCGGCACTGGAAGCCGCCGCGGCTGCATGTCGCGCTGCCTGCCGTCCGATCGACGACAAGCGCGGCACCATCGCTTACCGGACAAAAACCGCCGGCGTGCTGCTCAAGCGCACCGCCGCGATCGCCGCCCAGCGCGCCGGAGGACACTAGCACCATGCCGAAACTGCACGTCACCACCTTCGTCAACGGCGAGCCGGTCGAATTCCTGTGCGAGCCCTATGAGACCATGCTCGACGCGCTGCGCGGGCAATTGGGGCTGACCGGCTCCAAGGAGGGCTGCGCGTCCGGCGATTGCGGCGCCTGCTCGATCACGCTCGATGGTCGGCTGATCTGCTCCTGCCTGATGCTCGCGGCCGAGGCCGAGGGCCACGAGATCCGGACCATCGAGGGCATGGCCAAGGGCGACAAGCTGCATCCCTTGCAGCAGAAGTTCCTCGAGCATGCCGCGCTCCAGTGCGGCATCTGCACCTCGGGCATGCTGGTGGCCTCCGAGGCGCTGCTCGCCAAGAACTCAAATCCGACCGAAGAGGAAGTCCGCTTCTGGCTCGCCGGCAATCTCTGCCGGTGCACCGGTTACGACAAGATCGTCCGCGCGGTGATGGAGACCGCTGCCGAAATGCGGGAGACTGCGCGATGAACGTCGTCAACAACAAATGGATCGGCCAGCGCACCATCCGGCCCGATGGCGTCGACAAGGTGACCGGCCGCGCGGCGTTTGCCGCCGACACCACCATGCCCGGCATGATCTGGGGCAAGGTGCTGCGCAGCCCGCATCCGCACGCCCGCATCAAATCGATCAACACCGCGAAGGCCCAGCGGCTACCCGGCGTCAAGGCGGTGGTCACTTCGCGTGACATCGTCGATTTCACGATCGAGAAGGGCGCCGTGATGCTCGGCATCCAGGACATGCGCTGGATGTGCCGCAACGTGATGGCGCGCGACAAGGCGCTGTTCCCCGGGCACCCCGTTGCCGCCGTCGCCGCGACCACGGAGGCGATCGCCGCCGAGGCCTGCAAGCTGATCGAGGTCGACTACGAGGTGCTGCCCTGGGCGATCGAGATCGACGACGCGCTGAAGGCCGATGCGCCGATCCTGCACGAGTTCAACAGATTCGACGGCAAGCCCTCGAACATCATGGGCCGCATCGAATCCAAGAAGGGCGACATCGCGCAGGGATTCAAGGACGCCGAGCTCGTGATCGAGCGCTCCTTCACCACGCGCCCGGTGCACCAGGGCTATATCGAGCCGCACGCCTGCCTGATCTCGGTTGCCGCCGACGGCAAGACCACGATCTGGTCGTCGAGCCAGGGCCAGTTCATGGTGCGCGCGATGACCTCGATGCTCACAGGCATCCCGCAGAGCGACATCCGCGCCATCCCCGCCGAGATCGGCGGCGGCTTCGGCGGCAAGACCATCGTCTATCTCGAGCCGCTTGCGACCTTGCTCGCGAAGAAGTCCGGCCGCCCGGTGAAGATGGTGATGACCCGCGAGGAGGTGATGCGCGCCACCGGTCCGACCTCCGGCTCGAAGAGCACGGTGAAGATCGGCGCCAAGAAGGACGGCACCATCGTCGCCGCCCACGGCAGCTTCTATCTGCAGGCCGGCGCCTTCCCGGGCTCGCCGATCCGCGGCGCGGTCGGGTGCAGCTTCGCGCCCTACGACATTCCGCATGTGCTGTCGGAGGGATTCGACGTCTGCTCCAATCGCTCCAAGGTCGCGGCCTATCGCGCGCCCGGCGCGCCGATCGGCGCCTATGCGGTGGAATGCGTGCTCGACGAACTCGCCGAGGCGCTCAAGATTGATCCGCTGGCGCTGCGGCTGAAGAACGCGGCCAAGGAAGGCACCAAGGCCGCGCACGGCCCGGTGTTCCCGCGCATCGGCTATATCGAGACGCTGCAAGCCGCGCAGAACCATCCGCATTATGCCGCGCCGCTCGGCAAATATCAGGGCAGGGGCGTCGCCTCCGGCTTCTGGTTCAACGCCGGCGGTGAATCCTCCGCGCAGGTCAACATCACCGAGGACGGCAACGTCGTCGTCACCACAGGGCACCCCGATATCGGCGGCTCGCGCGCCGGCATCGCCAATATCTGCGCCGAGCTGCTCGGCATCGACTACAAGCGCATCTCCGTCATCATCGGCGATACCCAAACCATCGGTTTCTCCAATCTGACCGGCGGCAGCCGCGTGCTGTTTGCCTCCTCGATGGTGGTGACGCAGGCGGCCGACAAGGTGATAGCCACGTTGCGCGAGCGCGCGGCAAAAATCTGGGAGATCGATCCGGAAGCGGTGAAGTGGGAGAACGGCGCCGCGCATCCGGTCAGCCCGAATGCCGGCCAGTTCGAGCCGCTGACGCTTGCGGACCTCGCCGAGAAGGCGCCGTCGCAGGGCGGCCCGATCGGCGCCAGCGTGCAGCTCAACACCCAAGGGGCCGAGGGCGGCTTCGGCACGCATATCTGCGACGTCGAGGTTGATGTCGATCTCGGCATCGTCAGGGTGATCCGCTACACCGCCGTGCAGGATGTCGGCCGCGCCGTGCATCCGAGTTATGTCGAGGGCCAGTTGCAGGGCGGCGTCGCGCAGGGCATCGGCTGGGCGCTGAACGAGGAGTACATCTACAACAAAGACGGCAAGGTCGATAATCCCGGCTTCCTCGACTATCGCATGCCGGTTTGTTCCGACCTGCCGATGCTCGACTGCGCGCTGGTCGAGGTGCCGAACCCGAAGCATCCGCAGGGCGTCAAGGGCGTCGGCGAGGTGCCGCTGGTGCCTGTCATGGCCGCGGTTGCCAACGCTGTCCACAACGCGCTGGGCAAACGCTTCTACAGCCTGCCGATGTCGCCGCCGAAGGTGTCGGCGGCGCTGGACGCACCGACGCAGCAGGCGGCGGAGTAAGAAGAGTAGGGCGGGTTACGCTTCGCTAACCCGCCCTACGATTCCAGTCCGAACGACGGCCATTGACGTTTCCGGCTCTGCCCCGGCAAGATCGATCGGATGCATCAGGCTCACCGTGAACGGATGAGAATGACCAACCCCGACGAGCTGTCCGCCTACATGATCTTCAGCCGGAGCGATTGGGCGGCGCTGCGCGCCAGCACGTCGCTGACGCTGTCGGACGCCGATCTCGCGGCGCTTCGCGGTCTGAACGGGCCGATCACATCAGCCGAAGTCAGCGACGTCTACCTTCCGCTGACGCGTCTGTTGAACCTGCATTTCTCGGCGGCGCGCAATCTGATGCAGGTCAAGGCGGAGTTTCTTGGCCGGCGCCGCGCCGCTCGCCCTACATCGTCGCGTTGGCGGGCAGCGTCGGCGTCGGCAAGAGCACCTTTGCGCGCGTGCTCTGTGCGCTTTTGGCCGGCTGGGCCGATCACCCGCGGGTCGAGCTGGTGACGACCGACGGCTTCCTGCATTCCAACGGCGTCCTCGAAGAGCGCGGCCTGATGCGGCGCAAGGGGTTTCCCGAGAGCTACGATCTGCCGCGGATGCTGCGGTTCCTCGCGGCCGCCAAGGCAGGCGAAGGTGAGCTCGAGCTGCCCGTCTACTCGCATCTGATCGGCGACATCGCGCCCTCGGAACGTCAGGTCATTCAGCAGCCGGATATCCTGGTGTTCGAAGGCCTCAACGTGCTGCTGGCACGCGGCACGGCGCCGGTGGTGGTGTCGGACTTCTTCGACTTCTCGATCTACCTCGATGCCGATGAGGCCGACATCCAGTCCTGGTATGTCGAGCGCTTCCTCAGGTTGCAGCCGACCGCGTTCCGGAACCCCGCCTCATATTTCCACCACTACAGGGATCTGCCGCCCAGCGACGCGCGCGAGGTTGCAGAGCGGCTGTGGCGTGAGCATCATCGCGCCAATCTCAGGGAGAACATTTTGCCGACGCGGACGCGGGCCGACGTCGTGCTGCGCAAGCATTCCGACCATTCGATCGGTGAGGTCTGGCTGCGGGAGACGTAGCAGCGGCGAGATGTAGAAATGTAGGGCGGGTTAGGCGAAGCCGTAACCCGCCGTCTTTCCGCGGATCGAGCTGCGGCGGGTTACGCTTCGCTAACCCGCCCTACGGTCCCTCACTTCAGCTCCTTCCCCAGCTGCGCGAACACCGTCTCGCAGGTCATCAGGTCGAGGTGACCGCCGCCGGCGTTCTTGAAGAAGGTGATGTCGCTATCCGACAGCCGGCCGGCGACCGCACCGCTGGCGAGGTCGTAGTGGTCGCCGAGCACGTCGCTCTCCTTGATCGCGCCGCTCGCGATCGGCGCCAGGATGTCGCCGACGCCGTCGAAGGCGGATTCGCGACGGTCGACGAAGATGCGCGAACGCCGCGCCGCCTCGTCGTCGGACTCGCGGGTGTCGGGGGTGAAGCCGCCGACCAGGTCGAGATGGGTGCCGGGCTGCAAATTGGCGCCCTTGACCAGCGGCTCGCGCGAGCGGGTGCAGGTGGTGATGATATCGGCCTCGGCTGTCGCGGCGTCGAGATCGGTGACGGCCTCAGTGGCGATGCCGTCGCTTTCCAAGAGCGCGGCGAGCTCCCGCGCGCGCTCGACCGTCCGGTTCCAGACCCGCACCCGCTTCAGCTGCGGCCGCACCGTGCGGTGGCCGCGCACCAGCCAGCGTGCCATCTCGCCGGCGCCGACCACCAGCAGCGTCTCGGCATCCGGCCGCGCCAGATGTTTGGCGCCAAGCGCGGAGTCCGCTGCGGTCTTCCAATGGGTGATCTCGGCGGCATCCATCACCGCCAGCGGCTGCCCGTTATTGCCGTCGAATAGCACGCAGACCGCCTGCACCGCCGGCAGCCTGCCGTCCGTAAGGTTGCCTGGAAAGCTGGTGTAGAGCTTGGTCATCATGAAGCGGCCGGCATCGACGGCGCTGCGCGTCACCAGCTGCTGGCCCTTGTCGTCGCCGAGATAGCCGTCCCGCACCGCGATCTTGGGACGCCGGTGCGCAGCCTCGATCGCCGCGATCAGGATCGGGAAGGTCAGGACGCGGTTGACCTCGTCGTCGTCGACAAAATGCACGTGGTTCTCTCCCAGGGCACGCGCGGCGCGCCAAAAAGCCGGTCCGGACTGGATAGCGCGTGGGGAGGGCTAGTCAACCGGACATGCGCCGCTGCGCTGCACTTGCTATCCTGCCCGCCTGATTCTCTCGCAGGTCTTCGCAAGCCGTGGTCGCATTCGTCGTCGCCCTCCTGATCTTCATCCTGTTGAGCGGCGCCGCGCTGGCGACCATGGCGATCCATGTCCGGTTCGCCGACCATCACCGCAGCGACGAGACCAATACCTCGGTACGCCTGGTCGCGACGCTGTTCTTCACCATGCCGTCGCTGCTGCTCGGCCTGATGATGAACAACTCGGCCAATACCTATGTGGCTGTCGACCGCAATTTGCATGTCTTCGCCACCGACCTCATTCTGCTCGACCGCAGCCTGCGGCCGCTGGGTCCCAGCGCCGACGAGCCGCGCAAGCGGCTGCTCGCCTATGTCGAGCAGGTGCTCAAGGATGTCCCGATCTCGCGGGCGAACGAGGTGTCCGAACATCTGCTCGACGAGGTCGGCACCAGCCTCCGCGAGCTGCGGTTCGACGACGAGCAGAAGGTCGCGCTGTGGAACGACGCCCGGTCGCTCTACCGGCAGGCGGTGCAGCAGCGCTGGACCTTTGTCGAGCAGTCCGACGGTTCGTTTCCATCGCCGCTGATCTGCATCCTGGTCGGGTGGCTGACGCTGATGTTCGCAACCCTGGGCTTTCGCGCGCCGCGCAACGCGGTCGTGATCTCGACCTATGTCGCCGCGGCGGCGCTAGTCGCGGCCGCGATCTATTTGATCCTCGAAATGAGCACGCCGTTCTCCGGCCCGATCCAGCTCTCCGACCGCCCGCTGGTGCGCGCGGCCGAGGAAATCAGGCGATAGCGGCCGGTATCGGCGCGCGCCTCCGGCTTTATTCCCCTCGCATTGATCGATGTTCCGGAAATTCTTTCCGCTTCTCCGCGGGAATGCGGGCGGCTTCGCGCGTCCTACGCATGCAAGCCGTTTGCATTCGAAAGGAGACATCATGAAGACATCGATCTCGTTCGCGCTCGCCACCGCCGTGTCGTTTGCGTTCGCATCAACAGCCTTTGCGGCGCCGCCGACCAAGACCGGCACGACGGCGAAGGGCTCCGTCCTCACCGACACCAAGGGGATGACGCTCTACACCTTTGACAAGGACGCCGACGGCAAGTCGGCCTGCAACGGCCCGTGTGCGACGAACTGGCCGGTGCTGAAGGCGGAAGCCAGCGACAAGGCCGAAGGCGGCTACAGCATCATCTCCCGTGACGACGGCTCGAAGCAGTGGGCCTACAAGGGCAAGCCGCTCTATACCTTCGCCAAGGACCAGAAGGCCGGCGACATCACCGGGGACGGCTTCCTTAATGGCGCCTGGCACCTCGCGCAGCCCTGAGGCGACGTCCAAAGGGTTCGCTCTGTCGGGCGGGTTCGCGCTGGCGTAACCCGCCCCGAGCCCGTGC
>NZ_JACMYO010000112.1 GCF_020889685.1 Bradyrhizobium oropedii
CTCGAGCAGCGGTTTGCCGGGCAGTCGGGTGGCGGCCATGCGGGCCGGAATCAGCACCAAGGTGCGGGGGTTGGTCATTCGTGTCGGGCCCGTCCGGCCTGCGGAAATTGCCGGGGAGGAGGTTGAATTCGGCGCGTTTATACGGGTTGCCAGAGCGCGGGCAAACCGATATCTCAACCCTGCTTGGGGCGGTGCGATAAGGCCGATTCCCAGGTCTTTCCCCGCGGCCGTATTCCCGGCCTGAAGTCGACATTCAAGGCCCGGAGCCTGACCCAAAATGGACTCCTTCGAACTCAACAAAATCCTCGGTGCGGTTCTCGGCACCTGCATCGTCGTCCTGGTGATGAGCTTTGCCGCCGGATCGGTGTTTTCCGCGAAGCTGCCGGAGAAGCCGGGTTTTGAGATCGCGGTGAAGGAAGCGGCCCGTGAAGGTGCCGGCGGGGCCGCTGCGGCGCCGTCCGAGCCGATCGAGAAGCTGCTGCAGACCGCGTCCGCCGAGAAGGGCGCGGGCGCCGCGAAGAAGTGCCAAGCCTGCCATACGTTCGAAAAGGGCGGCCCCAACCGCGTCGGTCCGAACCTCTACGGCGTCGTCGGCGAGAAGAAGGGCGAGGGCCGTGGCTTCAATTTCTCGGCTGCGATGAAGGGCAAGGGCGGCGACTGGTCGTTTGACGACCTCAACAAGTTCCTGACCAACCCGAAGGCCTTCATCCCCGGCACCGCGATGGGCTTCGCCGGCGTGCCGAAGGACAGCGAACGCGCCGACATCATCGCCTATCTGAATTCGAACTCGGAGCACCCGGCTCCGATCCCGACCGCTTCGAAGTAACGATTTGCTTCGCACAAGCATGCGGATGAAACGGCCAGGCAATGCCTGGCCGTTTTCGCATGGGGAATCCGCTGTCGCGGGGTTGTTATCGGGACGTTTCGCCGCAGCGATATTGTTCCGAGGTCAATATCATGAGGAAAAAGCAACGTAATTTGTCGAACCGTTGCCTTATATTGGGTCCCATGTAACCGGGGCCGCAAGCAGGAAGACCGAATTTGGCGATTACCCGACGACACCTCCTTCAAGGCAGCGCTCTGGCGGCAATCGCTCCGGCGCTCGGATTCAACTCCGGCATTGGCGCGGTCACACCGGCGCTCGCGGATGACGCTACGAATGGACTAAAATGGCGGCACGCCTTGTCGCTTTTCGGCAATGTCAAATACCCGGCCGACTTCAAGCGGTTTGACTATGTCAATCCGGATGCGCCCAAGGGCGGCACCGTCCGCCAGATTGCGATTGGCACCTTCGATAATTTCAACGTCGTGGTTTCGGGCGTGAAAGGCGCGATCGCGGGAGCGGTCGCGCTGGTCTACGAGCCCTTGATGACGCAGTCGCTCGACGAAGTGTCGACCCAATACGGAGCGCTAGCGGAGTCCGCAAGCTATCCCGACGATTTCTCCTACGTCATCTACCGTCTTCGTCCACAAGCCAAATGGCATGACGGTGCACCCGTTACTCCGGACGATGTGATCTTCTCGCTCGAGGCGTTCAAGAAGCATCATCCGATGTTCTCCGCCTATTACAGCCATGTGGTCCGGGCAGAGAAGATGGGTGATCGCGACGTGAAGTTCGTGTTCGACATGCCGGGCAACCGAGAACTTCCGCAGATCGTGGGTGAGCTGACGATCCTGCCCAAGCACTGGTGGGAAGGCACCGATAGCGAAGGCCGTAAGCGCGACGTTTCCGCGACGACGCTCGAGAAGCCGCTTGGGTCGGGAGCCTATCGCATCAAGGAGTTCGTTGCAGGACGGACTGTCACTCTGGAACGCGTCAAGGATCATTGGGCGCGCGACCTCGCGATCAATGTGGGGCGCAACAACTTCGACGAACTGCGCTACGAGTACTTCAGGGATCCGACGGTTGCGATCGAGGCATTCAAGGGCGATCAGATCGATTGGCGTCTGGAGAACAGCGCGAAGGCGTGGGCAACTGCCTATAATTTTCCGGCCGTCACCGACAAGCGTGTGGTGCTGGAAGAGTTTCCGAACCGCAGTTCGGGCACCATGCAGGCCTTTGTCCCGAACCAGCGCCGGGCCAAATTCAGCGATCCGCGTGTTCGCCGCGCTCTGAACTACGCATTCGACTTCGAGGAGGTCAACAAGCTGCTGTTCTTCGGCCAATACAAGCGCATCACCAGCTACTTTGATGGCGCCGAGGAGTTGATGGCGACCGGGCTGCCGCAAAGCAAGGAACTTGCCATCCTTGAATCCATCCGTGACCAGGTGCCGGCCGAAGTATTCACAACGGCCTATACGAATCCGGTGGGCGGCAATCCCGAGGCTGTGCGTGAAAACCTCCGCGATGCAGCGCGCCTGCTCAAGGAGGCCGGCTATGAAGTGCGAGATCGCAAGCTCGTGGATTCCAAAAGCGGAGAGCCGTTCTCGATCGAGTTGCTGAGTGAGGATCCGAATTTCGAACGAATCATGCTGGCCTACAAGCCGCCACTCGAGCGGCTCGGATTTTCGATCTCCGTGCGCACGATTGATCCGATCCAATATGAGAACCGGCTTCGCAATTGGGATTTCGACATCGTCATTGGGTCCTGGGGAGAATCCCTGTCACCCGGGAACGAGCAGCGTGAATACTGGGGATCGAAGGCGGCGGACACCGCCGGATCGCGCAATATTGCCGGCATCAAGAACCCGGTGATCGACAAATTGATCGAGCGGGTGATTTTTGCGACGGATCGCGAAGATCTCGTCGCTGCGACGAAGGCGCTCGACCGCGTATTATTGTGGAACCATTACGTCGTTCCGCAGTGGAATTATCCGAAGCTGCGCACGGCGCGCTGGGATCGCTTCGGTCGTCCGGCAGAATTGCCCAAATACGGCCTTTCGGGGTTCCCGGCGATTTGGTGGTACGACGCCGACAAGGCGGCCAAGCTCAAGCGTTCATAAGATCGAAGGATTCGCGCATGGCGCTATTCTCCCGTCGGCACGCACTTGGTCTCGGCATTGGTGCGTTGAGTGCTGCAGGCTTGCGTACTGCACCGGCGCTGGCCGACAACGGAACCGGGATGCACGGCATGTCGGCGTTCGGCGACCTGAAATACCCGGCGGATTTCCAGATCTTTGACTACGTCAATCCGAAAGCGCCGAAGGGCGGCGCCTTCTCGGTGATTCCGTGGGTACGCGGCTACAACCAGTCCTACTACACCTTCAACTCGTTGAACGCCTATGTCCTGAAGGGAGAAGGCGCGCAGGGCATGGACATGACGTTCGCGACGCTGATGTCGCGCGCAAACGACGAGCCCGACGCGATGTACGGCTTTGCCGCGAAGTCGGTGCAAATCTCGCCGGACAAGCTGACCTACCGCTTTACGATGCGCCCCGAGGCACGCTTCCATGACGGCTCGAAGCTGACCGCGCAGGACGTCGTCTTCTCGCTCGCCACGCTGAAGGAAAAAGGCCACCCGCTGATCCAGGTGCAGCTCCGCGATTTCGTCAAGGCCGAGGCGCCGGACGACGCGACCGTGGTGGTGACCTTTGCGGCCGGGCGCGCGCGCGACGTGCCGCTCTATGTCGCGGGCCTGCCGATCTTCTCCAGGGCCTACTACGCGACGCGGTCGTTCGAAGAATCGACGCTCGATGCGCCGCTCGGCTCTGGGCCGTACAAGGTCGGCCGGTTCGAGGTCAACCGCTACGTCGAATACGACCGCGTCAAGGACTGGTGGGGTGCCGATCTTCCGATCAATCGCGGCAGCTACAATTTCGACACCGTGCGCTATGAATTCTATCGCGACCGCGATGTGGCGTTCGAGGGCTTCACCTCGAAGAGCTACCTGTTCCGCGAAGAGTTCACCGCGCGCGTCTGGGCGACGCGCTACGATTTCCCCGCGGTGAAGGATGGCTGGGTCAAGCGCGAGACGCTGCCGGACGATACGCCGTCCGGTGCGCAAGGCTGGTTCATCAACATGCGCCGCGACAAGTTCAAGGATCCGCGCGTGCGCGAGGCGCTGATCTGCGCCTTCGACTTCGAGTGGACCAACAAGACCATCATGTACGATGCGTATGCGCGCACCGTCTCGCCGTTCCAGAACTCGGACATGGTGGCGGAGGGACCTCCCTCACCGGAGGAGCTTGCGCTGCTCGAGCCGTTCCGCGGCCAGGTGCCCGATGAGGTGTTCGGCCTGCCGTTCGTGCCGCCGATGTCCGACGGCTCCGGTCAGGATCGCACGCTGCTGCGCAAGGCGGTGCAGCTGCTCAACGAGGCCGGCTGTGTCGTCAAGGACGGCAAGCGCGTGCTACCAAACGGCCAGCCCATTACTATCGAATTTCTCAACGACGAGCCTTCGCTGCAACCGCATCATGGGCCTTACATCAAGAATCTCGGCACGCTCGGCATCGATGCGACGTTCCGCCTGGTCGACGCGGTGCAGTACCGCGCCCGGGTGGAAGACTTCGATTTCGACATGACCATGCAGCGCTTCAGCTTCTCGGCGACGCCGGGCGACAGCATGCGGCCGTTCTTCTCCTCGCAGGCCGCGAAGACCAAGGGCTCCTACAATCTCGCAGGTATCGCCAATCCGGCGATCGACGTGTTGATCGAGAAGATCATTGGTGCGAACAGCCGCCATGAGCTGACGATCGCCTGCCGCGCCTTTGACCGCGTGTTCCGCGCCGGCCGCTACTGGGTGCCGCAATGGTACCGCAACACGCATCCGATCGCCTATTGGGATCAGTTCGGTCATACCGAGAAGCTCGCGAAATATACGCAGGGCGTCGGCGCGCCGGAGAACTGGTGGTTCGATGCGGCCAAGGCCGCGAAGCTCGAGCAGGCGAAGTAGCTGATGAGCGCCTATATCGCCCGACGTATCTTCCTGATGCTGCCGACGCTGCTCGGCATTTTGTTCGTGTCCTTCGTGGTCGTGCAGTTTGCGCCCGGCGGGCCGGTCGAGCGCGTCATCGCGCAGATCAACGGCGCCGACACCGGCGGCACCTCACGCGTGTCGGGCGGCGGCGGCGATTTCGGCGCACAGCGCGGCCAGGGCACGGGTGCGGCCGGTGCCGTCAACTCGAAATACCGCGGCGCGCAGGGGCTCGACCCCGATTTCATCAAGAAGCTCGAGGTGCAGTTCGGCTTCGACAAGCCGGCGCCGGAGCGGTTCGCACTGATGGTGTGGAATTTCGCGCGATTCGACTTCGGCAACAGCTATTTCCGCAGCGTCAGCGTGCTGCAACTGATCAAGGAAAAACTGCCGGTCTCGATGTCGCTCGGCATCTGGATGACGTTGCTGACCTATCTGATCTCGATCCCGCTCGGCATCCGCAAGGCGGTGAAGGACGGGTCGCGGTTCGATACCTGGACCTCGGCCGTGATCATCATCGGCTTCGCGATCCCGGGCTTCCTGTTCGCGATCCTCCTGATCGTGCTGTTCGCCGGCGGCTCGTTCCTCAATATCTTTCCGCTGCGCGGCCTCACGTCGGACGGCTGGTCGCAATTCCCCTGGTACTGGAAGATCATCGACTATTTCTGGCATCTGACGCTGCCGCTGGTGTCGATGGCGCTGGGCGCCTTCGCCACCATGACGCTGCTGACCAAGAACTCGTTCCTCGACGAGATCCGCAAGCAATATGTGATGACCGCGCGCGCCAAGGGCTGTAGCGAGCGCCAGGTGCTGTACGGCCACATCTTCCGCAACGCGATGCTGATCGTGATCGCGGGCTTCCCAGGCGCGTTCATCCACGCTTTCTTCTCGGGCTCGCTGCTGATCGAGACGATCTTCTCGCTCGACGGGCTCGGGCTGCTCGGCTTCGAGAGCGTCCTGAACCGTGACTATCCGGTGGTGTTCGGAACGCTGTTCATCTTTTCGCTGGTCGGACTGGTGGTCAATCTGATCTCCGATCTCGCCTATATGTGGATCGATCCACGGATCGACTTCGAGGCGCGGGAGGTCTGATGACGATTCTCGCGCCCCAGCCGGTCGAAACCTCGACGCAATCGCCGCTCGGCGAGGCCGTGCCCGTCACGCGCCACGGCTTCTCGCCGTCGCCGCTGAACAAGCGGCGCTGGCAGAACTTCAAGGCGAACCGTCGCGGCTACTGGTCGTTCTGGATCTTCCTTATCCTGTTCGTGGCGTCGCTGTTCGCCAATTTCATTGCCAACGACAAGCCGCTGGTCGTCAAATATGACGGCCACTTCTACTGGCCGGTGGTGTTCACCTACGCCGAGACCACTTTCGGCGGCGACTTCGAGACCGCGGCCGATTATCGCGATCCCTATCTGCAGAAGCAGATCGCCGCCAAGGGCGGCAGCATGATCTGGCCGCCGATCCGCTATTCCTACGACAGCCGCAACCTCGACCCGCCGACGGCGGTGCCGTCGAAGCCGACCTGGCTGCTGAGCGAAGAGCAGTGTAAGGACGTGGTGAAGCGGAAGGGACTGACCGGCTGCCGCGACCTCGAATACAACTGGCTCGGCACCGACGATCAGGGCCGCGACGTGGTGGCGCGGCTGATCTACGGCTTCCGCATTTCGGTGCTGTTCGGCCTGACGCTGACGATCCTGTCCTCGATCATCGGCATCGCCGCCGGCGGCGTGCAGGGCTATTTCGGCGGCTGGATCGATCTCGGCTTCCAGCGATTCATCGAGATCTGGACCGCGATCCCCTCGCTCTACCTGCTGCTGATCATCTCGGCGGTGCTGCCGCCGGGCTTCTTCATCCTGCTCGGCATCCTCTTGCTGTTCTCGTGGGTCTCGCTAGTCGGCCTGGTCCGCGCCGAGTTCCTGCGCGGCCGCAACTTCGAATACATCCAGGCGGCGCGCGCGCTCGGCGTCTCCAACCGCGTGATCATGTTCCGCCATCTGCTGCCGAACGCGATGGTCGCGACCATGACGTTCCTGCCCTTTATCGTCTCGTCCTCGGTGATGACGCTGACGGCGCTGGATTTCCTCGGCTTCGGCCTGCCGCCCGGCTCACCTTCGCTCGGTGAATTGCTGTCGCAGGGCAAGGCCAATGTGCAGGCGCCGTGGCTCGGTCTCACCGGCTTCTTCTCGGTCGCGATCATGCTGTCGCTCCTGATCTTCATCGGCGAAGCCGCGCGCGACGCCTTCGATCCGCGCAAGACGTTCTCGAAGGGCTGACGCATGGACGCGACCAACCAGCCTCTGCTCGACGTCAGCGACCTCTCCGTCGCCTTCGGCCGCTCGCTTGCGGTCGATCGCGTTTCTTTCTCGATCAAGCGCGGCGAATGCACGGCGCTGGTCGGCGAGTCCGGCTCGGGAAAATCGGTCAGCGCGCTGTCGGTATTGAGGCTGCTGCCCTATCCGGCGGCCTCGCATCCCTCCGGGGCGATCCGTTTCAAGGGCCGCGATCTGCTGGGATCGTCGGAAAGCGAGATGCGCGGGATTCGTGGCAACGACATCTCGATCATCTTCCAGGAGCCAATGACCTCGCTCAATCCGCTGCACACCATTGAATCCCAAATCGGCGAGATACTGTCGCTGCACAGCGGCATTAGCGGTGCGGCGGCGCGGGCGCGCACGCTGGAATTGCTCGGCCAGGTCGGCATCCCCGAGCCGGAAACGCGGCTCAAGAGCTATCCGCATCAGCTATCCGGTGGTCAGCGCCAGCGCGTGATGATCGCGATGGCGCTTGCCAACGAGCCCGATCTGCTGATCGCGGACGAGCCGACCACGGCACTCGACGTCACCGTGCAGGCGCAGATACTGGCATTGCTGGCTGAGATTCGCGCCCGGCTCGGCATGAGTCTGTTGTTCATCACCCACGATCTCGGCATCGTCCGCCGTATCGCCGACACCGTCTGTGTGATGAACAACGGCAAGATCGTCGAACAGGGCCCCGTCGAACAGGTTTTCACCGCGCCGAAGCACACCTATACAAAGGCGCTGCTGGCGGCCGAGCCGAAGCCCGATCCGGCGCCGCCGCAGCCGGGCGCGCCGGTCGTGATGTCGGCGGACAATCTCAAGGTCTGGTTTCCGATCAAGCGCGGGCTGATGCGTTCGACCGTCGGCCACATCAAGGCGGTCGATGGCGTCAGCCTCGCGGTGCGCAAGGGCGAGACGCTCGGCGTCGTCGGCGAATCCGGCTCCGGCAAGACCACGCTTGGGCTCGCGCTGCTCAGGCTGATTTCGTCCGATGGCCCGATCGTGTTTCTCGGCAAGGACATCCAGGGGCTGCGTTTCAAGCAGATGCTGCCGTTCCGCCGCGACATGCAGATCGTGTTCCAGGATCCGTTCGGCTCGCTCAGCCCACGCATGTCGGTCGCCGACATCATCGCCGAGGGGCTTGAGGTGCATCAGAAGCAGCTGTCGCGCGAGGAGCGCGAGGCGCGGGTGATCAAGGCATTGAAGGATGTCGGGCTCGATCCCGACTGGCGCTTCCGCTATCCGCATGAGTTCTCCGGCGGCCAGCGCCAGCGCATCTCGATCGCGCGTGCCGTCGTGCTGGAGCCGAACTTCGTCGTGCTGGACGAGCCGACTAGCGCGCTCGACATGCTGTTGCAGGCCCAGATGGTAGATCTGTTGCGCGACCTGCAACGCAAGCGCGACCTCACCTACCTGTTCATCTCGCACGATCTGCGCGTGGTGGCCTCGCTCGCGAGCCATCTGATCGTGATGAAATCCGGCAAGGTCGAGGAGGAGGGACCGGCCTCCGCGCTGTTCAAGAACCCGAAGAGCGATTACACCCGCGCGCTGTTCGCCGCCGCGTTCCGCATCGAAGCGGCCGGCGAAGGGTCGGTGGCGACGTAGTTCAGTCTCGTCATTCCGGGGCGCGCGAAGCGCGAGCCCGGAATCCATCGGGCCGCATGTTCGGTGGATGAATGGATTCCGGGCTCGGCGCTACGCGCCGCCCCGGAATGACGCAATCATAGCCGCTTGATCGCCAGCACGTCGCTGCCCGCCGCCTTGATCCTCGCGATCGCGGCCTGCGTGTTCTCCGCCACGGTCGCCATGTGATGCGCGTTGGCGTGCACGATCGTCGTCGCGTCGCGCGCGATGGCGACGTGGCCCTTCCAGAAGATCAGGTCGCCGCGTGCGAGATGCTTCGATTCCGCTGTCGTCAATTCGCGGCCGAGCCCGTCCTGCTGCATGTCGCTGTCGCGCGGGCAGCCGGTGCCGGCGGCCGTCAGCGCGATCTGCACCAGGCCGGAGCAATCGATGCCGAGGCTCGACTTGCCGCCCCAGAGATAGGGCGTGCCGACGAATTGCTCGGCGATCCCGACGAAATCCGGCGCCATCGTGTCGAGCGACGCGAGATGCTGGCGCGGCAAATGCCAGCCTTCTCGTGTCACCGCGAAAGCTCCGTCCTCGCGGACGACCGCGAGCTTGGTCCCCATCGCCAGCGCCTCGACCGGCGGCAGCTTGATCGACGGTCCCGGAAACGCCAGCGTGCGCAGCGCCGTCACTTTGTGCGTCGGTGCGGCGCCGGGGCTGGTCAGGGCTGCGTCGGGAATCCAGCCGACATAACCGTCATCGACGAGCTGGCCCCAGGCCCAGCCTTCGCCGTTGCGATCGTAGACCGTGACGCGTTCGCCTTTCAGCGCCTGCGTCATCTGCTCGGCATCGGCCGCCGGTGCCCGCCGCAGCGGCGCAATGGCTTCACCGACCTCGAAGGTTTCGCCTTCGACGAAGCGCGCCGCCTTCACCTTGCCCTCGAGATATTTCGCGGCAAGGTCGGCGCGGGCCGGCGTCAGTCTGGCATCATGCATAGCGCTGACTCAGCAATTTGTAGATCGCGCGTGCCGCCTGGCACTCGCCGCCTTCGGGGCGGCCGGGCTTTGCCGACGGCGTCCAGCCGTAGATGTCGACATGCAGCCAGCTCCGCGCGTGCTCGACGAAGCGCTGCAGGAACAGTGCGCAGGTGATCGAGCCGGCGAAACCGCCCGACGGTGCATTGGTGATGTCGGCGGTCTTGGAGTCGAGCCAGGCATCGTAGGCCGGCCACAGCGGCATCCGCCACAACGGGTCGTTCTCGCTCCTTGCAGACGCAGCAACGTCGGCGGCGAGCGCCTCGTCATCGGTGTAGAACGGCGGCAGATCCGGGCCCAGCGCCACGCGCGCGGCGCCGGTCAGCGTGCCGAGATCGACCAGCAGATCCGGCGTCTCCTCGTCGGCCAGCGCCAGTGCGTCGGCGAGCACCAGCCGGCCCTCGGCGTCGGTGTTGCCGATCTCGACGGTGATGCCCTTGCGCGACTTGAAGATGTCGAGCGGGCGGAACGCATTTCCGGCAACCGCGTTCTCGACCGCCGGGATCAGCACGCGCAGCCGCACCTTCAGCTTCGCGTCCATCACCATCTGCGCCAGCGCCAGCACGTTGGCGGCGCCGCCCATGTCCTTCTTCATGATCAGCATGCCGCTCGACGGCTTGAGGTCGAGCCCGCCGGTATCGAAGCAGACGCCCTTGCCGACCAGCGTCACCTTCGGATGGGCCGGATCGCCCCAGCTCAGATCGATCAGCCGCGGCGCGCGTGTCGATGCCATGCCGACGGCGTGGATCAGCGGGAAGTTCTGCGCGAGCTCGTCGCCCTCGATGCAATTGAAGGCGGCGCCGAACCGCGTTGCGAGCTCGCGCGCGACTTCCGCGAGCTCGGCCGGGCCCATGTCGTTGGAGGGTGTGTTGATGAGGTCGCGCGCCAGCGCCGCCGCATCCGCAATTCGCGCGATCTCGGCGGCGTCGACGCCGTCGGGCGGCACCAGACGGACCTCGGGGGCCTTGTTCTTGCGATAGCGGCCGAAGCGATAGCAGCCCAGCGCGAACGCGAGCGCAGCGAGCCTCGGGTCATGCGGCGCATTGGCAAAGCGATAGACACCCGGCGGCAACAGGCCGGGCAGGGCGCCGGGCCGGAATGGATCGCGTGCCTTGTGGTCTGCGTCCTCGAGGCCGAACAGCACCTGCGCGATGCCACCGTCGGCCGCCGGCAAAGCGAGGGTCTTGCCGGGCTTGGCCTCGAAGCCGCTGGCCTCTGCGAACTGGCGCGCCGGTGCCGGCAGTTCGCTGCGGATCGCATCCCATGTCGCCCTGGTGACAAAGGTGATCGGTGTGACGGCGGTCGTTGGTGCGGTCTCGAACACGGATGGCATGCGGCTCTCGGCTGTTCTGGCGTCGTCGGTGGCTACTACACGGCTTTCGCCGTGGATGGTAGCGCGGCAGCGGTTCACGCGACGTGCAGGATTGGAACCGGCGAACCGGTTGCCGGTGTCGCCAGTTAACCAGACGTTAGGGTTAACAGTCTATTGCTGGCACGCTCGGCTGAAGCCATTCGCTCGATATCGTGAGTCACAGTGCCATGCGTCGACAGTCCAATTTGACCCGGCATCTCGCTTCCGCAGCCCTTGTGGCCGTCCTCGCCGCAGGGCTTGGCGGGTGCCAGACCATGTCCGACGTGACGGGATCGATCGCATCCCGCCCGGACCCCACGCCCGACGATCCGCGCCGCGCCGCCGAGGTCTATGGCGAGCGCTACCGCAAGAATCCCAAGGATGCCGAGGCCGCGATCGCTTACGGCCAGGCCCTGCGCATGACCGGACAGCGCTCGCAGGCCTGCGCCATGCTGGAGCAGGCCACGATCACCAATCCCGGCAACAAGGCGCTGCTCGCCGCCTATGGCCGCGCGCTGGCCGACAACGGCAACTCGCAGGCCGCATTCGACGTGCTGAGCCGCGCCCACAGCCCGGACAATCCGGACTGGCGGATCTTGTCGGTGCAGGGAACCACGCTCGACAAGTTGAACCGGCACGACGAAGCGCGGCGCTATTACGCCAGCGCGTTGCGGCTGGCGCCGGACGAGCCGTCGGTGCTGTCCAATCTCGGCCTGTCCTACATGCTGACCAAGGAATTGCCGAAGGCGGAAGAGACGCTGCGCCAGGCCTATGCCAGCGCCCGCGCCGACACCCGGATCCGGCAGAACCTTGCGCTCGTCGTCGGCCTGCAGGGCCGCTTCGCGGAGGCCGAAACGATCGTCAAGGCCGACCTGCCGGCGGATGAGGCGGCGGCCAATGTCGCCTATCTCCGCGACATGCTGAATCGCAAGGACGGTCCGCGGACCGCGTCGCGCGCCGCACCGGTCGTCGCCAAGGACGACTAGAGCATGATCCGGAAAAGTGCGCGGCGGTTTTCCGAAAAGATCATGCTGAAACAAGAATCTAAAGCGCGATGACGATTCAACCCGATCTCATCGCGCTTTAGCGTTCCCGTTGTCTCCGACGGCGAAGCTCTCAGCCTCGCGAACCATCGACCTCACGCCACAAAAAGAAACGCCCGGCATGCCGGGCGTTGTCGTATGCGTGGCGGCGCAACTCAATGCATCGTGGCGATCTTGATGTAGGACGGCCCGAGGATCACGATGAACAGGCAGGGCAGGAAGAACACGATCATAGGCACGGTCAACTTGGGCGGCAGCGCCGCTGCCTTCTTCTCGGCCTCGTTCATGCGCATGTCGCGATTTTCCTGCGCCATCACGCGCAGGCTCTGGCCGAGCGGCGTGCCGTAGCGTTCGGATTGCTGCAAGGCCATGCACACCGATCTCACGCCTTCGAGCCCGGTGCGCCGCGCCAGGTTCTCGTAGGCGGACTTGCGGTCCTGCAGGTAGGACAGTTCCGCGGTCGTCAGTGCGAACTCCTCCGACAGCGCGATCGACTGTCCGGCGATCTCGTTGGCCACCTTGCGGAACGCGACCTCGACCGACATGCCCGACTCGATGCAGATCAACAGCAGATCGAGCGAATCAGGAAAGGCGCGCTTGATCTGGAGCTGGCGCTTGGAGATCGCATTCTTCAGGAACAGCATCGGCGCCTGAAGGCCGGCATAGGCCGCGCCGACGCAAATGCCGATCTTGAGCGTGAGCGACCAGTTCGCGCCGGCGATGAAGAACGTGTAGATGATGGCGCCGAGCAGCAGCACGATCGGCGTCACCGCGCGGGCGAACAGGAAGGTGACGTAGGGGGCGTGGCCGCGATAGCCCGCCATCACGAGCTTCTCGAGCGCCGTTTCCTGGGCCAGCCATTTCGTGAGGTTGAGATCGTCCACCACCCTGGAGACGACCTGCTTCGGCGTCTGCCGCAGCGCCACCTTCTCCGTTTTGGAGAGGCGCTCGCGTTCGCGCTGCCGGAGGCGTTCGCGCTCGCTGGCGACGGCCTTCATGCGCTTGTTGAGGTCGCCGCCGGCGAGCAGCGGCATCACCAGCGTGTAGACCGTGGCGCTTGCCGCGAAGAAGGCAAGCAGCATCGTCATGAACCTGACGTCGTGGAGCTTGGCGACCAGAATATCAATCATGCTGCACCGTCAGAAATCGAAGTTGATCATCTTCTTCATCACCAGCACGCCCATCGTCATCCAGACGAGGCAGGCGACCAGCATGAGTTGCCCCATCGAGTTGGTCCACAGCAGGGCGATGTAGTCCGGCGTCGTGAGGAACACGAGGATCATCACGATCGGCGGCAGCGAGCCGATGATGGCGGCGGAGGCCTTCGCTTCCATCGACATCGCCTGGATCTTCTCGGCCATCTTCTTGCGGTCGCGCAGCACGCGCGACAGGTTGCCGAGTGCTTCCGACAAATTGCCGCCGGACTTCTGCTGGATCGCGATCACGATGCCGAAGAAGTTCGCCTCCGGCAGCGGCATGCGTTCGTAGAGTCGGGAACAGGCCTCGCCGAGCGGCATGCCGATCGCCTGGGTCTCGATGATCGCGAGAAACTCGCTGCGCAAGGGCTCCGGCGCGTCGTTGACGACCGCCTTGAGCGATTCGAACAGCGGCAGGCCGGCCTTGATGCCGCGTACGATGACGTCGACCGCATCGGGCAGCGCCTTCAGGAAAGCCTTTTCCCGTCGCTTCTTCAGGAAGCCGAGCAGCCAGCGCGGTGCGCCGAGACCCATGGCAAAGCCGATGCCGGCCGCGCCGAGCAACCCGCCGCCGACCACGAATGCCGCGGCGAACCCGAACAGGCCGAGGGCGCCGGAGATCATCCAGAATTTCTGCTCCGACCACTCCAGTCCGGCCTGCGAGATGCGCATGCCGAGCGGGACTTTCTTGTCCTTCTGCCGCCGCGCCTCGAGCTCCTTCAACGATCCTTCGACCTGCTCGCGGCGGGAGCGTTGCGTGCGGTCGGCGGTTCGCGTCGTCGTGGGTTCGCTGCGCGCCACCGACGCGCGGCGGGACTCGGCCTTCTTCTCCCCTGAGAGGTAGGGGTACAGGAAGACCCAGGCGATGCCGCCCACGGTCGTGGCGGCGAGGAAGGCCAGGGCAAGGGTTTGCGTCTGCATCCTGCGTTCCCTTAGGCCGGCGCCGGTGAGTCGGAGGCGTCCAGCGCCGCCGCAAGCCGCTTCTCTTCATTGTAGTAGCGGGCACGCTCCCAGAAGCGCGGCCGGCCGATGCCGGTCGAGCGGTGCTTGCCGATGATCTTGCCGTTGGCGTCTTCCCCGACCACGTCGTACAGGAAGATGTCCTGGGTGATGATGGTGTCGCCTTCCATGCCCATCACCTCGGTGATGTGCGTGATGCGGCGCGAGCCGTCGCGCAGGCGCGCGGCCTGCACGATGATGTCGACCGAGGCGCAGATCATCTCGCGAATCGTGCGTGAAGGAAGCGAAAAGCCGCCCATGGTGATCATGGATTCGCAGCGCGACAGCGCCTCGCGCGGGTTGTTGGCGTGCAGCGTGCCCATCGAGCCATCGTGGCCGGTGTTCATCGCCTGCAACAGGTCGAACGCCTCGGGGCCGCGGACTTCGCCGACGATGATCCGCTCAGGGCGCATACGCAGGCAGTTGCGGACCAGTTCGCGCATCGTGACCTGGCCCTCGCCTTCGATGTTCGGCGGCCGGGTTTCCAGCCGCACCACATGCGGCTGCTGCAGCTGAAGTTCGGCGGCGTCTTCGCAGGTGATGACGCGTTCGTCGTGCTCGATATAGTTGGTCAGGCAGTTCAGCAGGGTGGTCTTGCCCGAACCGGTACCGCCCGAGATGATCACATTGCAGCGGACCCGGCCGATGATCTGCAGGATGGTCGCCCCTTCCGGCGTGATCGCGCCGAACTTGACGAGTTGCTCCAGCGTCAGCTTGTCCTTCTTGAATTTGCGGATGGTGAGTGCGGGCCCGTCGATCGCCAGCGGTGGCACGATGGCGTTGACGCGCGAGCCGTCGGCGAGGCGGGCGTCGCAGATCGGCGAGGATTCGTCGACGCGCCGGCCGACCTGGCTGACGATGCGCTGGCAGATGTTGAGCAGCTGCTGGTTGTCGCGAAAGCGGATGCCGGTGCGCTGGATCTTGCCGGCGACTTCGATGAACACCGTGCCGGCGCCGTTGACCATGATGTCGGCGATGTCGTCGCGCGACAGCAGGGGCTCCAGCGGGCCGTAACCGAGCACGTCGTTGCAGATGTCGTCGAGCAGCTCTTCCTGCTCGGCGATCGACATCACGATGTTCTTGATCGCGATGATCTCGTTGACGATGTCGCGGATTTCCTCGCGCGCCGACTCGCTGTCCAGCTTGGCAAGTTGGGCAAGGTCGATCGCCTCGATCAGGGCGCCGAAGATCGTTGCCTTGACCTGGTAGTAATTGTCCGAGCGGCGGGCTTCGACGGTGGGCGGCGGCGGTGGTTTTGGAGGCGCCAGCGGCGGCGACGAGATCGTCGGTGCGCCGGGCTCGCGCGTCATCGCCGACGGGCCGGCAGGCTCCGGCGTCTGAAAAGCGGGCTTGGATGCCCGCACGTCCCCATCGCTTCCGCTACGCTTACCAAACACGACGTCTTGACTCCACGCGGACCACTATTTGGACCGCAGCTTTTCGAGCAGGGGCGACAGGAAGGACCCCCTCGGCTTCTTGGTTTCGCCGCGGCCTGTCAGCCGCTGCGCCATCTGCAGGAACATCTCGACCGCGCGATGGTTTGCGGAGATTTCCGCGATCATCTGGCCGTTGTTGGCGGCCGAACCGAAGATCTGCGGATCGAACGGAATGGCGGCGATCGGCTGGCTTTCGATCGCCTTGGCGAATTCGGCGGCCGCGATCTCCGGACGTTTCGGCACGCCGACCTGGTTCAGGCAGTACAAAGGCGCGCGGTCGTTGGGCCGCGACGCCTTCAGGAGATCGAACATGTTCTTGGCGTTGCGCAGATTGGCGAGGTCGGGCGCCGCCACGATCAGGATGTCGTCGGCCGCGATCAACGCGCGCTTGGTCCAGCCCGACCATTGATGCGGCACATCGAGCACGATGCAGGGCATCGTGGTGCGCAGCGTATCGAAGATCGCATCGAACGCTTCGGCGCCGAAATCGTAGACCTTGTCGAGCGTAGCCGGCGCCGCCAGCAGGCTCAGATGGTCGGTGCATTTCGACAGCAGGCGGTCGACGAAGGCGGTATCGACGCGGTCCGGCGAGAACACGGCGTCTGCGATGCCTTGCGCCGGATCCTGGTTGTAGTTGAGGCCCGCGGTGCCGAATGCGAGGTCGAGGTCGGCGACCACGGAATCAAGCGCCAGATCGCGGGCGATCGCCCAGGCGACATTGTGGGCGATCGTCGAGGCACCGACGCCGCCCTTTGCGCCGACGACGGCGACGACGCGGCCGACCGCCTTGGCTTCCGGCGCCGAGAACAGGTTGCAGACCGCGCGCACCACGTCGATCGCGTGGGCCGGCGCAATCACGTAGTCGCTGACGCCGCGGCGCACCAGCTCGCGATACAGCGTGACGTCGTTGATCCGGCCGATCACGACCACGCGGGTGCCGGCATCGCACACGGTGGCAAGTTGATCGAGGCCGGCCAGGATGTCACCGCGGCCCTCGGTCTCGAGGATGATGACGTTGGGCGTCGGCGCCGAGCGATAGGCCTCGATGGCGGCCGCCATGCCGCCCATCTGGATCTTGAGGTGCGCCTTGGCCAACCGGCGATCCTCGCCGGCCGACTGCACGGCGGCGGCGGTCTCGACGGTTTCGCAGAACGCCTGGACCGAGACCCGCGGCGCCGGAGCAATATGGTCGTCCACGGCCTGCGGCGGGGCGTCCGTCTGCTCTTCGGAGTTTTGCTGCGCGTAGGTGATCATTTTCCTGTGTCGCTTAGCTTGGCCCTGTCGGCCTCGGGATAGGCCGTGGCGGTGGTGGTGCCCTTGCGATACTTGTCGAAGGCGATGTTACGGCGCGACGTGTAGGCAGGGGTCTCCGCACGCGGCTGCACGAGGTCGGTGGGGTCTTCAACCATGGCTGCAAGGTTGCGCTGATTGGCGCAGCCGAAATTGTAGTACTGCTTGTTCTCGATGTAGGACCCGTTGTGGATCGACGGGCCGAGATCTTCCGGCCAGAGGCCGCATGGCCCAGCGACCGCCTTCATCTTTGGATAGTTCACGCGGATCGCGGGCATCTGGCGCGGATCCTCGGGATGATATTTGCGAACCAGGATGCCGCGTGGCGGCACGCCGGCGGCGGCAAAAGTGGCCTGGATCTCACGCAACGATTCCTGGGCGGGCCGGGCGTTCGGCGTGTCGGCGGGAACGTCGATGGTGACGGCGCCGGTCCCCTCGCGCATCCAGTCCTGCGCCATTCCCATCACCTCGGCGCGCTGCTCCGCAGTCAGGCCGCCGCGGCTGCGGCCGACGAAGACCACGATCGAGCGATCCGCCTCGGTGACCGAGATCGGGTGGCGCTGGCGATAGTCGGCCGGCGCGCCAACCATCGCGAAACTGTTGTCGGCGGCGTGCTGGCAGGCGCCCAGCGTCATGGCAAGGCCGATGAGCGCTCCGGCGAGACCGATGCTGCGCTTGTGGTCGGCGGATGTTCTGGATGTGGTCTGTGTCATCGTCCGCCTCAGTCGGTAATAAAGCCGTAAGTGCCGCGGTAATTCCGCGCCGGCTCGGTGCGGCCGGGCACGCCGTAGACGCGATTGATGCTGCCCAGCAGGTCGGCCTGCGGATCGGACGCGTTGGCGAAGCCGTCATCCGGACGCGACAGGTCCTTCTGCGCTACGGCGCGAACGATATAGGGCGTCACCAGCACCATCATTTCGGTCTGGTTGTTGACGAAGTCGCGGCTGCGGAACAGCGTGCCGAGCACCGGCAGCGATCCCAGCCCGGGAAGGCCGTTGATCGCCTGCTTGGTCTGGTCCTGGATCAGGCCGGCCATCGCCATCGAGCCGCCCGAGGGAATTTCCAGCGTGGTCTCGGCGCGGCGGGTCTTGATCGAGGGGATCGTCGTTCCACCGGCGCCGCCCGTCAGCGAGTTCTCGGTCGAGACTTCCGACACTTCCGTCATCACGCGCAGGCTGATCCGGCCCTCGGTCAACACCACCGGCGTGAAGTTGAGCGAAATACCGAATTTCTTGAAGCTGACGGTCTGGACGCACTGCCCGATCGCGCCTCCCGTCGTGGTCTGACAGGTCACGCCGGTCGGAATCGGAAACTCGCCGCCGGAGATGAAGGTCGCCGATTCGCCTGATATCGCGGTCAGATTCGGTTCGGCGAGCGTCCGTACGACACCGGCGCTTTCCATGGCGCGGATCGTCGCCGAGACCGACGGCGCCGCGCCGAACGAGGTGGTGATGGCGTTGGTGGGCACCAGTGCCGCGCTGTTCGCCGTGAACGGATTGGTGTTGGCGAATTTCACCACAGCCGTTCCGTAATTGAGGTTTGCCGTGAGGTCGATGCCGAGCTGCTTGATCAGGCTGCGCGAGACTTCGGCAACCGTGACCTTCAGCATCACCTGATCGCGGCCGCGAACCGTGATGGAGTTCACGACCTTTTCGGCGCTGCCGACCAGCCGCGCGGCGATCTCGCCGGCCTGCTGCGCCTCGATCGGGCTCGCCGCGCTCCCGGTCAGCATGACGCCGTCGGCGACGCCCTCGATCTGGATATCGGCATTCGGCAGCGACGCACGCAACGCGGCACGCACGCCGTTGAGATCGCGCTTGACCGCAATGTCATAGGCCGCAATCTGCTGTCCGGCGGCGTCGAAGAACACGATGTTGGTCTGGCCGACCGTCGCGCCGATGATGTAGGCGCGTTGCGCCGAGCGGACCACGGCGTTGGCGATCTTGGGATCGGCGACCAGCACGTCCTTGATGTCCCTCGGCAGGTCGATCACGATCGATTTGCCGACGCCGAGTGCGAGGAAACGGGCATTCATCTGGCCTTCGGCCGAGGCAGGGGCGGGCGCGGCGCGGTAGTCGCTCGCCACCACCGGCGTCAGCGCCGGGTTGAGCGTGAGCGCGGCGACGGCCGAGAACGACAATGCGCGGACCATGAAGGCCCGCATTGTCCGTTGAGTTGCCCCGCCCTTCATCACGTGTGTCCTCATGTCACTTCTGCATCGTCGCCTGGTTGGCAACGCCAAAGCGGATGACGTTGATCGTCTCACCGCGCCTACGGGTGTCGTCGGTCCTGGTCTCGGGCGCGTTGTTGTCGGCGATGCTGCGCAGCGCCAGCGACAGGACGCCGCTCTGGCGCGCGCGCGCCAGCGTCTCGGTCTGTTCGGGCTTCAGCTCCAGCGTCACCGTCTTGCCGATCAACGCGTTGGTGCCGTCCTTTTCCTTCGGCGCCTGGTCGATCGCGAGCACGCGAACATTGGTCAGGATGACTTCGGAGTTGACGATGTCGGCGCCGTTGCGGTCCGGATTCTTGTCCCGCTTCGACAGTAGGACATCGACCCGGTCATTCGGCAGGATGAAGCCGCCGGCGCCGGTCTCGGGTGAGATTTCGGTCGATACCGCCCGCATGCCGGTCGGCAGGATCGCAGCCATGAAGCCGCTGCCGTCGGCCCTGACAAGCTTCTGCTCGCGAATCGGCTCGCCCTGGATGAACGGGGCGCGCGCGATCGAGCCGGTGACGTCCTTGATGGCGTCGGCGCGGCTGTCCTTGCGCATGAAGGTGGCGCTGGCGGTTGCCGCCGGCCAGGTCTGCCACTGCACGTCCTCGGGCTTCACGGCCTGGCCGAGGCCGATGTCGGAGCGCGCGACCAGGATGTCGACTGTGGGGAGCTGTGCGACCGGCGGAGGAGGCGCCGGCTTGTCGTCGCTTCCGCTTGCCAAATAGAGCGCCGCAATGCCGGCGCAGCCTGCGATAGCCAGGACCAGAATGCGGGCCTTATCCATTACGCTTCACTTTCCACATGACGCCGCGACGCTGCCGCCGCCGTGATGGGAGTTGACCAGCTATTCGTCAAAGCATGGTTAATGAGGCGTATCTAAATCGCCTTAACGAGCGGTTACTGCCGCTTTCTCAGCGCAAGGCGAAGTGCGCGAGATCGATCGTCTTGATCCAGTCCGTCTCGGGATAGATCAGAAGGGCGCCGAGGGCGAGTGCGATGCCGTACGGAATGCCGGTCTGCTTGTCGTGCAGGCGGCTGAGCCAGGCCTGGGACGCGAGCGGATAGGGCAGCGGCCACTGCCGGAGCTGCAACAGCAGCACGGTCAGCGCACCGCCGAACAGCGACGCAAAGACCAGATAGGGAAGCAGATGCTCGAAGCCGAACCAAAGGCCGGCCGCGGCTGCGACCTTGGCGTCCCCGCCACCGACCCAGCCCATCGCAAACATGCCGAACGCCACAACCAGAACCAGCGCGCCCGCGCCGGCATGGGTCAGGATCTCGTGGACCCCCATCCCGGTCAGCGGCGCCAGGACGAAGAAGCCGGCCACCAGCGCCAGCGAGATCCGGTTCGGGATCGTCATGGTCAACAGGTCGCTCGCCGCCGCAAAGGCCATCAGGGCCGGAAACAGCATCAAGCGTGCGATGTCGAGGATCATGGATTCATGCCGTCAAGCTGGAGCTGCGGTCGAGACCCGACGCTAGCGGCCAATGGTGAACAATCGGGAAAGGGCCCGCGCATCTTGCAATGGAGCCGCCAATCGCCCCCCCCCGACAAATAGCAAAGGTCCCGGGGTTGCCGGGACCTTTGATGCGAATTCGGAAGCGGCTTACTTCAGCGAACCGGCGATCGTGCTGAAGGTGCCCGACAGCTTGGTGCCGACGCCGTTGACTGCAGCGATGATCGCGATCGCAATGCCGGTCGCAATCAGACCGTATTCGATGGCGGTCGCGCCCGATTCGTCCTTCACGAAGCGCGAAACGAGGTTCTTCATAAATAGCTCCTGTGTACACGTGGCTGGTCGAACTAGATTTGGTCTCGCCGGCGTTCTCAGCACCGTGACCATGTGCGGCACCCTACGGTTGGACGATTTCGGTGCAGTTAATTTGATCGCATAAACTCTGGGGGAACCCGCTGTTGTTGCGCACAGTAAATTTGGCATTAAGCGGCTCGCTGAAATTGCAGATTGTTGCCGGGATCCGATGCCAGCACCTGTTCACGGCTCCTTAAGCGCACATCTATACCCATGGGGCTTCCGTTACATGAGGCTGCCATGTCTAGCTTTCCGATCGAAGTCATCGAGATGATCGGCCAGACGATGATGAAGGTGGTGCCGATCACGATCGCGCTGGCGCTGTTCTTTACGGTGCTGACCCATTTCTGGGCCTGCAATCCCGGCGGGCCGTGGTGGCGGAAGCGAGAGCTCGTCACGGACATCTGTTACTGGTTCTTCGTGCCGGTGTTCGCCCGCGTGCTGCGCATCGGGCTCCTGGTGGTGGGCGCCGCCGCGGTGTTCAACGTTCACGGTGCCGACGACCTGATCGCGTTCTACGAGAACGGACACGGTCCTCTGGCGCAGCTTCCGCTCTGGTTGCAATCGATCATCTTCCTGGTCGGCTCCGACTTCATGCTGTATTGGCTGCACCGGATGTTTCACGGCGGCGGCTTCTGGAAGTACCACGCCATTCATCACTCCTCCGAGGATCTCGAATGGATCTCGGCGGCGCGCTTTCATCCCGTCAATCTGCTGGTCGGTACGATCACCGTCGATGTGATCCTGCTGATGGCGGGCATCTCGCCGAACATCATGCTGTGGGTCGGGCCGTTCACCACATTCCACTCGGCATTCGTGCACGCCAACCTGAACTGGACGCTCGGTCCGTTCAAATACGTGATCGCGACGCCGGTGTTTCACCGCTGGCATCACACCGGGCTCGAGGACGGCGGCGACACCAATTTCGCGGGCACCTTTCCGCTCTGGGATATCCTGTTCGGGACGTTCCGCATGCCGGAAGGCAAGCTTCCGGAAGACTACGGCGTCGACGCCGAACAGGGCGTGCCGACCGAGATCGGCGGACAGTTGGCTTATCCGTTCCGGCAATGACCGGCTCGTGCGCGCATGCGTGCTGAGACCGCGACCATCCCGCAAGCGCGGGCCTCGGTGTTCGAGGTCCCCGCCTGGTTCTGGATGGCGTGCGGCATCTATGCGCTGCTCCTGATCCTCGGTGACAGGCTGCTCGCCGATCCCGACACCTATTGGCAGATTGCCGTCGGCCGCTGGATCCTCGACCATCACGCGCTGCCGTCGGTCGACATCTACTCGTTCACCAAGGCGGGTCAGCCATGGGTGTCGTCGTCGTGGCTCGCGCAGGTCCTGTTCGCGAAGGCCTATGACCTTGCCGGGTGGACCGGGCCCGCGGCGCTGGCCGCGGCCTGCGGCGCCGCCGCCTTCGCGCTGCTCACCGCCATCCTCTGCCGCGCGATGCCGGCGGTTTACGCGAGCCTGATCGCGCTGGCGGCGCTGGTTCTGACTTGCGGGCATCTCCTGGCCCGTCCGCATCTGCTGGTGATGCCGATCATGATCGTCTGGGCGAACGGCCTGATGGTCGCGAGCGAACGCCGTGAGGCACCCTCGTTCTGGCTGCTGCCGCTGATCGCGCTGTGGTCCAATCTGCATGGCGGCTTTCTGTTCGGCCTGGTGCTGGCCGGCGCGTTTGCGCTCGATGCGATGTGGAATGCTGCGCCGGCGCAGCGATTGCGGTTGGCGTTGCGCTGGGCGGCGTTCGGGATCGCCGCGCTGGCTGCGTGCTGCGTCACCCCCTATGGATGGGGCTCGATCCTCGCCTCGTTGAAGATTCTCAGCCTCGGCGAGTTGCTGCGTCTCATTACGGAATGGGGGCCGGCGAGTTTCAGCCAGATCGACGGGTTCGGACTGTCCATCCTCGGCCTGACCGGCGCTGCGCTCTATTACGGCGTGAGGTTGCCGCTGCCGCGGATCGCTCTGCTGCTGGGCTTGCTGCACATGGCGCTGTCCCATGCCAGAAATCTCGAACTCTTCGCGCTGCTGCTGCCATTGGCCGTGCTCACGCCGGTCGCAACCCAGTTCGGGCTGCGTGCCGCCGGCGCGGTCCGCTTGAGGGTCGTTCCGGCAGCAATCCTTGTCGCCGGACTTTCCGCGTGGACCTCGGTCGTTGCGGCGCGCCAGGTCATATCGCCACCGCCGGTCTATTCGCCGGCTGCCGCCGTTGACGCGATGAAGGCGCATCAGGTCAAGCGGGTGCTCAACGATCTGCAGTTCGGCGGCTATCTGATCTGGCGTCAGATTCCGGTGTTCATCGACGGGCGTGCCGAGCTTTACGGCGAGACGTTCGGGGTGACTTTCTTCCGCGCGCTTCAGCTCGAGGACGTCAACGGATTCCTCAATCTGCTCAAGACCCATGACATCGATGCGGTGATGCTCGATCCGACCACGCCGGCTTCCAAGTTTCTGGATCACATCGGAGGATGGCAGCGCCTCTACGCCGATGAACGCGTCGTGGTTCACGTTCGCGCCTCCAGCTGAAGCCGATGCAGGCGCGCAACGCGGGTCGCCACGGCGAGCGTCAGGTTCGGCAGGGGCCGGCGGCCGCAGGCGAGGCGCTTTGAATGACGGCCCTAGGTCTTGCTGACGGACAGCCAGGCAGAGCGGCGAACCACGAGGATGGCGGCAATGGTCAGCCCGCCGCCGGCCAGGACGTCAGCGAGATGATGGCCGCCCACAGGCATCGTCGCGACGATCATCGTTGCATTCACGACGAACATGGGAACGAAGAGCCAGCGTGTGTCACGCGCAGCATAGGTCGTCATGACGCCGAGCATCGTGTGAAACGAGGGAAAGCTGACGATGCCGTCGACGATCGACAAGTTGATGACCGAGAGCGACCCGTCGTGCAACATCGAGAAGGTTCGCCCGAAGGTCCACATCGGGCCATGCGCCGCGAAGTGCTCGTAGCTGCTCGGCGCGGGGCCGAAATAGGCGAAGGCGCCCGCGGCCAGGATCAACCACATGCCGACGCACAGCGCGACTGCGCTCAGGCTGAGCACGGCGATGAATTCCGCGACCCTGTCGCCGCGCCGTTGCAGGATGAGCCACACCAGAACCACCTGGGACAGCAGGCCGGTGCTCTGATAGGCCGTCGTCAGCAGCGTCGCAATCAAAGCGTTCGAGTTTGTCGTAGCCAGGAAACTCGGCCAGTCGAAGCCCAGCAGATGATCGACACCTGCCAGTACGTCGTCTCGGAGCGGCAGCTTCGCTGCCGCGATCAGATAGCTGAGGGTGCTGCCCGCGGTCAGCAGCGCGCTGATCGGCAGGAACGCGCGCCAGAACAACTCGGTCATGAACAGGCACTGCCGCAACCACACGGCCGGGCGTCGTTGGTCGCCGCCGAGCCGATTGGAGGCAATGGCGATGAATGCGGCCGCAATGCCCGAATATGCGACGCATTGCAGGATCGAGATCCAGTTGGATGATGTGAACGAAAGCCCGGAGTTCGGCAGCCAGATCGCGTCGGCGAGGGTGCATGCGAAAATGCAGGACCAGACGATCGCCATGTGACGCTGCGCAGCGTCGCCAAAGTCGCTGAACATGAACCAGCGCGCCGCAGCGTCACGAATCCGGATCGGGTCGACAACCAAGCCGGGAGCGCCGGAATCGACGGCGCGCTTTTCGATTCTTGATATCGACGACACGTGCTGCCCCGCGGTTGTGGTGGGCAGAAACTGCTCGGAGTCTCTTAAGATTGCTATAATCGCGAAGCGTGCGGTTCGATGGCGTCACTGCCGCTGCGATCGGCCGTCACGCTGGGGCGACGCGACGCTCGACGGTGAGCGCGCCGCAACCGCCGGATGCGCGCCGCAGGACTTCGAGCCTCCTGCCGAACCGCAGGACTACGCATCGACGACCGGGCATTCCCGCACGAGATTGCCGGACAAGCGGCCTCTTTCGGGCAATTCCCCGGGAAGTCGTGACATCCGTGCAATTCGGCGCTCGATTTTTGCTCTTCTTAAATGAATTGCCGTCAGATTTGCCTGCGTCGGGCGCCGGTCCGCTGCGTATCGCTTTTTGCCGGCCTGTTAACGTCCCGGGGTAGAGTATGTCGTTTCAGTCCCAGCGTATTCGCGCCGTCACGCGCATTGGATTCATCTCGTTGGCCGCAGCCATGCTGCTGGGGCCCGCGCTCGCAACGGCAGCGCCGGATCCGGATCGGATTGCGGTCAATGTCGATCAGGCCAAGCTCGTCAAGCTGCCCGGCGGCATTGCCACGATCGTGGTCGGCAATCCGCTGATCGCCGACGTCACCCTGCAGAATGGCGGGGTCGTTGTCGTGACCGGCAAGGGCTACGGTGCCACCAACTTCATCGCGCTCGACCGCACCGGCCAGGTGCTGGTGGATCGCCAGATCCAGGTCGAGGGTCCGACCGATCAGCTCGTCACCGTCTATCGCGGTGTCGATCGCGAGACCTACAGCTGCATGCCGGTCTGTCAACGCCGCATCACGCTCGGCGACGGCGAGACCTATTTCAAGTCGACCATGGACCAGGCCGGTTCCCTCAACAGCCAGGCCTCAGGCTCGGGCGCGGCCGGGAAGCAGCAGAACTGATGCGTGTCCGCTCCGGCGCCTCACCCGCCGGGTTCGCCGCCGATCGCGGGCGGTCTACCCGATATGGTTAAGAAAGACCTAACGGATCGGGTCGCTCTGTCTCGATCCGGCGAAATACTTCGACAATGAGTCTTGGGTAGTTGTTGCCGCCATGTTGATCTGGGGACATTGATGCCGCTGCCCGCTCATTCTTTCGCACGCCTCCTCCGCAGATTTTGTCGAAACCGCCGCGGCGTGACCGCGGTCGAATTCGCGATGGTCGCACCGCTGTTTTTCGGATTGCTTTTTGCGATCATCGAAGTGGCAATGATCTTCTTTGCGAGCCAGGTGCTCGAGACGGTGACGCAGGATTCGTCCCGCTTCATCATGACCGGCCAGGCCCAGGGCGCAAATTATACCCAGCAGCAGTTCAAGGATTTCGTTTGCGCGCGCGTCAGCGCGTTGTTCGATTGCACCAACGGCGTATACGTCGACGTGCGCAGCTACCCGTCTGCGACAGGCTTTAGCAGCGTCAACATCACGCCCATCACCGATCCCACGCAGGTGAAATGGTGTCCCGGCAAGGACGGCGACGTCGTGGTGGTCCGGCTGTTTTATCAGTGGCCGCTGTTTGTCACCAAGGTCTTCAGCACCGCCACCCTCGCCAACGGCAAGCGGCTCCTCACTGCGACCGCGACGTTCAAGAACGAGCCCGCCGGAACCGCCGGGGCCACATGCTCATGAGCAAAGCCATTAAAATCCAGCCCGCGGCGTTGCTACGCTCCGTCGCCGCTCTCGCGCATGATCGCCGGGGCCTCGCCGCCGTCGAGTTCGCTTTCATCCTGCCGCTGATGCTGGTGATGTTCTTCGGCGTCGTCGAGTTCTCATCCGGCGTCGCGGTCGACCGCAAGGTCACGCTGATGGCGCGCGCCGCGTCAGACCTGACATCGCAGGCGACGCAGGTGATCGACAGCGACCTTCAGAACTTCTTCAGTGCCAGCGTCGGCATCATGACGCCGTATGATCCGTCACCGACCAAAGTCACGTTGTCGGAAATCTATGTCGATAACTCGAACATCGCGCACATCCAGTGGAGCAAGGCGGGGGTGATCTCCTCGGGGGCCACGCAGGCCACGTTGACGGCCTCGACCCGCAATCAGGGTGACATTGTCACCAGCGTCGTTCCGTCGGCGCTGCTGGTTGCGGGCAGCTATCTGATCTTCAGTGAAGTCAGCTACAAATACGTTCCGACGGTCGGCTATGTGATGGCCAAGGCCGGCATCAATCTCAGCGACGTCGCCTTCACGCGGCCGCGCCAGTCGGTGTGCGTGTTCTATGCCCCGACGATCGCCACCATGCCGACGACTTGCTCGACGTACTAGGTCGCGGCAACCGACGCGCGATCCGGACAACTCGCGATCCAGACAAAAAGGGCCGCACCCGAAGGTGCGGCCCTTGATGCTTTAGCGACAATTTCCTGGAGCTTCGCGCTCCCGGGAAATCGGCTTATCCGGCGGCGCGCAGATTGTCGGCCGAGGATTTGCCGGAACGGCGGTCAGCCACGATCTCGTAGGAGATCTTCTGGCCTTCACGCAGAGTGCCAAGGCCGGCGCGCTCGACTGCACTGATGTGCACGAACACGTCGTTCCCGCCTTCATCCGGCTGGATGAAGCCGTAGCCCTTGGTCGCGTTAAACCACTTCACGGTTCCCATGCTCACGTGGGTAGTCCCTTCTCAGATATACAAGTTCAAGACCCGCTGATCGGCGGGGTGGTGAGATCGAATTTTTGGAAGGGTCGTCAGCGTCTGAACCGGCTGTACCGGTATTGGCTAATGTCGTCCGGCCGAAAATCGATGGGTAGGATATTATTCGATAGAAGGCTTCAAAACAATCCTGACGTGCGCGATTTTTTGGCCGGCGCAGCCGCCGGCCAATTGTTGCGCAAGACATCAGGGCATCATGCGCGCAACGGTTGCAATGTCGCCGCTATCGGCGGCGGAATTGCCCGCCGCGCTGTGCTCCGCCCCGCGGCGGGCCGCCGGGCGCGCCGCTCGGACGTTCGTCCTTGTGGCGGAAGATCAGGCGGCCCTTTTCGAGATCGTAGGGCGACATTTCGATCGTCACGCGGTCGCCGGCCAGCGTCTTGATGCGGTTTTTCTTCATCTTGCCGGCGGTGTAGGCGACGATTTCGTGTCCGGCGTCGAGTTGCACCCGGTAGCGAGCGTCGGGGAGGATTTCGGTCACCAGTCCTTCGAACTGGATCAGCTCTTCCTTAGCCATATGTTTCTCCAGATCGAGCGACGGCTAGTGCTTCGGTCGGTTGTTGCGGTTGGGTTGCGGATTCGGCCGGCTCTCGCGATGCAAGAAGGCGACGCCCTGGATGCCTTCGCTGTTGCCGGCCTGCGACGGACGCGGCGACTCGCCCCGGCTCGTCTGCGGCGCGCCATTATTACCACCCCGACGGCGGCGGCGGCGAGGGCCTTTTGTGCCAGGAGCGGCCTCATTCCCACGAACATTATGCGCGCGCGGCGCAGAGCGGCCGCCGCGGTGCGGATGGGTGGG
>NZ_JACMYO010000113.1 GCF_020889685.1 Bradyrhizobium oropedii
CTCCGCACCGGACGCCGCCACGGCCGAGGCTCCGGCCCGCAAGGGCTGGTGGTCGCGCCGCTTCGGCGGCGGCGGCAACTAGCGCCACCTGAAAGTCAAAACGCCCGGTTCACGCCGGGCGTTTTTATTGGACAGGCCATCCGTTCGTCAGACGCCGGCGTGACGGAGCCTGACGGAGACGGACCCGATGCAAAGCGCGATCGTTCTTGGCGGCGGCATGGTGGGCGTCAGCACGGCGCTGCATTTGCAACGCCGCGGCTGGTCGGTCACGCTCGTCGACCGCAAGGAACCCGGCCGCGAGACCAGCTACGGCAATGCCGGCATCATTCAGAGCGAGGCGGTGCGGCCCTATCCGATGCCGCGCGATCCCGCCACGCTCACCAGGATCGCGATGGGGCGCACCAACGATGTGCGCTATCGCCTCGCCTCGCTGCCCCGGCACGCCGGTCCGCTGCTGCGCTATTGGTGGAACTCGACGCCCGAGCGGCACCGCGAAGCCACCATCGCATGGGCGCGCCTGATCGCCTACGCCACCGCGGAGCACGACACGCTGATCCGCGATGCACATGCCGACAATCTGATCCGTCGCGCCGGCTATCGCCTGCTGCATCGCGACCCGGCGGCACTGGAGCAGGCGATCGCAGTCGCCGAAGAGAACCAGCGTGACTTCGGCGTGCAGTTTCGCGTGCTCGATGGCAAGGAGCTTGCCAGAGCGGAGCCTTTGCTGCGCGACGATCTGCCCGGCGCCATTCACTGGCTCGGGCCTTGGACCGTGTCGGACCCCGGCGGCCTCGTGTCCGCCTATGCCGGATTGTTCGAGCGCCTCGGCGGGACGCTGCTGAATGGCGATGCGCAGACGCTGACGCAGACCACATCCGGCTGGTCGGTCGACACCATCGGCGGTCGGATCGATGCCGCCCACGTCGTCGTCACGCTCGGGCCGTGGTCACCGCAATTGCTGCGCAAGTTCGGCTACCGGATCCCGCTGGTGCGCAAGCGCGGCTACCATATGCACTATCAGGGCGGCCGTTCGCTCGACCTGCCGCTGGTCGACACCGCGAATGGGTATGCGATGGCGCCGATGGCCAAGGGAATCCGCATCACGACCGGCGCGGAGCTGACCAGCCCCGATGCGCCGGCGACGCCGATCCAGCTTGGTCATGCCGAAGCGGCCGCACGCGAGCTGATCGAGATCGGCAGCCGCGTCGAGCCCGAGCCCTGGTTCGGCACCCGCCCCTGCACCACCGACATGCTGCCGGTGCTCGGGCCTGCGCCGCGCCATCGCGGGCTGTGGGTGAATTTCGGTCACGGCCATCAGGGCTTCACACTCGGCCCGGCGACGGCGCGGGTGCTGGCCGAAACGATGAACGGCGAGGCATCCGCTGTGGACACCTCGCCGTATCGGCTCGATCGCTTCTGACTCCAGACGCCGATCTAGTCCGTCGTCACCGCGGTCTCCATGTCGGTCGGGTCGATCTGCCGGGCGAGATTGGCGTTGAGCTTGTCGCGGTCGAGCTCGCCCTCCCACCAGGCGACGATCACGCAGGCGACGCCGTTGCCGCACAGATTGGTCAGCGCGCGGCACTCGCTCATGAACTTGTCGATGCCGAGCACGATCGCCATGCCCGGCACCAGCCGCGGATCGACCACCGCAAGCGTCGCCGCCAGCGTGATGAAGCCCGCGCCGGTGATGCCGGACGCCCCCTTCGAGGTCAGCATCGCCACGACCAGGATCGTGAGCTGCTGGCTGAACGTGAGGTCGTAGCCCAGCGCCTGCGCGATGAACAACGTCGCCAGCGTCATGTAGATGTTGGTGCCGTCGAGGTTGAATGAATATCCCGTGGGCACCACGAGGCCGACTACGGACTTCGAGCAGCCGAGCCGTTCGAGCTTCTCCATCAATGACGGCAGCGCGCTCTCCGACGACGAGGTGCCGAGCACGATCAGGAGCTCGTCCTTGATGTAGGCCAGGAACCGGAAGATCGAGAACCCTGCGATCCGCGCGATGATGCCGAGCACCACGAGGACGAACAGCGCCGCGGTCAGATAGAACGTCGCGATCAGCCCCATCAGATTGAGGATCGCGCCGGTGCCGAACTTGCCGATGGTGAAGGCCATCGCGCCGAACGCACCGATCGGCGCCGCCCGCATCACGATCGAGATGACGCCGAACACCGCATGCGCGGCATCGTCGATGAACGAACGGATGGTGTGGCCGCGCTCGCCGAGGCCCATGATCGCGAAGCCGAACAGCACCGAGAACAGCAGTACCTGCAGGATCTCGCCCTGGGCGAAGGCGCCGACGACGGTGTCGGGGATGATGCGCAGCACGAAGTCGACGCTCTTCTGCGCCTCCGCCTGCTTGGCATAATTGGCAACCGCCTGCGCGTTGGCCGCTGCGCCGCCGAAGCCCGCGCCCGGCTTCACGATATTGCCGATGAGCAATCCGATCACCAGCGCGAAGGTCGAGACGACTTCGAAATAGACCAGCGCCTTGACGCCGATGCGGCCGACCTTCTTGGCATCCTGGATATGCGCGATGCCTGAGACCACCGTGCAGAAGATGATCGGTGCGATCACCATCTTGATCAGCTTGATGAAGCCGTCGCCGAGTGCCTTGATCCACTCATTGGTGGCAAGCGACGGCCAGAACGCGCCGACCAGCGCGCCGAGCACGATTGCGATCAGGACCTGGACATAGAGAATCTTGTACCACGGCTTGCCACCGGCAGACGCCGGTGAAGCCGTGGCAACGGTTGCCGTTGCCATGTGTCACTCCCCCTCAGAAATGGCGGAAATAGCCAAGATCAACTTGGCCGTTCAAGTCAAATGGAACTGTGTGGGCCCTGCCGTTTATCCGCGGCGATCTGTCGCGTGTCGCTCCGCCGAAACCAGGCACGGCGCTTGCGAAACCGATCCAACCGAAGGATGGAAGGCTCTTGAAGATTGCGGGCTATTTAAGCCAATGCGCGATCCGTGCAACTGCTTCCTGCATGTCCGCGGCCGAACGTGCATAGGAAAAACGGATGAAGGCGCGGCCGTGGATCGGATCGAAATCCACGCCCGGGGTCGCTGCGACATGCGCCTTCTCGAGCATCTCGCTGGCGAAGGCGAAGCTGTCGGAGGTGAAGTCGGAGACGTCGGCATAGAGATAGAACGCGCCGTCTGCGGGGAGGAACTTGGTCAGCCCCGCCTTCGGCAGCCCTTCGATCAGGATACGGCGGTTCTCCTGGTAGCCGCGCTTGATCGCCTCCATCTCCTCGCGGCCTTCGAAGGCCGCTTCGGCTGCGATCTGCGACAGGGTCGGCACCGAGATCGACAGGTTCTGTTGCAGCCGTTCGATCGGCCGCACCAGCATTTCGGGCACCACGATCCAGCCGACGCGCCAGCCGGTCATGCAGAAGTATTTCGAGAACGAGTTGATCACGAGCGCGTTCGGCGACAGCTCGGCCGCCGTCACCGCGGGCAACGCATAGTCGAGCCCGTGATAGATCTCGTCGGAGATGAAGCGGATGCCGGCGCTGTCGGCGGCCGCCATCAGGCTCGACAGCGCCTCACGCGACATCATCGTGCCGGTCGGATTGGCGGGGCTGCCGACCAGCACGCCCTTCAGCGGCGCCTTGCGATGGGCAGCCAGCAGCGCCTCGCCGGTCAGCGCGTGGCGGGTGTCGCCTGACGTCTCGATCAGCACCGGCTCGCAGCCGAGCGCAGTCAGGATGTGACGATACGGCGGATAGCCGGGCACGGTGACCGCGACCCGGTCGCCCGGCTCGAACATCGCAAGAAACGCCAGGATGAACCCGCCCGACGAGCCCGTGGTGACGATGACGCGCTCGGCGTCGACCGCACAACCATACGTGTCGCGGTAATGCCGCGCGATGCGCGCGCGCAGCGAGGGAATGCCGAGCGCCGAGGTGTAGTCGATCCGACCGTCCAGAAGCGCGGCCTGCGCGGCCGCGATCGCCGGTTTCGGCGCGGATGCGGCGGGCTGCCCCACCTCCATGTGGATGACATGGCCGCCGGCGGCCTCGATTCGCGCCGCGGCGGCCATCACGTCCATCACCATGAACGGCGGAACATCGCTCCGGCCGGACGCTGTGAAAAGGCTGCTCACACGGTCTCTCGCTGTCGCTTCACGCATGGATTTCTGCTATTGCACGGCCGCTGCCGAATTCGGGTTCCCGTCACCGTCTGCCGCCCCAGACTGGCCGCATTCGGTGGCTCCTTATAACGCTTTCAGGCCAAGTGAATACCCCAAGTGAATACCCGGTTCGCGTGAAGAAGAACTGCAAAAACAACAGACTGCGCCACGCGCCGGATCCGGTCCGGCCCGGAACCCGGTTTTGCGCCGGCGCGGCCAGCCATCGCCAATAGATCGCTCATGCTGTTCCGCCTCAGGCTTCGCACCACGACCTTCAAGCTCATCGCATTGCTGACCGCGGTCACGCTCGCGATCGGTCCGGTCGTCCCCGCGCAAGCCCAGCAAAAGGGCCCGCCGGTGCTGCGCGACACCGAGTCCGAGCAGTTGCTGCGCGAATACACAAGGCCGATCCTGCGCGCCGCCGGTCTGGAGAAGCAGAATATCCAGATCGTCATCATCAACGACAGCTCGTTCAACGCCTTCGTCGCCGACGGCCGCCGCATCTTCGTCAACTACGGCGCGCTGCTGCAATCGGAGACGCCGAACCAGATCATCGGCGTGCTGGCGCACGAGACCGGCCATCTCGCAGGTGGCCATCTCGCCAAGATGCGCGAGCAGCTGGCGCAGGCGCAGACCCAGATGATCATCGCGATGCTGCTCGGCGTCGGCGCGATCGCTGCCGGCGCAGGCGGCCGCGGCGGCGGAAACGGCCTTTCCAGCGCTGCGCCGCAGCGATCTCGGCCCCGCAGACGGTGATTCAGCGCACGCTGCTGTCCTATCAGCGCCAGCAGGAAGAAAACGCCGACCGCGCCGGCGTCAAATTCCTGAACGCGACCGGACAGTCCGCCAAGGGCATGTACGAGACGTTCAGGCGCTTCACCGACGAGAGCCTGTTCGCCTCGCGCGGCGCCGATCCCTATTTGCAGTCGCACCCGATGCCGGTCGATCGCGTCTCGGCGCTGCAGGAGCTGGCGCGCTCCAGCCCCTATTGGGACAAGAAGGACGATCCGGCGCTGCAGCTGCGTCACGACATGATGCGCGCCAAGATCTCCGGCTTCATGGAGCGGCAGGATACGGTCTACCGCCGCTATCCGCTGACCAACACCAGCATGCCGGCGCGCTACGCACGCGCGATCACGACCTATCTGCACGGCGATCTGCGTTCGGCGATCGCGCAGATCGACAGCTTGATCCAGGCGCAGCCCAACAACCCCTATTTCTACGAATTGCGCGGCCAGGCGCTGCTCGAAGGCGGCCGGCCGGCGGAGGCCATCGCGCCGCTGCGCCGCGCGGTGCAGATGTCCGGCAATTCGCCGCTGATCGAGATGCTGCTCGGCCAGGCGCTGGTCGCCTCCGACAACAAGGCGTTCACCGACGAAGCGATCAACATGCTGCGGGCCGCCGTGGGGCGCGAGCCCGAGGCGCCGCTCGGCTACACCCAGCTCGCGATGGCCTACGGCCGCAAGGGCGACTATGCCCAGGCCGACCTGGCCTCAGCGCAGGCCGCCTATCTCCGCGGCGACACCAAGACCGCCCGCGACCTTGCGTCGCGCGCCAAGACGCGGTTCGCGATCGGCACGCCCGGCTGGGTCAAAGCTGACGACATTGTGAGCGCCAAGCCCATGCCGGGTCAGAAAAACAACTAGAAATAAACCGTAGTTCCATACAACGATCCCCCCAAAACCGGCTCACGGCCGCGCCGTATTTCGGGCCACCTCGAACAAGGATTTTGTCATGCCAGCGCTTCGTTTTCTTGCCCCTGCCCTGCTCGCGCTCGGCGTTTGCGCCGCGCCGCTGTCGGCGTCCGCGCAGAGCTTCAACGATACCCAGCGCGGCGACATCGAGACCATCGTGCGCAACTACCTCGTCTCGCATCCCGAGGTGCTCGAAGAGGCGATGAACGAGCTCAGCAAGCGGCAGGCGGCCGCTGAAGCCGAGAAGCATGAGCAGAGCGTCGCCAAGAACGCCGACACCATCTTCAATTCGCCGCGCGGCGTCATGCTCGGCAACAAGGACGGCGACGTCACCTTCGTCGAGTTCTTCGATTACAATTGCGGCTACTGCAAGCGCGCGATGTCCGACATGATGGATCTGATGAAGTCGGATCCGAAGCTGAAGGTCGTGCTGAAGGAATTCCCGGTGCTGAGCCAGGGCTCGGTCGAGGCCGCGCAGGTCGCGGTCGCCGTGCGCATGCAGGACCCGACCGGCAAGAAGTATCTCGAGTTTCACCAGAAGCTGCTGGGTGGCCGCGGCGCCGCCGACAAGGCCCGCGCGATGGCCGTCGCCAAGGACGTCGGCCTCGACATGACCAAGCTCGAGAAGGACATGGCGGGCCCCGAGGTGAAGGCGACCATCGAGGAGAACTTCCGCCTTGCCGAATCCATGGGCATGAACGGCACGCCGAGCTACGTGATCGGCAAGCAGGTCGTTGTCGGCGCCGTTGGCGTCGACAATCTCAAGGAAAAGATCGGCATTGCCCGCTGCGGCAAGGCGACCTGCTGATCGTCCCTTCGACGGCGCCCATTCAATCAGCAAAATCCGGCTGCCAGGCAGCCGGATTTTTTATTGCCATCACCGAACCAATCCCGCGCGGGCTGCAACCAAGGGCCATCACCAATCACGGAAGCCGCGCGCCATGTCCATGGCCTCGCCTACCCTTCTGGCCTCGCCTACCCTTGGCTACGACCTCACGCTCCTGAACACGGCGCCACAACGTGGCTCCGACCATGATCACGGCTGGTGCTACGGCCTGCCGTCGGGCATTCGCACCGAGCAATGGCCGCTGAGCCCTCATGATGGCTTTCCGATGCAGCACTGCTTCACGCTGCGGATTCCCACGCAGTATCGCGCCAAGGGCCAGTCCTACGTTGCGCTCGCGATGTTCGCCGATCAGCAATATGACGAGCCCGTCGAGATCGAGGCGGTCGCGCGATATCTCAATGCTGAGACCGTCGAGCGTCCGGCCGATCGCAATCTGCTGCCGTGCTTCGCCTATCGGCAGAACCGTCATCCGATGGAGTTTCGGATGAAGGACATCATCGACCACAATTTCGCGGCGATCTGGCTCACGGAGACCGAATTCGCAGCACCGCTCTGCCAGCCGCCGGAGCTCGCCGGCAATCCATTGCTGGAAGCCAATTCGCCGCCACGCTGGCTCGTGAAAGGCGCGGCGCGCACGGCGTTCGACGTCCATGTCGGCCGCACCACGCGCATCGAGGAACTGGAGAAGACATACTGGTATCGCCTGTTCGGCCACGTCCCTGAGGCCGGACACCATGCCTACGGCATCGCGCTTGCGGCACGCGACGGCGATCCCAATGTCGGCAAGCCGCCGCGCGACCATTTGCTGCACAAGGGCGATCTCGGCGACTACATCGCGCCCTACGGTGCGGATGGCAGTGCGCACGGCCTCGAACGCTTGCAAGGCCGTAACCATCTCGGCGGCACAATGTTTCCAAACCAGTGGACGCCGAAATACAGCGCGACCTATCTCGAGATCGAAGAGCATTTCGGCGGCTTCAATTTCGGCGGCGGCAACGGCCAGCTAGATCTTGCAAGCATGGAGTTCGACTGGGCCTGCGGTTGAAGCACGCTCTGTTCATCGCGCATTCACACAACAAACAAACCGCGGGGAACCGCAAATCAACAGGAACATCGCACATCCTCTCCCGTTGTTGGCGCGGGCAATGCTTAAATACGAGGAGGAATATGATGTCTAACCGCTTTCTGATTTCCGTTGCTGCGGCGGCCCTGATCGCCGGCGCCGGCTTTGCGAATGCACAGGGCACCGGCGGAGCCAACAAGGAATCCGGAGCCGGCGGCGGCGCGACCATGGAACACTCTGCACCGTCAGGTGGCGCGTCATCGGGCACCATGCAGCATGATAAGAGCGGCATGAAGGGTTCCGAGCATTCCACGACCGGTGAGTCTTCTCCGGGGATGAAGGGCGCCGAGTCCGACAAGTCCGGCCCCGCCGCCAAGGGCGCGCAGGACAATACGCAGAAGTCGAAGGGCATGAGCTCGGAGAACGATGCGACCAAGGGCTCCAAGGAAGGCCCGAAGGACATGAAGGCCGAGAGCCACGACAAGAACGGCGGCATGAAAGCCGAAGGTCGTGACAAGAGCGGCAACATGAACGCCGAGAGCCGCGACAAGAGCGGTGCCACAACCAATCAGAACGCTCAGACCAAGAGCCCGACCGACACCAACCGCGCGCAGACCAACGACAGCAGCCGCACCCAGACCACGACCGGTAACGCGGCGACGTCGGCCACCGCGGCTCCGCCGGCCGAGAAGCGCACCCAGATCACGACCGCGATCAAGTCGGAGCACGTCACCGAAGTCACCAACGTGAACTTCAACGTGGCGGTCGGCACCCGCGTCCCGGCCGACGTGCACTTCTACCCGGTGCCGGAGCGCGTCGTGACGATCTATCCGCAGTGGCGCGGCTATGAGTTCATTCTGGTCAAGGGCCGCTACATCATCGTGCAGCCGGAGACCCACGAGATCGTCTACATCATCGAGGGCTAAGGTGGCCTCGGCCGCGAGGGTGCCATGAGGGCCCTCGCCGCAATCTCAACCCCGCCCCCTCCCGGGGCGGGGTTTTGCATTCGACCACAACCCGCGATCGCCGGTGGATGACGGACCGGAGCGCAGCCCCGACGCGTCTTTCCGCACGATTTGGTTAATCAGCAATTTCCGCAGGTTACGGCAACTACCTAACAGGGTGGAGGAAGCTGTTGAAGACGTTCCGATTTCACCTAAAGACTTCCCCTGCGGCCGGTTGTTACCTATAACCCGGCCCACTCCACCCCTCGCCCGGAACCCTTGGCAGGAATCCTTGGCAAGAATCTTTGGCAGGAATCTCTGGAATGGCTGCTGCCGGAACGATCTATGTGCTGAACGGCCCGAACCTCAACCTGTTGGGGACGCGCGAGCCGGAGACGTACGGCCACGCCACCCTCGCCGACGTCGAGAAGCTGTGCGCGGACACCGCACGCCAGTTCGGGCTGACCGCCGACTGCCGGCAGTCCAACCGCGAGGGTGAACTGATCGATTTCATCCATGAAGCCCACGCCAAGAAGGCGGTCGGCATCATCATCAACGCCGGCGGCTACTCCCATACCTCGATCGCGCTGCATGACGCGCTGGTTGCGGTCAAGGTCCCCGCCGTCGAGGTTCATGTCAGCAATATCCACGCCCGCGAGAGCTTCCGGGACCACTCGTTCACTGCTAAAGCCGCCTTCGCGTCGCTTTGCGGCTTCGGCATCGACGGCTACCGGCTTGCGATCATCGGCCTCGCCACCAGGATTGGTGCGAAGACCGATGCCAGGACCGATGCCAAGCCAAAGACTTAATCGTCAATCCTGACGTTCCCCGTCACCAGACAGAGATTTCGGATCAAACAACATGGCGCGCCAGCCAGACGACAAATCAGCCGCAAAGTCCAAGAACGACGTGAAGAACGACTCCAAGAGCGACGACAGCGTCCTCATCCGCGAGCTCGCGCTTCTGCTTGCTGAGACCAACCTCACCGAGATCGAGATCGAGCGCGCCGGCCTGCGCGTCCGGGTGGCCCGCAACATCAGCATCGCGGCATCCGTGCCGTCAGCCGTGCATGCGGTTGCCGCGCCGGGGGCGGTGCCGGTTGCCGCGGTTGCTGCTGCGACCGATCTGGCAAAGCACCCGGGCGCCGTGCCCTCGCCGATGGTCGGCACCGCCTATTGGTCGCCCGAGCCGGGCGCCAAGCCGTTCATTGAAGTCGGCACCAAGGTCAGCGCCGGCCAGACGCTTCTGATCATCGAGGCGATGAAGACGATGAACCAGATCCCGTCGCCCCGCGCCGGCACCGTGACGCAGATCCTCGTCGAGGACGGCCAGCCCGTCGAATTCGGCGAACCGCTCGTCATCATTGAATAGCTTCCCGTCAACGTCAGGCGCAGCGATGTTCGACAAGATCCTCATAGCCAATCGCGGCGAGATCGCGCTTCGCGTGCTGCGCGCCTGCAAGGAGCTCGGCATCTCCACCGTCGCGGTGCATTCCACCGCCGACGCCGATGCAATGCATGTGCGGCTCGCCGACGAGAGCGTGTGCATCGGCCCGCCGCCCTCGAAGGATTCCTACCTCAACATACCGGCGCTGCTCGCGGCCTGCGAGATCACCGGCGCCGACGCCGTGCATCCCGGCTATGGCTTCCTGTCGGAGAATGCGCGCTTCGCCGAGATCCTCGCCGACCACAATCTCGGCTTCATCGGACCGAAGGCCGAGCACATCCGCCTGATGGGCGACAAGATCGAAGCCAAGAAGACCGCCAAGCGCCTCGGCATTCCAGTGGTGCCCGGCTCGGACGGCGCGGTGACATCGGAGGCCGACGCTCTCGTCATCGGCAAGGACATCGGTTTCCCGGTGCTGGTGAAGGCTGCGGCCGGCGGCGGTGGCCGCGGCATGAAGGTCGCGCACACCGAGGCTGATCTGGCGCTGGCGCTCTCGACCGCGGCGAACGAGGCCAGATCGGCGTTCGGCGACGCCTCGGTCTACCTGGAGAAATACCTACAGAAGCCGCGCCACATCGAGATCCAGATTCTCGGCGACGGCCGCGGCGGCGCTATCCATCTCGGCGAGCGCGACTGCTCGCTGCAGCGCCGTCACCAGAAGGTCTGGGAGGAAGGCCCCTCGCCCGTACTCGCGGCGGCCGCGCGCGCCAGGATCGGCGAGACCTGCGCCAAGGCGATGCGGGACATGAAGTATCTCGGCGTCGGCACCATCGAATTCCTCTACGAGGACGGCGAGTTCTATTTCATCGAAATGAACACCCGCATCCAGGTCGAGCATCCCGTCACCGAAAGCATCACCGATATCGATCTGGTGCTGGAGCAGATCCGGATTGCCGCCGGCGGCGACCTTCCGGCCAAGCAGAGCGACATCGCGATCATCGGCCACGCCATCGAGTGCCGCATCAACGCGGAGAACCCGCAGACCTTCCGTCCCTCGCCCGGACGAATCACGCAATTCCATCCGCCCGGCGGCCTCGGCGTGCGGATCGATTCCGCCGTCTATCAGGGCTACGTGATCCCGCCCTATTACGACTCGCTGGTCGGCAAGTTGATCGTGCACGGCAAGACCCGCGGCGAATGCCTGATGCGGCTGCGCCGGGCGCTGGACGAGATGGTGGTCGACGGGATCGAGACGACGCTGCCGCTGTTCCGCGCATTGGTGCGCGAGCCCGACATCATCGAAGGCGACTACCACATCCACTGGCTGGAGCAGTACCTCGCGGGCCAGCCATCCGACGCCCCAAAATAGTTCGGAACTCCGTGGAACCCAGGCCCAGTTCAAACGTACTATAGGGTTATTGGCTTTCCACGGGGACGCATTGAATCCCGCTCCCGCAAAGAGACTGTCGTGACGCCTGTTTCACGACGCCGGTCCACGTTGCAGATCCTGCTCCTCTCGGCGGGATTTTTCGTGCTGGTCGCGGTCAGCGTGGCGTCCGTTCTGTTGGTCAACAAGGCGCGTGAGGACAATGCCCTGGTCGTCCATACGGTCGAGGTCGAGAGCCAGGTTGCCAACCTGCTGCTTGACGTCAGGCGCGCCGAAAGCGCAACCAGGGCGTATCTGCTGACATCGGCACCGCAATACCTGTCCGAATACCAGTCCGCGGCGGCAGGCCTCCCCTCCGCGCTCGGCCATCTCCAGATGATGACGGTCGATAATCCGGTGCAGGTCGCCAATGCCGCGAAGCTCAAGGCCGCCGTCGAGCAACGACTGGCCGACTTCGCCCTCAGCATCGAGCGCGTCAAGCATAACGACACGGCGACCAGCATCGACATCCTGCGCAAGGGCACATCGGCCGATGCGTTGGAGGCGATCGCCGGGATCGGCCGCGACATGCGCACCGAGGAGGATCGCCTGCTGGCGATGCGCACTGCGACCGCGGACAGGACCCAGGTGCTGGCCTCCTCCGTCACGATCGCAGGCTCCTGTATGGTGCTGGCGCTCGCCGCGCTTTCGCTGGTGCTGCTGCGGCAATCCTCGCGGGCGCGCGACGAGGCCGAAGCCAGGCTGCGCGACAGCAACGTCAATCTCGAAACCATCGTCGACGAGCGCACCGCGGACCTGCGCGAGGCCAACGAGGAGATCCAGCGCTTCGCCTATATCGTCAGCCACGATCTGCGCTCGCCGCTGGTCAACATCATGGGCTTCACCAGCGAGTTGGAAGAGCTGCGCGGCGACATCTTCAAGCGCATCGCGACGCTCAATCGCACCGCGTCGCTCGCGCCGGCGATGCCGGAAGACGCCACTGACGTGGCCGAGCCCGAGCTCGAAGGCTCCGACAAGCAGCTGTCCGACGATTTCAGCGAATCGCTCAGCTTCATCAAATCGTCGATCGCCAAGATGGACCGCCTAATCAGTGCGATCCTCAATCTCACCCGCGAGGGCCGCCGTGAGTTCAAGCCCGAACGCGTCGACCTCCGCGAGCTGATCGACGGCATCGTCAAGACGGTCGCTCACCAGGCGGTCGAGGCCAATGCGACCGTCGAGGTCGGCGCGTTGCCCAAGATCGTCAGCGACCGCCTCGCGCTGGAACAGATCTTCTCCAACCTGATCGACAACGCGCTCAAGTACCTCAGGAACGGCGTCCCCGGCGAGATCTCGATCGAAGGCCGCACCAAGCTCGGCTTTGCGATCTTCGAGGTCACGGACAACGGCCGCGGCATCGATCCCAAGGACCACCAGCGCATTTTCGATCTGTTCCGCCGCGCCGGAACCCAGGACAAGCCCGGTCAAGGCATCGGGCTTGCCCATGTCCGCGCACTTGTGCGCAGACTGGGCGGCACCATGTCGGTAGCATCGGAACTTCACAAAGGCAGCACATTCACCATCACGCTGCCTATCAAATGGTCAGGCAAGAACCGGGAAAAGGCGTCATGAGCGATCCAGTCACCATCATCATGATCGAGGACGACGAGGGCCATGCCCGCCTGATTGAGCGGAATATCCGGCGCTCAGGTGTCAACAATGAGATCATCCCGTTCACCAACGGTACAGAGGCCGTGAACTACCTGTTCGGCCGGGATGGCAGCGCGGTCGAGCGCAAGGGCCAGCCTCTGCTCATCCTGCTTGATCTCAATCTGCCTGACATGACCGGCATCGACATTCTGAAGCGGGTCAAGGAAAACAAGTATCTCAAGTCGACGCCGGTGGTCGTGTTGACCACGACCGACGACTCCCATGAGATCAAGCGTTGCTACGAACTCGGTTGCAACGTCTACATCACCAAGCCGGTCAACTACGAAAGCTTTGCCAACGCCATTCGCCAGCTTGGCCTGTTCTTTTCCGTGATTCAGGTGCCGCCAGCTTCCATATGACCAGCGCAACGCCGACACTGCTCTACATCGACGACGACGCGGCGCTGGCGCGCCTGGTCGAACGCGGGCTGACGCGCGCGGGCTACAAGGTCGTGCACGCCGCAAGCGGCCAGGAAGGCCTCGACCGGCTCGCCCAGGGCGGCATCGACGTGGTCGCGCTCGATCAGGTCATGCCCGGCTTCGATGGGCTGGAGACGCTGGAGCAGATCCTCAAGATTCCGGACGCGCCGCCGGTGGTGTTCGTCACCGCCTCGCAGGATTCGGCGATTGCCGTCACCGCGCTGAAGGCCGGCGCGGCGGACTATCTGGTCAAGGACGTCAGGGGCGAATTCATCCCCCTGCTCCAGGTCGCGGTGAACGGCGCGGTCCGGCGCGCCGCGATCCAGAAAGCGCGCGACGAGGCCGAAGCCGAGGTGCACGCCTCACGCGACCGCTACGCCGCGCTTGCCGCCGAGCGCGAAGTTCTGCTGCGCGAGGTCAACCATCGCGTCGGCAATTCGTTGCAGATCATTGCCTCGCTGCTGCATCTGCAAGCCAATTCCTCGACCCAGCAGGATGTCAAGGCGGCGCTCACCAATGCGATGGGCCGTGTCGCCGCCGTCGCGCAGGTGCACCGCCGCCTCTACACCTCGCACGACTTCAAGACGGTGATGCTCAACCAGTATCTCGAGGCGCTGCTCGAGGATCTCAGGCGATCGGCCGAAGGCAACAAGATGTCGCGGCTGACGCTAAAGGCCGACCCGGTCGAGATCGATCCCGATCGCGCGGTTGCGATCGGCATCATCGTCAACGAGCTGGTGATGAACGCCGTCAAATACGCCTATCCCGACGGCGCCGGCCCGATCCATGTCGAGCTGAGGCCGCTGGCGAACGATGTCCAGCTCGCGATCAGCGATGAAGGCGTGGGCTACTCCGACAAGGCCGACCCGCGCGGCACCGGCATGGGCCAGCGCATCGTCGCGGCAATGGCCGTCAAGCTCGACGCCAACGTCGAGCGCGACCCGAGCCACAAGGGCACCCGCTTCGTGGTCCGGTTTGCCCGCGTCACCGCGGCGCCGGCAAAATCGACAAGCGTCGCCGCCAGTTAGGCTACTGCCGGTGGCTGATTGGTCGATTTTTCACGTTGGCCTTAACGGCCGCGTCACCTTGTTGTTCGATCGCAGCCAGCCGCCCGGACCCGGTTAAGACAAATCTGGGCATTGTTTGCCATGCTTTGCACCCAGCTTGCCAGGAACGCACGCGATGTTCGGTCGCAGGGTGGTTTTCGGAAAGAAGCAGGAAGCCTCGGGCGAGCTCAAGGAGGCCGAGCGTCCGGCACAGGGCGCCGACGGCGCGGCGCCTGCCTTTCACAAGAAGCAGTGGGATGATCCACGGATCGGGTCGATGCTGCGCGATGCCGGCTTCGCGCCTGATGACGCCGCCAGCATCGTGCCGACGGCGGACAATCGGCTCGCCGTGTTCGCTGCGGCCAACAAACGGCTGCAAGAGCGCACCGAGACCTTCAACCGCGACATGACGGCGCGCCACGGCCACTGCAACGCGGTGCCGTTCCTGGTCATCGACCAGAAGATCTGGGATGGGCCGCATGGCGGGTTTCTCTACGGCCAGATGGATCTGATCGGCTACGACGAGTGGAACGTGATCATGCTGGCGGGCGATCCGCAGACCACGGAGTCATGCGGCCTGGCCGGCCATCCCGGCTTCCTTCCGGCCGTGACGCAAATCATGATCGAGCATGTGACCGAGTGGAAGGCGCGGCACAACGCGCTGCTCGAGACGTTCGGAATCGCCGCCACCGGCGGGCGCGACATCCCGCACGAACAGTATGAGATGGAAAAGGATACGCTGCGCAGGGAAATCATCGACAAGGCCGGCTGGATGAAGCCGCGCATCATCGACGATCTCTTGCGCAAGGGCTAAAGCGTTTTCGAGCGAAGTGGGCACCGGTTCGCGTGAAGAAAACACGTCAAGCCCTTGAGACGCGCGCCTCCCCCTGACGCATCAATCGTGCCGATCGCGGTGCCGCCGCGTGCGATACGGACGGCAATCCTGACACGGCGCACCAAAGGTCACCTGCGACGGATACGGCCGCGCCGAGTGATATGGCGTCGAGCCGAACAGGCCCGCCGCGCCGAAACCCGCGCTGAAGGGATTGGCGGCAAAGCTGCCGGGAAACGAGCCGTTACTGCGGAAATCGCGGTCGTCGTTCCTGCCGTCGAAATAGGCACCGCCGGTGCTGCCGTAACGCAGCGGCCGGGCCGCTTCCTGGCCCGACGCAGCCGCCGCGCTGAGCGCGATGGCGGCGCAGGCGATCAGTCCTCTGATGATGGCGGTCATGGCAAAGCCCTCATTGCGGAATGGTCCCCCAATCGCCCTTCCAGGCGATCAGGCGTCCCTTGCCGAATTGCAGATAGAGCCCGTCGCTGCGCCGCGACAGCACGCTGCCCCTGACATTGGGCAGCGCGACGAACAACTCATTGCCCGGCGTGCCGCGAACGTAATTCAGGGAAACGCCCAGCGACTGGCTGGCCTGGTCGACACTCATGCCGAAGGCGAGCGGAACGCTGTTGGGCGGCCGCTGCTGCGCGCGGGCCGTGCCGGCCGGCGCACCCAGCGCGACGACGAGGGCAATAACGAACAGTGTCAGGAAGCGCTGCATGGCCGACCTCATTGCGCCGCCGCCGCAAGCGTCCCGGCGGGTGTCCAGCCGCCGCCGAGCGCCTGGAACAGGCTGCTGGCCGCGAGCAGCTTGTTGAGCCGCACCGTGACCAGATTGTTTTCGGCCGTGAACAGCGTCTGCTGCGTCTGAAGCACCGTGATGAGATTGACCGTGCCGCCGCGCAGCTGCGTCTCGGCGACCTCGAACGCCTTGCGCGAGGCGGCGACGACCTCGGACTGCAACCGCTCCTGCAACGTATACTTCTGCAGCGCGATCAGCGCCTTCTCAACGTCAGCGAAGGCCGACAGCACCGCCTTGCGATAGGCCTGCAGGTACTGCAATTGCTGGCCCTTGGCGAGCTTGAACTGGCTCTCCAGCAGGAAACCGTCGAACAGCGGCTGGGTCAGCCCGGCGGCCAGCGTGTAGTACCAGGCGCCCGGCGCGAACAGCGAGACCAGCGCCGCGCTCTGGAAGCCCGTGGTCCCGGTCAACTGGATCTGCGGGAAGAACGCGGCGCGCGCCGCATCGACGCTGAAATTGGACGACGCGAGCTGTGCCTCGGCCTGACGGACGTCGGGCCGCTGGTAGAGCAATTCCGACGGCATTCCCGGCGTGATGCGCGGCACCGCGATCTGCGTGGTGCTGCCGCCGCGCACATTGAAATCGGCTGGCGCACGCGCCACCAGCACCGCGAGCGCGGCGGTGTTCTGCCCCAGCGTCACCTCGAGCGGCGGGATCGCCGCGCGCTGCGTGGCGACCAGCGCCTCCTGCTGCGACAGATCGAGTTGCGAGGCGGTGCCGCCGGCGAATTGCGACTTGATCAGAGCGAGGATGCGCTCGGCCGCCGCCAGATTGCGGCGGGTGGCCTTGATCTGGTCCTGCGCCGCCAGCACCTGGAAATAGGTGTTGGCCACTGTCGCCATCGTGGTCAGCGCGACCACTTCGCGATTGTAGCGGGAAACCGTCGCGCTCTCCTCCGACGCCGACAGCGTCGCGCGGTTCTTGCCCCAGAAATCCACGATGTAGCTCGCGCTCAGCCCGAGACTGAACTGCGAGAAGGTGGTGCCTCCACCAAGCGATGAACTCGATCCCGTGGCCACTCGCTGACGCTCGGCATTCGCCGATCCCGAGATCGACGGCAGCAGCGCGGCGCCGGACACGCCGGCCTGCGCGTCGGCCTGCACGATCTGGGCGATCGCCACCGCGATATCGAGATTATAGAGCTGCGCGGACTCCATCAGCCCGGTCAGCTCGGGCGAGCGGAAGCCGCGCCACCAGGCGAGCGCCGGAACGGCCGCGTCAGCATCGCCCTTCGCCGCGGCCCGATAGCTCGCCGGCACCTCGAGACTGAGCTCGGGCTTCTCAAGCCCGGGGATGCATCCCGACAAACCAAGGCTGAGGCCGCCGAACGCCGCCACGCGCAGAAACCGGGCCGGTTTCTGCAACTTCCGAAAATTTCGCAACGCTGCACCTGTCGGCATTTACTCGCCCGGTTGAAGTGAGGAGCCCGGCATCCGCACGGCGCCGCCACGGCGAACGCGCAGGGCCCACAGGCGGAACCGGTCGAGATAGAGGTAGATGACCGGCGTCGTGTAGAGCGTCAGGACCTGGCTCAGGATCAGGCCGCCGACGATGGCGATGCCGAGCGGCTGCCGCAGCTCGCCGCCGTCGCCCATGCCGATCGCCAGCGGGACGGCGCCGAGCAGCGCGGCCATCGTCGTCATCATGATCGGACGGAAGCGCAGCAGGCAGGCCTCTCGGATCGCCTCGAGCGGCTCCAGCCCGCGCTTGCGTTCCGCCTCCAGCGCGAAGTCGATCATCATGATGGCGTTCTTCTTCACAATGCCGATCAGCAGGATGACGCCGATCAGCGCCATGATACTGAACTCGGTCTTGAATGCCATCAGCGCCAGCAAGGCGCCCACACCTGCGGAGGGCAATGTGGACAAGATGGTCAGCGGGTGGACGTAGCTCTCATAGAGCACCCCCAGCACGATGTAGATCGTGATGATCGCGGCCAGGATCAGGAACGGCTGGTTGTCGAGCGAATCCTGGTACGCCTTCGCCGAGCCCTGGAACGTGCCGCGGATCGTGGCCGGGACGCCGATCCGGTTCATCGTCGCCTCGACGCTGCTGACCGCGGTGCTCAGCGAGACGTTCGGTGGCAGGTTGAACGAGATGGTGTTGGCGACCAGGAGGCCCTGGTGATTGACCGCAAGCGGTGTCGCGCCCTGCTTGAACGCCGCGACCGCCGACAGCGGGATCATGGTCTCGCTGTTGGTCGAGACCGCCGATCCGGTTGAGGCCGCGCCCTTCCCGGTCGAGCCGATCGAATTGGTGGCCTGATTGCGCGCGGCCTGGGCATTGGCTGAACTGGCCGCGCTCGAGGTTCCCGGCGCCACCACGGTGCCCGCCACCGCGTTGGTCGATTGCGAGCCGCCGACCGATCCGCCCGACGTGCTGATATAGACGTCCTTCAGCGTCTCCGGGTTCTGCCAGTAGCGCGGCGCGACCTCCATGATGACGTGGTACTGGTTGCGCGCGACATAGATGGTTGACACCTGACGCTGGCCGAAGGCGTCGTAGAGGGTGTTGTCGATCTGGCTGACCGTGATGCTGAGCCGGGCCGCGGCATCGCGGTCGATCACGAGATCGGACTCCAGGCCCTTGTTCTGCTGGTCGCTGTTGACGTCGGCAAGGTTCGCATCGCGCTGCAAGGCCGCCGCGATCTTCGGCGTCCATTCGTTGAGCTCTTCCAGCGTCGATCCCTGCAGCGTGTACTGATACTGCGCGTTCGAGGCCCTGCCCCCGACCCTGATATCCTGCACCGCCTGCAGGAACAGGCTCGCGCCGGGCACCACCGCCATCTCCCGGCGCAGCCGTGAGATCACGCCGTCGGCGCCGATCTTGCGCTGGTCGAGCGGGCGCAACGAGACGAACACGAATCCGGAATTGGTCTGCCCGCCGCCGGTGAAGCCGACCACGGTCTCCACCGCCGGATCGCGCTTGATGATGCCGACGAACTGCGCAAGCTTCTGCTGCATCAGCTGGAACGATACGCTCTGGTCGGCCTGGATCGAACCGACCAGCCGCCCGGTGTCCTGTTGCGGGAAGAAGCCTTTCGGAATCACGTCGTAGAGATAGAAGTTGAGGCCGAACACCGCCGCCAGCACCAGCATCACCGACAGCGGATGCTCCAGCGCCGCGCTGAGCGTCTTGCGGTAGAAATTCAGCATCGCCTCGAAGAAGCGCTCGCTGGCCCAATACAGCCGGCCGTGGCCGCCGCTGTCCGGCTTGAGCAACACGGCGCACATCATCGGGGTGGTCGCCAGCGAGACCGCAAGCGAGATCAGGATCGAGATCGAGATCGTCATCGCGAATTCGCGGAACAGCCGCCCGACGATACCGGCCATCAACAGGATCGGGATGAACACCGCGATCAGCGAGATGCTCATCGACAGCACGGTGAAGCCGACCTCGTTGGCGCCCTTCAATGCCGCCTCGAACGGGCTCAGGCCCTCCTCGATGTAGCGGGTGACGTTCTCCAGCACCACGATGGCATCGTCGACCACGAAGCCGGTCGCGACCGTCAGCGCCATCAGCGACAGATTGTCGAGGCTGTAGCCGATCAGGTACATCGCCCCGAAGGTCGCGACCAGCGACACCGACACCGCCACCACCGGAATGAAGGTGGCGCGCAGATTGCGCAGGAACGCGAACACCACGATGATGACCAGCAGCACGGCCAGGACGAGCGTCCGTTCGACGTCCCTGAGCGAAGTGCGGATCGTCGTCGAACGATCCACCGCGAGGCCGATGTCGATCGCCGGCGACACCGATGCCTGCAACTGCGGCATCAGCCCCTTCACCAGATCGACCGTCGAGATGATGTTGGCGTTCGGCTGGCGGTAGAGGATGATCAGCACCGCGGGCTTGCCGTTGGCGAGCCCGGAATTGCGCAGGTTCTCGACGCCGTCGGCCACCTCGCCGATGTCGGAAAGATGAACCGGCGCGCCGTTGCGATAGGCCACGATCAGCGACTTGTAGTCATCGGCCTTGTTGGCCTGGTCGTTGGCGTAGACCTGGTAGCGCTGGTCGCCGACATCGATGCCGCCCTTGGGGCTGTGGGCGTTGGCGCTGGACAACGCCGCACGAACATCTTCCAGACCGATGCCGTATTTGTAGACCGCCTGCGGGATCAGATCGACGCGGACGGCGGGCAGCGAGCTGCCGCCCACCACGACCTCGCCGATGCCCTCGACCTGCGACAGCTTCTGCGCCAGCACCGTGGAGGCGGCGTCGTAGAGGTCGCCGCGCGTCAGCGTGTCCGACGTCAGCGTCAGGATCAGGATCGGCGCATCGGCCGGATTGACTTTGCGGTAGGTCGGGTTGCTGCGCAGGCTGGTCGGCAGATCGGCGCGCGCCGCGTTGATCGCGGCCTGCACGTCGCGCGCCGCGCCGTTGATGTCGCGGTTCAACCCGAACTGCAGCGTGATCCGGGTCGAGCCGACCGAGCTCGACGACGTCATCTCGGTGACGTCGGCGATCTGGCCGAGATGCCGTTCAAGCGGGCTGGCGACCGTGGTCGCGACGTCCTGCGGGCTGGCCCCGGGCAATGTTGCCTGCACCGAGATGGTCGGGAAATCCACCTGCGGCAGCGGCGACACCGGCAGCTTGAAGAACGCGACAATGCCGGCCGCCGCAAGCCCGAAGGTCACCAGCGTGGTTGCGACCGGCCGGCGGATGAAGGGCGCTGACGGATCCATGGCTCAACGCGACCCGCTCGCCTCGCCGACCTCGTCCGCCCGCCCGGCAAACCGCAGCGCGAGGCGATCGAACCAGAGATAGATCACCGGCGTCGTGAACAGCGTCAGCATCTGGCTCACCAGGAGGCCGCCGACGATGGAGATGCCGAGCGGATGCCGCAGCTCGGATCCGGCGCCGCTGCCGAGCATCAGCGGCAGCGCGCCGAGGACAGCCGCCATCGTCGTCATGATGATCGGCCGGAAGCGCAGCAGGCAGGCCTGGTAGATCGCCTCGCGCGGCGGCTTGCCCTCGTTGCGTTCGGCATCGAGCGCGAAGTCGATCATCATGATCGCATTCTTCTTCACGATGCCGATCAGCAGGATGATGCCGATGATCGCAATGATCGTGAGGTCCTGCCCCGCCATCATCAGCGCCAGCAATGCGCCGATGCCGGCCGACGGCAGCGTCGAGAGGATGGTCAGCGGGTGGATGAAACTCTCATAGAGCACGCCGAGCACGATATAGACGGTGATGATCGCGGCCAGGATCAGGAACAGCTGGTTGGCGAGCGAGGACTGGAACGCCAGTGCCGCGCCCTGGAAGCTCGTGATCATGCCGAGCGGCTGGTTGATGTCGGCCTGCGCCTGCTTGATCGCGGTCACCGCCCCGCCGAGCGAGGCACCCGGGGCAAGATTGAACGAGACCGTTGCCGACGGGAACTGGCCGAGATGCGAGACCTGCAGCGGCGCGGTCTCGACCCGCATCCTGGCCATGACCGACAGCGGCACCGGGGTCGAGCCCACCGATGACGGCAGGTAGATCGAGGACAGAGAATCCAGCGAATTCTGCAGCGACGGATCGGCCTCGAGGATGACACGGTACTGGTTCGAATTGGTGAAGACGGTGGAGACGATGCGCTGGCCATAGGAATCGTACAGCGCGTTGTCGATCGTCGCCGGCGTGATGCCGAACCGCGCCGCCTGGTCGCGGTCGATGTCGACGAACACCGAGAGCCCCTGCGCGAAGATATCGCTGGTGACGTCGCTGAGCTCGGGCAATTGCCTGAGCTTGTCGACCAGCTTCGGCGTCCATTCCGCAAGCTCGTTCGGATCGGCGTCCTGCAGGATGAACTGGTACTGCGTCCGGCTCACCGTGCCTTCGATGGTAAGATCCTGCACCGGCTGCATATAGAGCGTGATGCCGGTCAGCGCAGCCGTGCTCGCCTTGATCCGGTCCATCACCGTCGCGACGCCGGCCTTGCGCTGCTCACGCGGCTTCAGATTGATCAGGATGCGGCCGCTGTTGAGCGTGGTGTTGGTGCCGTCGACGCCGATGAAGGACGACAGGCTCTCGACGTCTGGATCTTTCAGTATCGCGCTGGCGAGCCGCTGCTGCCGCTCCGCCATCGCCGCATAGGACACGGATTGCGGCGCCTCCGAGATCGCCTGGATCACGCCGGTGTCCTGCACCGGGAAGAAGCCCTTCGGGATGACGACATAGAGCAGCGCCGTGAGGCCAAAGGTGGCGAGCGCGACCAGCAGCACCAGCGTCTGGCGATCCAGCACCCAGTTGAGCATCCGGGCGTAGATCGCGATGACATGATCGAACCCGACCCGGCTGAGCCGCTGGAAGGTGTTCTCGCGCGCCATGCTCTCCGGCTTCAGGAGCTTTGCGCAGGCCATCGGCACCAAGGTCAGCGACACCACGGCGGAGATCAGGATCGTGACCGACAGTGTGATGGCGAATTCGCGGAACAGGCGGCCGACGACGTCGCCCATGAACAACAGCGGGATCAGCACCGCGATCAGCGATACCGTCAGCGAGATGATGGTGAAGCCGATCTGCTCGGAGCCGCGCAAAGCCGCCTCGAGCGGCGGTTCGCCCTCCTCGATATAGCGCGAGATGTTCTCGATCACGACGATGGCATCGTCGACCACGAAACCGGTCGCGATCGTCAGCGCCATCAGCGACAGATTGTTGAGGCTGAAGCCGAACAGATACATCGCCCCGAGCGTGCCGACCAGCGAGAGCGGCACCGAGAGGCTCGGGATCAGCGTGGCGCGGGTCGAGCGCAGGAACACGAAGATCACGAGCACGACCAGCACGACCGCGAGCGACAGCTCGTATTCGACGTCGCGGACCGAGGCCCGGATCGTCACGGTACGGTCGGTCAGGATGTTGAGGTCGATCGCGGCCGGCAGCGTCGCCTGCAACTGCGGCAGCAGATCCTTGATGCCCTGCACCACCGAGATCACGTTGGCCCCGGGCTGGCGCTGGATGTTCAGGATGATCGCCGGCGTCTCGTTCATCCAGGCGCCGAGCTTGTCGTTCTGCGCGCCGTCGACGACGTTGCCGACATCGCTGAGGCGGACCGGCGAGCCGTTCTTGTAGGCGATGATCAGCGAGCGGTAGTCGCTGGCATTCCGGATCTGGTCGTTGGCGTTGATGGTGTAGGACCGCATCGCGCCGTCGAAATTGCCCTTCGGCGTGTTGACGTTGGCGTTGCCGAGCGTGGTGCGGAGATCGTCGATGTTGAGGCCGTAGGCCGCAAGCTTGCGGATGTCGGCCTGGATGCGCACCGCGGGCCGCTGGCCGCCGCTGATGCTGACGAGGCCGACGCCGGGCAGCTGCGAGATCTTCTGCGCCAGCCGCGTGTCGACGAAATCCTGCACCTGCGTCAGCGGCATGGTCTTCGAGCTCAGGCCAAGCGTCAGGATCGGTGCGTCGGCCGGATTGACCTTGGCGTAGATCGGCGGCGCCGGCAGGTCCGACGGCAACAGGTTGCCCGCCGCGTTGATCGCGGCCTGCACCTCCTGCTCGGCGACGTCGAGCGAGATCGACAGGCCGAATTGCAGCGTGATGACGGACGAGCCTGCGGAGCTCACCGAGCTCATCTGGTTCAGATTCGGCATCTGGCCGAACTGCACCTCGAGCGGCGCCGTCACCGACGAGGTCATCACGTCCGGACTGGCGCCCGGATAGAAGGTCTGCACCTGGATGGTCGGATAGTCGACCTCAGGCAGGGCCGCGACGGGCAGGAATCTGAACGCCAGCATGCCCGACAGCATGATGGCGATCATCATCAGGGTCGTCGCCACCGGCCGCAGGATGAATGGCCGCGACGGGTTCATTTCTTCTGCCCGTCCTCGGAACGCTTGTGGTTGCCGCCTCCCGCCTTGTCGGGATCGGCGCCATCCTTGCTGTCACCCTTGGCGTCTCCCCTGACGTCACCCTTGGAAGCCCCGTTCGCGGCGCCCTTGGCTGCGGCGGCCGGGTTCGTGGTATCGCCGGCTGAGCGCACCACCACCTTTGCGCCCTCGCGCAGCTTGTCGGCGCCGTCGATCACGATGCGATCGCCGGGCACCAACCCCGATAGCACCTCGACGCGGTCGCCATCGGTGACGCCGATCTTGACCGGCCGTACCGACACCGTGCTGTCGGCGTTGACGAGATAGACGAAGGTGCCGGGGACGCCGCGCTGGATGCCGGCGGTCGACATCGTGGTGGCATCCTTGTGGGTATCGAGCAGCAGGCGGATGTTGACGAACTGGTTCGGATACAGCGTCCGCTTCTCGTTCTCGAACTGGGCGCGCAGCTTGATCGTGCCGGTGGTCGCATCGATCTGGCTGTCGAAGGTCTGCAGCGATCCTTCGGCGAGCTTGTTGGCGCCGCTGCGGTCATAGGCCGCCGTCGGCAGCACGGCGCCTTCCTTCAACCGCTTGGCGACCGCCTGCAGATTGTCCTCCGGCAGCGTGAACAGCACGCTGATCGGCTCGAGCTGCGTAATCACGACGAGGCCGTTGGTGTCGCCCGGCGTCACGTAATTGCCGAGGTCGACCTGGCGCAGTCCGACGCGCCCATTGATGGGCGACACGATGTGACAATATTGCAGGTTCACTTCGGCCGACTTCACCGCGGCGCGGTCGGCTTCCACCGTGCCCTGATACTGCGCGACCAGCGCGACCTGGGTATCGAGCGTCTGGTGCGGCACAGCGTTCTGGGTGGCGAGGCCCTGATAGCGCGTGAGATCGACCTGGGCGCCCTTCAGTTGCGCCTCGTCGCGCGCCAGCGTGCCCTTGGCCTGCGCCAGCGTCGCCTCATAGGGGCGCGAATCGATCTCGGCGATCAGGTCGCCCTTCTTGACCTCGTCGCCCTCCTTGAAATCGATCTTCATCAGGTAGCCGCTGATCTGGCTCCGGATCGTCACGGTCGCGAGCGACGTCACGGTGCCGAGCGCATTCAGGCTGACGCCGATATCGCCCTTGCCGATGGTCTCCGGCACGATCGACATCGGCCCGGCATTGCGCCCGCCGCCGGCCTGCGGCGGCGCGGCCTGTTGCCGCGTCCACCAGACGATGCCGGCAAGCACCGCCAGCACGAGACATCCGGTCAGAAACCCTCGCCAACGCGACGGCCGCCTGGTTTGCTCGGGCGCCACGATCGACGGGTCTTTTACATGCTGGTCCATAACTTGCCCACGAAGAAACACGAACGAGCTCGCGCGGCTCTATGTGTCCCCTAGAATCCGCGCGCGCCACATTCGAGGAAGCATTTTGATCGCTTCCGTCTGACAAAGCGCGTTAAGAATCGGAAAGGATGGCCCCTCCTTCCCGGTCGAGCGCTGTTTCACGCTGGATTGTGGCTATTTTACCCGATCGTCTGTAACCAGGGCAACACGATCAGCAACAATCCGGCAAAGTAGATCAGGCCGAATATCAGCCCGAATTTCCAGAAGTCGCCTTTGCCGATATAGCCGCTGCCGTAATACATCGGCGCCGGTCCCGTGGCGTAGGGCGAGATCACGCCCATCAGCCCGAGCGAATAGACGCACAGCAGCATCAGGGTCTGCACCGACAGGCCGGGAATGCTGGAGCCGACGGCGAGCACCACCGGCAGCACGGCGGCGGTATGCGAGGTGATGCTCGAGAAGAAATAGTGGATCCAGAAGAAGAAGGTGACGAGCAGGATCATCCCGACCAGCGGCGACGTACCCGCGAGCGGCTTCGCATAGCCCTCGGCCACCCATTTGATGAAGCCGATCTCGTTGAGGCCCGACGACAGCGTGAGCAGCGAGGTGAAATAGAAGAATACCTCCCACGCGCTCTTCTCGGCGACGATGTCCTCGAAGGCGATCACGCCTGACAGCAGCATCAGCGAGATCACGACGAACACCACCGTGGTCGCGTTGATAAAGTTCGAGCCGAGCAGCGGCACGCTGATATTGGGATTGGAGCCGCAGATCCAGAGGAACATCGCGAGCAGCACCAGCACCGCCATGATCCATTCGTGCCGCGACGGCGGCCCCATCTTGGCGAGCTCGCCCTCGCTCCAGGTCACGATCTCCGGGCTCTCCTTGATCTCGGGCCGACATATGACGTAGCTGAGCAGCGGCACCAGCAGCAGCAAGAGGATACCGAGCGGCGCGAAGCCGATGAACCATTGCGACCAGCCGACCTCGATATTGACGAGCTTCTTGGCGATCGACAGCGCGGCGGCGTTCGGCGCCAGCGCGGTCAGGAACAGCGAGCTGGTGACGGCGGTGGTCGCAAACGCCGTCCACATCACGAAGGTGCCGATCTTGCCCGCGGTCGGCCCGGGCTCGGAGCCATAGATGCGCGGGATGTTGCTGACGATCGGATAGATGGTGCCGCCCGAGCGCGCGGTGTTGGACGGCGTCGCCGGCGCCAGCACGAGATCGGAGAACGCCACCGCATAGCCGAGCCCGATAGTGCGGCGGCCCAGCCCCCGCACCAGCAGCAGCGCCAGCCGGCGGCCGAGCCCGCTCTTGCGGTAACCGATCGAGAACACGAAGGCGCCGACGATCAGCCACACCGTGCTCTCGGAAAAGCCAGCGAGCATCCAGCGCAGCGACTTGTTCGGATCGGGCTCGACATAGCCGCCGACGCCGGCAACCGTCAGGCCGATCAGGCCCACCGCACCGACCGGCATCGATTCGAGGATCAGTCCGGTGATGACGGCGGCGAACACCGCAAAATAGTGCCACTGATTGGCGTTCAGCCCCGATGGCACTGGCACCAGATAGATCACCAGCCAGACCAGCAACGGCGCAAACGTCCGCCATGACGACTTCATGCAGCGTCCCCCTCACGTGTTTTGATTGTCGGGCGCGCAAGCCGCCAAGTCCCCGACAAGTCCCCGACAAGTCCCGGCGGCGGCGCCATCTTTTTGTTGCAATGTAGCACGGCCGCGCAGTCCGTCTCGGGTGGCTGCGGCCGAATGGCGCGGCTTGTGGAGGAACCGGCGCATTTCGTCAACACGTCGCGACCGTGATCGCGGGCCCCATCGCAAGACCGGCCGTGGTTTGCTATCCTCGGGGGATGACGGCTCGCGACTCCGCCTCCTCCGAGATCACGCCCGAGGTGCTGCTGCGCGCCTATGCCTGCGGCATCTTCCCGATGGCGGAGAGCGCCGACGATCCGACCCTGTTCTGGGTCGAGCCCGAATTGCGCGGCGTGATTCCGTTCGACGGCTTCCGTGTCGCCTCCCGCCTGGCGCGCACCGTGCGCTCGGACCTGTTCACGGTCACCGTCGATACCGCGTTCAAGGCCGTAATCGCCGGTTGCGCGGCGCCGCAGCCTGGCCGCGACGACACCTGGATCAACAAGCGCATCCGCGATCTCTATGTCGGGCTGCACGCGTCGGGCCATTGCCACAGCGTCGAGGTCTGGCAGGACGACAATCTGGTCGGCGGCCTCTACGGCGTCAGCCTCGGTCGCGCCTTCTTCGGCGAAAGCATGTTTCACACCGAACGCGATGCATCGAAGGTCGCGCTGGTGCATCTGGTGGCACGGTTGATCGCCGGCGGATTCGAGCTGCTCGACACGCAATATGTGACCGAGCATCTGAAGACGTTCGGCGCGGTCGAAATCTCGCGACGCCGCTATCGCGCGCTGCTCGACAAGGCGATATCAGGCGCGCCCGCGGATTTCCGCAAGCTCGACACCACGCAGCCGGTCAAGGGCGCCGACGCGCTGGCGATCATCGCCGAGCGCAATTGAATTAGCCCGGATCGCGCTCTCGCTCGATCCGGGCTGCTCAATCAATTCCCGAACAATCCGCCGAACAACCCGCCCGGCCGCTGCTGTTGCTGGGCCGGCGGAGGTGGCGGCTGCTGCTGGTATTGCGGCAGCGGCTGCGGCGGCGGACGCGGTGCGGCCTGCTTCGGCGGCGCGCGCTTCTGGG